>JAURRA010000017.1 GCA_030835825.1 Flavobacteriaceae bacterium
AATCACGCACTGTTTGGGCATCGTCACATAACCGAACCTGTCGATTGGGCCCAATCAGAAAGTCAGCCTCATGTAGGGATGCCGATTAAATTTTTGAGAACAAAGGAAGCGATAATCCCCCTAAATTTAACAATTTTTTAATTTAAACCCCTAATTGATTATAATTATTCGTTTTATATTAGCATTTTGATAATAAAACTCTAATGATGAAGATGCAATTGGACGATTTAGACAGACAGATACTCGATGTCCTTATAGAAAATACAAGAACTCCGTTTACGGATATCGCAAAAAGAATGGGCGTGTCGGCGGGGACTATTCATATTAGAGTAAAAAAAATGGAAGACTCAGGAGTGATCAAGGGCTCTTCAATGACCATCGATTATGAAAAATTGGGATATGCATTTATTGCTTATGTCGGCATTTTCTTGAATAAAACATCTCATTCTCAGGAAGTTCTAAAGGCCTTGGATGCTATTCCTTTCGTCACTGTGGCTCATATAACTACTGGAAAATTCAATATCTTTTGTAAAGTACGCGCCAAAAGTACAGCACATGCCAAGGAAATAATCTTCAGAATAGACGATATTGAAAGTGTGATGCGAACGGAAACTATGATTTCTCTAGAAGAAAGTATCAACGACAAAAAACGTCTGATGCATCATATTTTTGCCACGATTTAAACGCCAGTATGGTAAAAATCAAAGCCTTTAGCGTATAACGATTGAGGCACATTGATGTCAATTACAGCTGTTCCAGGGGATTTTAACAATACAAATTTTGTTAATCCGTTGGAATTTTTTTTATCAAAGATCAAAAGCTGTTCAATTTTTTGTTGCGCATCGGTATCAAATGATTCGATGCCGTAGTTGGTGACAACCACTTGTCTGATCTGCTGGGCTACCGACCAATCTAAATCGGTTAGCTGTGTTGAAAAATAGGCGGCAAGCACCATGCCAACGCCAATAGACTCCCCGTGACTTAAAGCAGAGCTCGTGTGTTCTAGCCTAAAAGACTCTATGGCATGTCCAAAAGTATGGCCAAAGTTGAGAATTTTGCGTCGGTTCGCTTCAAAGGCATCGGCTTCAACAACTTTGAGTTTGATCTGCACCGAGTTTTTAATGATTGGCCCCCAGTCCGATACGTTTCTTGGGTCTAATGTTGAACAATGCTCCCAATAAGATTGATCACCAATCAAACCATGTTTGATAACCTCGGCCCAACCACTAATGATTTCCTCTGGAGGCAAACTGTCCAAATATTGATCGTCTATCAGAATCATTTCGGGAAAATGCATCATCCCAATTTGATTTTTCAACAACCCAAAATCTACTCCGGTTTTACCTCCTATGGCAGCATCCACCATGGCCAAAAGGGAAGTGGGGATATTGACAAACCTAATGCCTCTCATGAAGGTTCCAGCTACAAAACCACCAATATCTGTGATTACTCCGCCGCCCAAGTTGATAAGCAAACTTTGGCGATCTGCTCCAAAATCAGACAATTGTTGCCACAGGTGATTGCACTGTGCGATAGATTTTGATTGCTCCCCAGATGGAATACAAAGCTCAATAGGTTTTACATCCGAAGACCATTGCTCTAAAAATATTTCGACACAGCAGGCTCGAGTGTTACTATCCGTTAAAAGAAAGATCTTGGTGGGCTTAATTTGACCAATCAATAGGTCCAATTGTTTATAAGCAGGGCTTCCGAATGTTATGGAGGACGATAATGACTTTGAACTGTTCAATTGAACTGTGTTTTGTTGAGCCAAATTACATTAATTATTTAAAAATAATAATTCTCTATTTAGATATATTTGTCGGATGAAACGGATGCACTCAAAGGTGGACTTTGAAAATACAGAAGTAGCCTTCAGATTAAAAAGCAATAAGGCATTAAAGCGGGCGTATTGGCTTTTCCGTATGTTGTCTTTTCCTTTCTTGGTGAGATATGGCAATGCTTTTGTAAATAGTGCTTTACGCTGGCATTTGCCTGTAGTGCCTTTGGTCAAATGGACCGTATTCGACCATTTTTGCTGTGGTGAAACGCTCCATGATTGTGTGCCAATTTTAGATTCTTTGAACGAAGCAGGGGTTAAAAGTGTTTTGGACTATTCTGTGGAGGGGAAAGAGTCAGAACTTCAATTTGATCAAGCGCGCGATACCCTTCTTGAATTGATTGAATTTTCATCTGAAAACCCATGTACTCCCATTGTGGTCTTTAAACCTACAGCATTTGGAAGATTCGATCTGTTTGTAAAGCAAGGGGAGGGCGCAGCTTTTGAGGCGGCAGAACAACAAGAGTGGATGCGATTGCGGAATAGGTTTGATGTCGTTTGTAAGGCGGCGAGTGATAAACAAATGCCAGTACTGGTTGATGCCGAGGAGAGCTGGATGCAAGACGCGGCTGATCAATTGGTTCTCGAGATGATGAGAACTTATAATAAAGATCGCGCTATAGTTTATAATACGGCTCAACTCTACCGTAAGGATCGCATGGATTATCTGCGGGAATTGCACGGACGTGCGGAACAAGAAGACTTTTTTGTGGGAATTAAATTGGTCAGAGGCGCCTATATGGAAAAGGAAAGGGCGCGCGCTGAAGCATTGGATTATCCTTCTCCAATCTGTATTTCCAAGGAAGCAACAGATGCAAACTTTGATCAGGCGCTGCGTTTTGTTGTGACTCACAGTGCGCGCATGGCCTTGTATTTGGGCACACATAATGAGAAAAGTACAGAATTAGCCGTCGCATTGATTTTGGACCATCAGATCGCTCCTAATGACCAAAGGTTTTGGTTTGGTCAGTTGTACGGCATGAGTGATCACTTGAGCTTTAATCTCGGTGCTGCGGGATTCAATGCTACCAAGTATATGCCTTTTGGCCCCATCAAGGAGGTTATTCCTTATTTGTCTCGTCGTGCCACAGAAAACACTTCGGTTTCTGGTCAGACAGGTAGGGAGTTAACACTGATCACTCAAGAATTGAAGCGAAGAAAACTCAGCGCTACTTAGGATTGATTTCCAGTACAGTGGCTGTTTTGTCGCAATTCTCAATCCGTATCGCCCGCAGTTTATTCTCGCTGTTGTTTTCAATCAGGTAGATTTTACAACTGTCGGGTTTTGTGTTGCTTTTTGAGAAATTGATTTTTCCCTTTTTGACTAAATCTGCGATGAGTGCCTCACTGATATCTAAGGTTTGCATAGTCAAAAAAACATCTTCCGAAAATCGAAGATTTTTTAAATTGATATTTTTACTGACTCTGGCTTGGGGGCTGTAAGAGCATGACGTCTTTTTTCCACTAAGAAAAAAAGACAAAAAGATTAATCCGATGGCAAATCCTCCGAGATAGTAGCCTAAGCGGTGTATAAAATTCATCCCTCAAAAGTAATTTAAAAAATAAACAAGTTGGGATCTTTGTAGTCTAAATCGAACCATTTACAAACTGATGGATTGGTCCAAACACCATGGTAACAGTAGAGCCCTGTTTTTAAACTACGGTTAAATCGAATAGCTTGCTCTAGGCCACCATTTTGAGCGATGTCTATCAAATAGGGTGTGAGTAAATTGCTCATAGCAGTAGAAGCCGTTTGAGCATAACGCGAAGGAATATTGGTCACTCCATAATGGATGACTCCATGTTTGACAATAACGGGTTTTTGATGACTCGTGACTTCACTGGTTTCAAAATTGCCACCCATATCAATACTGATGTCTATAATGACACTGCCTGCTTTCATTTGTCTTACAGTATCTTCATCGACCAGGATAGGAGCGCGGTTTTTACCTCGAACAGCGCCAATAGCAACATCACAGCTTAATAAAGCCTGCTTAAGTGATTTTTGTTGCAGAGCAACCGTGTAAACATTATGGCCCAATTTGGATTTGACACGTCGCAATTTGATAGGTGAGTGGTCAAAAATTTTAACACTTGCACCCAGACCAATGGCAGATTGAGCGGCAAAAAAACCTGCTGTTCCAGCGCCAATGACTACCACTTCCGTGGGGGCCACACCGCAAATATTCCCTAATAACATCCCTTTGCCAAACTTGGTGTCACCCAAAAATTCAGCCGCAATTAAGGATGACGCGTTGCCAGCAATTTCACTCAATTGTCGAACAATAGGGAAAGCACCAGAATCGTCTTGTATGAATTCATAGGCCAAAGCGGTGACTTTCCGTTTACTCAAAGCTTTAAAATATTGAGCAGACTGTGTTTTTAATTGCAAAGCTGAAATCAAAATTGACTTTTCATTCAGCCATGCAATCTCCTCCATGGTCGGGGGATTTACCTTGAGAACAATGGAGGAGCCAAAAACTTTAGCTCTATTCGATGTAATTTCAGCCCCAGCTAAACTGTATTCTTCATTGCTGTAGTTCGAATTATCGCCAGCACCAGATTCTATCAAGACCTTGTGATTGTGGCAACTCAGGGTGTAAACAGCCTCAGGAGACAGACAAACGCGATTTTCGTTGGCTTCGCTTTCTTTCGGAATGCCAATGGTGAGTGACTGCTGAGAAGAAGATAGTTCAAGACGCTCCTCTAAAGGAAGCAACTCTTGTTTTGAAAATGGTGTCAGTCTTTCACTCATAGCAGATATCGTCTTTGATATGACAAAGTAACAAAAAATAAGTGTTCAGACTATCTTTCAATAGTCAACCGTCTTGAATCATCGGGATTCACTTCGATTCTCAAGTTTATGGCGTTTTGAGGAAGTAAAGCTTTGGCCAATTCAGGCCATTCAATCAGAACCAAACTCATATTATCGATATACATATCAAATCCAAGATCGGTCAATTCTTGGACAGACTCCAATCGATATAAGTCGAAATGATGGACCATACCATTCTTGGTTTGATAGCTATTCACAATTGAAAAAGTAGGACTACTGACTGTGTCCTCTGTTTCCAAATCGAATAACAAGGCTTTGATCAGTGTAGTTTTGCCCGAACCCATTGGGCCATCGACAGCAAGAACATCGCCAAAACCTATGTTTTCTTTTAAGAATGCAACGGCACGGTCTATAGTATTCAACCGATAAGTCAATGTTAGCTTTGTCATGGTTTCGGATCGCATATAATTATTGGAACAATCATTTCTTCTAGGGAAACACCCCCATGCTGGAAACTGTTGCGGTAATAATTGACAAAATAATTGTAGTTATTGGGGTACACAAAAAAGAAATCAGACTTCGCAAATACAAAAGAACTGTTCATTGTGAGGGAAGGTAGGCCAAGGCTATTGGGCTCCTTTGATACCATAGCGTCTTTTTCGTTAAAGGTTAGGCTTCGACCAGTTTTATATCTGAGATTGATACTGGTTTCTCGGTCGCCAATCAACTTTGAAGGATGTTTGACGTTGATGGTGCCATGATCGGTAGTTAGAATGAGTTTAAATCCCATTTCTCGCGCGTGGTGAATGATTTTTAGTAGGGGCGAGTGACTAAACCAACTTTTAGTTACCGATCGATAGGCCTTGTCATCGGCCGCCAATTCTTTGATTACTTCCACCTCTGTTTTAGCGTGGGATAGGGTGTCTACAAAATTATAGACAATCACATTTAAATCGTGATTGGCCAGTTCAGAGCTTTGTTGTGCGAGTTTTTGAGCCGCTTTGACATTAGTTATTTTATGATATGAATGACTAAAACGCTCTAATCCTAAGCGCTTCATTTGTGCATCTAAAAATGCAGCTTCAGACAAGTTTTTACCACCTTCATCGATATCATCCTTCCAAAGATCTGGGTGTTTCTTTTTCATATCAAGTGGCGTCAATCCAGAGAAAAGGGCGTTTCGAGCATATTGTGTTGCCGTCGGAAGAATACTGAAATAAGGGATTTCTGCTTTTGGGGTGTAGTATTCTGAAACTACAGGCGCAATGGTTCGCCATTGGTCATACCTCAAGTTGTCAATCACTACCAACAGTGTCGATTGTTCTTTACTCAATTCGGGGGCAATATATTTTCTGAACAATTGATGGGATAGAATGGGTCCCGATTCAGGATTGTTGAACCAATGGGCATAATTGTTTTCAATAAATTTACCAAAGGCCAGATTGGCTTCGGTTTTTTGAGCCATCATGATTTCTTGTAACGTGTCGTCCCTACTGTTCTCAAGCTCTAATTCCCAGTATATTAGTTGTTGGTATAAGGCTGTCCAGTCTTGGTAGGTTTTGACGGATGTCATTTCCATTGAAATATCCCGAAAGGCTTTTTGATAGCGACTCGTGACCTGCTCGGACACCAATCGCGAGTGGTCCAAGTTTTTTTTAAGACTCAGTAAAATTTGATTTGGATTAAGGGGTTTGATTAAGTAGTCCGCAATTTTTTGTCCAATGGCTTCTTCCATCAAGGACTCTTCTTCGTTTTTGGTAATCATGACCACAGGAAGGTCAGGATGTTTGGTTTTGATTAGATTTAAGGTTTCGAGACCAGATAATCCCGGCATGTTTTCATCCAAAAAAACGATATCGTAAGATTTGTTTTCTAAACAGTCAAGAGCGTCAGCACCGCTCTGGCAAGCTTCTACCTCGTAGTTTTTAGATGCTAAGAATAGGATGTGGGAGCGTAAAAGGTCAATTTCATCGTCTGCCCAAAGAATTTGTATGGTCGTCATAGATTGATCTAAATCTTAAAGTTATTGTTATACCAGCTCTCAAGGAGTCCGGTAATAGTGCTAATCACTATATTTGCTATCCACAGTCCGAACCTTGAACCTTCGATTATGACATCAACACGCAAACTTAAGATTTTCAACGATCCAATTTACGGTTTTATTGCCATACCAAACGTGCTGATTTTTAATTTGATTGAACATCCTTATTTTCAGAGATTAAGAAGAATAAGTCAAATGGGATTATCTAGTTTGGTTTACCCTGGGGCCCATCACTCGCGTTTCCATCATGCCATAGGTAGTATGCATCTGATGACCAAGGCCATCGAAACCTTGCGTTTTAAAGGTGTAGTTATTTCTGAGGATGAGGAAAAGGCCCTGTTGGCGGCTATTTTACTCCACGACATTGGTCACGGACCGTTTAGTCATACTTTGGAGCATAGCATTATTGAAAACTGCTCACATGAAGCCTTGTCTCTTTTTATTATGGAATCTTTAAATAAAACTTTTGATGGTGCATTGAGTCTGGCCATTCAAATGTTCAAAGGCGAGTATCACCGTGCATTTTGTCATGAATTACTCAATGGTCAATTCGACATGGATCGGGCAGATTATCTGAAGCGCGATAGCTTTTTCACCGGTGTTTCCGAAGGAAATATCAATAGTGATCGCTTGATTTTGATGTTAAATGTGGTAGATGATCATCTGGTAATCGAAGAAAACGGTATTTTCCCCTTAGAGAAGTTCCTAACGGCTAGAAGATTGATGTATTGGCAAGTTTATCTGCATAAGACTAGCCTGGCAGCAGAGCAATTGTTAACCTTGGCTTTGAAAAGAGCTAAGGAATTGTCACTAGTGCATTTTGATTTAAAAGTCAGCGGGCCTTTAGCCTATTTTTTAGACCGTCAAATTGATCAAAACAATTTCGACCAAGAAGCTATCGATGCCTTTGTACAGTTGGATGATTACGATATCATGTATGCAATCAAAATGTGGCAATATACTGATGATCTAATATTAGCAAATTTATGCCAAATGATAGTGCAAAGAAGGTTGCCCAAAGTAGAAATTAAAAAGTCGCCCATATCAACTGTTCTTCTCAGAGAGCGGCTCACAGCTTTTCAGGAGTCGTCCCATTTGAGTGAAAAGGAAGCGGTATACTTTGTTTTTAAAGGAGAGATTTCGAACCAAGCTTACAATACCAATGATAAATTGAGAATACTCATGAAAAACGGAAAAGTTACCAGTTTTCAAAAGGCATCAGATCAGTTTAGCACTGTGATAATGAACGAGCCCACGGTCAGATACTTTATGTGTTATCCAAAAGGTTTAGTTTAGTTCAATTTTTATACTTTTGCAAAGATGAAATTTACTGCTGCGCAAATAGCTGGTTTACTCGAAGGAACCGTCGAAGGTGACTCGGCCATGGAGGTTTATAAACTTTCTAAAATTGAAGAAGGGGAGGAGGGGTCACTAACCTTTCTTTCGAACCCCAAGTATGCGCAGTATATAAACAGCACCCGAGCCTCTGTAGTTATTGTATCAAAGGAGTTTAAGAGTGAATCTCAAGTTTCAGCAACTCTTTTAAGAGTAGATGACCCCTACGCTGCTTTTACGACTCTTCTGGGTCACTACAATCAGATTAAGATGAATAAGTCCGGTAAGGAAGAGCCTCATTTTATTGACTCAACCGCTCAAATAGGGGAAGATCTTTATTTAGGCGCGTTTTCCTATGTCGGTGCCAATGCCAAGATTGGTAATCGTGTCAAATTATATCCAGGGGTATACATAGGCGACAATGTGGTTATCGGAAATGATGTCACTATTTTTTCGGGATCTAAAATTTACTCTGACTGCGTCGTTGGCAACCATTGCGTGATCAATTCCAATGTGGTTATTGGGGCTGATGGTTTTGGATTCTCACCCGACGCTTCTGGGGTCTACCTCAAGGTACCTCAAATTGGTAACGTTATTTTAGAGGACCATGTTGATGTCGGCGTAGGAACAGCCATTGACAGAGCTACTTTGGGCTCCACGATCATTCGGCAAGGCGTTAAATTGGACAATCAAATACAAATAGCCCACAACGTTGAAATAGGTGTCAACACAGTGATCGCAGCGCAAACGGGAATCGCTGGCTCTACAAAAATTGGATCGAACTGTCAAATCGGCGGTCAAGTTGGTATTGTGGGACACATCACGATTGGAGATCATGTAAAAATTCAAGGAAAATCTGGAATCATATCTTCATTGAAAGACCACGAAGTGGTTCAAGGCTCTCCTTCAATGGCTTATAACGATTATTATAAATCATATATTCATTTCAAAAACCTACCTAACTTGGTCAAGCAGTTGAATGACCACGAACAAAAATTGAAAAATGACTAAACAGCCCTCAAAACAAACAACAATTGCATCCAAGGTTTCACTCAAAGGCGTTGGATTGCACACTGGAAAAGATGTCGAAATAACTTTCACCCCTGCAGCCGAAAATACAGGATATGTTTTCAAAAGAGTCGATTTGAAAGGAAATCCTACCCTAGAGGCTCAGGCTATTTTTGTTACCAGTACCCAGCGCGGTACTTGCCTAGAGAAAGACGGTGTTAAAATTCAGACTTGTGAGCACGTCCTTGCGGCGCTTGTTGGTTTAGAAATTGACAACGCCATTATTGAACTCAACAGTTCTGAGCCACCAATCTTAGATGGCTCCTCAAAATTCTTCGTCGAGGCTCTCGAATCAACAGGAAAAGTTGAGCTCGATGCTGAAAGGGATGAATATATAGTTAGGGAAGTTATCAGCTTTAAAGATGAGGCAACAGGTAGTGAAATGACCATTTTTCCAGCCGATGAATATCAAGTCACTACCATGGTTGACTTCGGAACAAAAGTGTTGGGAACTCAAAACGCGAGTTTGGATAGTCTATCAGATTTTAAATCCCAAATATCAGATGCCAGAACATTCTCATTTCTTCACGAATTGGAAGCCTTGCTTGAGCATGGCCTGATTAAGGGAGGAGACCTGAATAATGCCATTGTTTATGTTGACAAAGAGCCGTCTGACGCTACGATGGACAGATTGAAAAAAGCATTTGGTAAAGACAAGCTTGCGGTTAAAACCAATGGTATTTTGGACAATTTAACCCTGCATTACCCCAATGAAGCAGCACGACACAAGCTGTTAGATGTTATTGGAGATTTGGCACTCGTCGGCGTTCGCTTGAGAGGAAAAGTAATTGCCGAAAAACCAGGACACTATGTGAATACGGAGTTTGCTAAAAAACTATCTAAACATATTAAAATGGAGCGACGTAATAGCATGCCTCCTATTGACTGGACTAAGGAGCCAGTGATGGATACAATCAAGATAATGAGTATTTTGCCTCATCGGCCGCCATTTTTGTTGGTAGATAAGATATTAGAAATTTCAAAAACGCATGTTATAGGTGCCAAAGCCGTAACGATGAATGAGTCGTTTTTTCAAGGACATTTTCCAGGAGCTCCTGTAATGCCCGGTGTTTTGATAGTTGAGGCCATGGCGCAATCAGGCGGTATATTGGTTTTAAGTACTGTTCCAGATCCAGAGAATTACCTGACTTTCTTCATGAAAATCGACAATGTCAAGTTTAAAAGAAAGGTGTTGCCAGGCGACATGCTTGTGTTTAAATGTGAATTAATAGGTGCCTTCAGAAGAGGTATTTGCCATATGCAATGTCATGCCTATGCCAATGGTATATTGTGTGCAGAAGCTGAATTAATGGCTCAGATAACTAAAGTTAAATAACTATGAATCAGCCATTAGCTTATGTGCACCCAGGTGCAAAAATTGCAAAAAATGTGGTCATCGAACCATTTGCGACCATTGACAATAATGTTGAAATAGGAGAAGGTACTTGGATTGGGCCCAATGTGACAATCATGGAAGGTGCAAGAATTGGAAAAAACTGTAATATTTTTCCAGGTGCTGTGATTTCGGGTGTGCCACAAGATTTGAAATTTAATGGGGAAGATACTACTGTTGTCATTGGTGACAACGTAACTATCAGAGAGTGTGCCACTATTAATCGCGGTACCGCTGACCGTGGAAAAACCGTAATCGGAGACAATTGCCTGATTATGGCCTACTGTCATGTCGCGCACGACTGTTTCGTTGGGAAAAACTGTATTTTCTCAAATAATAGTACCCTAGCTGGGCATATCACCGTTGGCGATTATGTGGTTTTGGCAGGCATGGTAGCTGTTCATCAATTTTGTTCTATCGGTAATCACGCTTTTGTAACTGGAGGGTCTTTAGTAAGAAAGGATGTGCCTCCCTTTGTAAAAGCAGCTCGTGAACCATTGTCGTATGTTGGTATCAATTCTGTAGGATTACGACGTCGTGGATACTCTACCGACAAGATTACAGAAATTCAGAGCATATATCGCATCCTATATCAAAAGAATTTTAATAATTCTCAGGCGGCTTCAATCATTGAAGCCGAAATGGAAGCCACAGGAGAAAGAGATGAAATTTTACAGTTCATTCGTAATTCACACAGAGGTATTATGAAGGGTTACATTAAATCAAACTAAAACAAAATCATGGCAAGTACTTCGGATATACGAAACGGATTGTGTATTAAATACAATCACGATATTTTTAAAGTCATTGAATTTCTTCACGTTAAACCAGGAAAAGGTCCTGCTTTTGTGCGTACTAAACTAAAAAGTGTCACATCAGGCAAGGTAATAGATAATACTTTTTCAGCAGGTCACAAGATAGAGGAAGTGCGCGTCGAAACCCATCGTTTCCAATATCTCTATCCCGAGGGAGATCAATTTCATTTTATGAATGTAGAAGACTACACTCAAATTTTATTGAACAGAGCAGCGATTGATGCCCCTGATCTTTTGAAGGAAGGTGAAGTAGTAACAGTCTTAATTAATTCCGAGGATGCGATGCCATTGTCTGTCGATATGCCAGCCAGTGTCATTCTTGAGGTGGTTTCTACTGAACCTGGTGTAAAGGGTAACACTGCTACCAACGCTTTAAAGCCGGCGACTGTTGAAACGGGTGCTACAGTTATGGTTCCCTTATTCGTTAATGAAGGCGATAAGATCAAAATAGAAACAGCAAAGGGTACGTATAAAGAACGCGTGAAGGAATAACATGGACTTTCCTCGATCTTACAAACTCTCTGAAGTAGCCGAAATTCTAAAATGCAAACATGTTGGAGATGCCAGCATGATGGTTAAGGGTATGAACGAAATTCACGTGGTAAGACCAGGTGATATTGTTTTTGTCGATCACCCGAAATACTATGATAAAGCGCTACAATCGGCAGCAACTTTTATCCTAATCAATAAACAGGTGGCTTGTCCAGAGGGGAAAGGCTTACTGATATCAGACGACCCTTTTCGCGATTTTAATCTATTGACGAATTATTTTAAACCATTTGAGTTGTCAAAGACTTTAATTCATGCGTCTGCTCAAATAGGTGAAAACACTCAAATTGCGCCCAATGTTTCTATTGGTGCTAATGTGCGCATTGGTCAAAACACCATAATCCACCCCAATGTTACCATATATCCTGATACTCAGATTGGAGACCATGTAGTGATTCATGCGGGAACAGTCATAGGTGCCGATGCATTTTATTACAAAAATAGACCGACGGGATACGATCAATTGAAATCGGGTGGGGGTGTGCTGATAGAAAATGCAGTACATATAGGTGCGCTTTGTGCTATTGACCGCGGCGTGAGTGGTATAACTACAATCAGGGAGGGCTCAAAGTTGGATAATCACATCCAAGTTGGGCATGATACGGTATTGGGCGTCAATTGCTTAGTAGCTGCTCATACGGCTATCGCAGGCTGCGTTGTGGTTGGTGCCAATGTCAAAATATGGGGTCAGGTTGCTGTGAGTAGTGGCTTAACCATTGGGGATCATGCCGAAGTATTGGGAAAATCGGGGGTTAGTAGATCCATTGCGGGAAATCAAAAATATTGGGGGACACCAGCTGTCCCATTCAATGATTATGTCAGAGATTTAGTCTCCGTTAAAAACTTGATAAAAAAAGATCGTAGTCGTTGATAAACTTAGTCAGTAATGACTTTCTGTTGCAGTGAAATAAACTAAATTTGAATTTATAAATAATAGCGGAATGAGTGTACTTGTGAATAAAGATTCGAGAATTATTGTTCAAGGATTTACTGGTAGTGAAGGGTCGTTTCATTCGACTCAAATGATTGAATATGGCACTAATATTGTTGGAGGTGTTACCCCTGGAAAAGGAGGTCAGACCCACTTAGACCGGCCTATTTTTGATACTGTAGAGCAGGCTGTGAAAGCTACCGGCGCCAATACATCCATTATTTTTGTGCCGCCAGCTTTTGCTGCTGATGCCATTATGGAATCTGCTGATGCTGGGATCGCTGTGATTATTACCATTACGGAGGGAATTCCTGTAGCAGATATGATCAAGGTTAAAAATTATATCAGCACTAAAACATGTCGCCTCATTGGTCCGAACTGCCCGGGAGTCATCACGCCAAATGAAGCGAAAGTTGGCATCATGCCAGGTTTTGTTTTTAAAAAAGGTAGAGTAGGTGTGGTGTCCAAGTCAGGCACCCTGACCTACGAAGCTGCTGACCAAGTCGTAAAACAGGGTCTTGGCATATCCACGGCCATTGGTATCGGAGGAGACCCCATCATTGGAACCACCACCAAAGAAGCACTAGAAATGCTTATTAACGATCCAGAAACAGATTGCGTCGTGATGATTGGAGAAATTGGAGGACAATTAGAGATTGATGCTGCCAAATGGTATCAGGCGAGTGGTAGTACAAAACCAGTTGTCGGTTTTATTGCTGGTGAAACTGCGCCTGCAGGAAGAACTATGGGCCATGCTGGCGCTATTGTTGGAGGAAGCGACGATACGGCTCAAGCGAAAAAACTGATGATGAGACAATGCAGCATGCATGTCGTGGAGTCACCCGCTGAAATTGGTTTGATGGTAAGTAAAGTATTAGCTTAATTTATAAATTATGGGACAATTAACAGGAAAAACAGCCATTATAACAGGCGCGTCTCGAGGTATTGGCAAAGGTATAGCTGAAGTATTCGCCTCGGAAGGCGCCCATGTTGCCTTTACCTATAGCAGTTCAGAGGAAGCTGCCAAGAGTTTAGAACTAGAACTATCCAAATTTGGAGTTAAAGTAAAAGGCTATAAGAGTGACGCTGCGGATTTTGATCAAGCACAACAATTGGTCGCCGATGTCTTGAATGATTTCGGTACTTTAGATATTCTAATTAATAATGCAGGTATTACAAAAGACAACCTCCTAATGCGGATGAGTGAGGCAGACTTCGACGGCGTTATTGAGGTCAACCTCAAATCGGTTTTTAATATGACTAAAGCCGTACAAACCTCGTTTTTAAAACAACGCAAGGGCGCTATTGTCAATATGAGTTCAGTGGTCGGAGTAAAAGGAAATGCTGGACAAACCAATTATGCGGCATCAAAAGCTGGTATCATCGGCTTTTCAAAATCAGTTGCATTAGAGTTGGGTTCAAGAAATATTCGTTGTAATGTCATTGCGCCTGGATTTATCGAAACTGAAATGACGGCCAAATTAGATGAAAATACGGTCAAAGAATGGAGAAGTGGTATCCCATTGAAAAGGGGAGGTACTCCTAAAGATATTGCCGACGCTTGTGTTTTCCTCAGTTCAGACCTATCGTCCTATATCACTGGCCAAGTATTGCATGTCAATGGTGGCATGCTCACCTAACCCCAATTTTTTATTATTGTGTCTCATCCAAATCTCCTATGGCTTTTGATTGCATTACTGGGCGGTTTGTCGGTGGGTTATATGCAATACCTTTACCACAGACCTAAGTCTTCTTTAAATATCTTCCTCGCTGTCTTGAGGTCGGTTAGTGTGAGCATTGTTTTATTGCTGCTGTTCGATTTAAGTATCACACTAAGGTCTACTTATCTGGATAAACGAGAACTCAATATAATAGTAGATAACTCATTGTCAATGAAGTTTTTAAATCAAGATTCGTTGGTTTCAAAATGGGCACAGGCTTTGAAAGGTAACAACGACCTGACCAAAAAATTTGACCTGACATTCTATACTGTTGGAGAGCTACTTAATCGAACAGAAAACTTGAGTTTTACTGAAGACAAAACGGATTTGGGTCAGGCGATATCATTGATCAACGAAAGATCGCGTGGGTTATCAGTGAGTGTTTTGTTAACCGATGGCAATCAAAACTACGGTACTAAGGCAGCGTTTCAATCGGATAGCCTGATACAGGTGGTTTATCCTGTTGTTTTTGGGCCTGCCGACTCGCCTTTCGACTTGTCCATCGAGATGGTGCTGCACAACCCCTATGTCTATAGCGGTAACCAATCTGAAATTGAGGTCATCACGCGTTCAACGAAAATCACAGATCAACCGGTGGCTTTGAAAGTCTTCCTTAATAATAGGGTTGTTGCGCAACGGAACCTATCTTTTAAGGATCAAAAAAGCCAGATGATTAAATTGCTATTACCATTGTCTGAGCCAGGCTTAAACCGTTATATAGTAAAAATTGAGTCAGCTATTGATGAAAGAAGTAAGTCGAATAATAGGTATAATTTTGACATTGAAACCATAGATGAAGTGAGTAGGGTGGCTATTGTCAGTTCACTGAATCATCCTGATATCGGTGTTTTGGCAAAATCTATAAATGCCTTAGACGCCAGTTCAGCAGTTGTGCTCTCCCCGAAAGCGTTTTTCGATCAAAAGGACCAGTTTCAAACCGCTTTTTTTTATCAACCCGACAATGCCTTTTCGCCTCTTGTAGATTGGGCTATTCGCAATCGTTTTCAGCATGCTTGGGTGATTGGATCTCGAACTGATAGGACTTGGCTCAATCAGGTACAGGATAACTTTAACCTAGACTTGACCAATGAAACAGAAATTTATAGACCTACACTTAACTCAGAGTTCAATTTATTTACGGTTGAATCTTTAAACGTTGCATCATGGCCACCAGTTACAGCCAGTTTTGGTTCTGTTACATTCAATGTTCTGTCGACTCCCTTGCTTTATAAATCTTACCGAGGGTTGGTTTTAAAGGAGGATCCGCTTTGGGCCTTTTATGAATCCAATGGTGTTAGAGGAGCGCTAATCCGAGCCGAGGATTACTGGAAGTGGCGAGCTCAAACCTATGTGACTACTGGAAATTTTGAAGCCTTTGATGGCCTGATTGGTCAAGTGGTGAGATTTTTGTCGAATTCTGTGAACCGCGATCAGCTTCAATTGACTTATCAAAGCACTTATGATGAAACCGATAAAAAGGAGATCAGTGCCTTGTGGCTCAATGATAATCTGGAAAATAATGCTACTGAGGCATTGACTATTGACATCACAAGTAATGACTCTAATTTTTTGGAGTCCCGACCTCTGATTTTCGGTGCGGGAAGATACCGTGTGTCGTTGGACGACCTGGCAGAGGGTAACTATAGTTTTAATATCAGCGTCAATGGTGTGAGAAAGCAAGAAGCCAGTTTCGAAATTATTAATCGTGGCATTGAAGAACACCGGTTGTCGGCAAACTTTGAAGACATGGATTTGTTAGCCATGGCCTCTGGCGGTTTGATGTTTACCTCAGATCAAATGGAAGATTTAATAAGCGTATTGATATATAAAGATACCTATCGCCCTGTAGAAAAGATAAGTCAAAAAATTGTACCTTTGCTATCTGTTTGGTGGTTTCTTGCCATCTTAAGTATAGCTATTTCATCCGAATGGTTTGTTAGAAAATACAACGGATTACTTTAACTTAATTTAATTGCTATTATGGAAAAATTGCCTAAAATTGGACTGCCTTTAATCTTCACGGTTATCCTTCTAATTATTTTAATCTCAAAATCAACTCTCACCATAGATTCCGGTCAAGCTGGTGTTTTATACAGAACCTTCGGAGGTGGTGTAGTAATCGATGAACCACCATTGGGAGAAGGGTTTCAACTTATAGCACCTTGGAACAAGGTCTTTATTTATGAAGTACGTCAGCAGGAGGTTTTTGAGCAAATGAACGTATTATCGTCCAATGGTTTGGATATCAAATTGGACGCATCGGCTTGGTTTCAACCTGTTTATAACGAATTGGGAAAACTTCATCAAGAAAAAAGTGATCAGTACAAGCAAAGGGTTTTGTTGCCAGCGATCAGGTCTGCCGCGAGAAGTGTAGTGGGGCGTTATACTCCTGAACAATTGTACTCCAGTAAGCGTGATGCTATTCAAGCCGAAATTTTTGAAGAAACCAAGGCCATTGTTGAACCACAATATATTCAATTGAATGATGTTTTGGTGAGAGATGTAACTCTGCCATCAACCATCAAGGATGCCATCGAACGTAAACTGAGACAAGAGCAGGAATCTTTAGAATACGAATTCCGCTTGGAGAAAGCTTCCAAAGAGGCTCAGCGTCAAATCATCGAGGCTCAAGGAAAGGCCGATGCCAATAAGTTACTCAGCGCCTCATTAACTGATAAGATTTTGCGGGACAAGGGGATTGAAGCTACGCTTAAACTGGCGGAATCTGCCAATTCCAAAGTGGTGGTGATCGGATCAGGGAAAGACGGTATGCCTATCATTTTGGGTAACCAATAAATTAGAATAGCATTATTTTTAATTTCTTCTAAGTATGGGTGCTGGCCACCAAGCCTTTTATTTGGTCAAAATGTGTTTTCTTGGCCACCGATATCACGGCTGGCAAAAGCAGCCATACTTGAAGACAATTCACGCTTCGATTGACAAGACATTGAAGTACGTTTTGGGTGAGGGTGTTGTTTCAAAAACCCTAGGAGCTAGTCGCACGGATGCCAAAGTGTCCGCCCATGATGCGGCTTTTGAGCTCTTTCTGTCAGAGGCCATACAAGACGAAGCGCAATTTATCGAGCTGTTTAACATCAATCTGCCGGACGATATGCGCTGTAATTCCATCACTCCTGTAGATAGCTCATTTAATATCATCCAAGATTCAAAATTAAAATCGTACCGGTATTATTTTGCTTTTAGTGAGAAATCACATCCTTTTTGCGCTCCTTTCATAACTACAATATTAGAGCGATTGGATTTGGAATCGATGAAACGGGGCGCAAAACTATTTAAAGGCACCCATAATTTTCGGTCATATTGCTATAAACCAAAACCAGATGCCCAATATGTAAGAACTATCACCAACTGTAGGATTGTTCGAAATCAAAAGCTAAAGGCCAATTTTTTCCCAAAAAACACCTTCGTTTTGGAGGTTGATGGCCAAGGTTTTTTACGTCATCAAGTGCGTTTGATGATGGGGGCATTGATCCGATTGGGAAAAGGGGAGAGGACTTTAGAGGATATTGGGGCGAGCCTCCGCCATGATTATCCATACAATGAGACTTATGTGGCTCCTGCAGCTGGTCTTATTTTGGAGTCGATAACATTTTAACACGATTTGAGATGAATACAACAATACCAAAGGATGTTTTCAAATTTTTAAGTTTACTCGAACAAAACAATAATAGGGAGTGGTTTAACGAAAACAAAATCACTTTTAAAACTTTGGAGCAGCAAATGAAAGATGTGTTCAGTTCTGTTTTCAATCTGCTAAGTAAACACGATAAAATGGCATCTTTCAAATTGTTTAGAGTTTATCGAGATGTTCGTTTTTCAAAAAACAAAGCCCCGTATAAAACCCATTTTGGCTGCAGTTTTCGAAGAGAGCAACCGGCATTTCGTGGCGGTTATTATGTGCATATTCAGCCTAATAAGTCCTTCATAGCTGTTGGATTTTGGGAACCAAATAGTGCCGATTTAAAGCGCATTCGTCAAGAATTGGACTATGAAGCCAGTGCTTTGAGACAGGTTCTGACCGATCCAAAATTGAAGTTGGTTTGGGGTCATATGCAAGGTGAACAACTCAAAACGGCACCACGAGATTTCCCTAAAGACCATCCTGATATTGATTTGATCAGATACAAGCAGTTTTTATTGGTTAAAGAATTCACAGATCAGGCAGTATTAAGTTCGGATTTTAATGAAGCAGTATCTGAGGCAATAAGGACCGCCAGACCTTTTCTTGATTGGATGTCTCAGACATTAACGACCAATTTGAATGGCGAATCCATGCTATAAATTGTCGAGTAACATCATGCTATCGGTGATACGTTGTTGTAGCAGATTTGACAAACGTTTGCTCAAAGCTTGATTGTTGGTAGTGAATTCCTCTAATTCTTCATTAGTAAAATAACCTATAATAACACCATGGAGCGTGTATTTTAGTTTTAAGTCTTTATTGAGAGCGTTTGCTATGAAACTGAGTTTTTCAGTTAGGCCCATTGATGTATAATTGGCTTTATGACGTGATACATAATTTTTCATGAGCGTAATAATAACGGCCTGCTGGTATTTCAATATGGGGCGTAAAGTGTCATTCTGAAATCGCTCCTCAGCTTTGGATTGTTTGTCTTGGTCTATTTTTGGTAGATACGGCCTAAGCGCCAATTGTTCCTTGTCTCTGTTACTCATACCATTTGATTTGTCTCTAAAGATAGTAACTAACTCAGTAACTCATATAATTTGACATAATATAAATTATAGCCAAAACAGATGCTTTAAATAAATGGATAACAATTCCTTACGATACCCCGCCTGTTGGCAAAATGTAGAACAAACATGGGCAAACAGCTCGTTTTACAGCAATTCAGCAAGTTGAGAGCTCAAATACCTCCTACTGTATGAAGATGTGTCAAATGCCACTGGTTCACAGTGACCTGCTTCATAGCTGTCAAAATGATGGCATAACGTATTGACGTTGTCATTCAAATCGTCAGTCATGATTAACGACAAGGGATAATTCTTTAAAATAGTCCGGACATCCGAATCCTCTGGGGTTACTGCAGCGATAGCATTGCCTGTATGAAGATATTCAAACAATTTGCCTGGTATCACATGCTGCTCGGCTTCAATTAAAATCAATATTTTGCTATTCATCATATGCGAAACGGCCGATTTGTGGTCTACCACACCCAATAGTTTGGTGTACGCTATTAAGTGTAAAGAATTGAGAGTCTGAAGGATAGATTCATCTACCGGTCCTACCAGTCTAATTTCTAAAAGCGATTTGGCCAAGGGGCGCAGTTCTAAAAACCGATTGATCGATTTCCAAAAAATGACAGGATTCCGATCAGGTAAGAGGGCGCCAACATGGGTCAATGAAAACTTGTCATCTTTTATGGGCGGCATGTCAAAATCGCTACTATCAAATCCATTGGTGAGTACGGTTATCGGATTTCGACTAATAGCCTTAAAAGAATTGGCCGTATGCCATGAGCTTGTTAAGATATGATCGGCAGAAACAAGTACCTCGTGTTCTAAACGTTTGTGCTTCTGTTTGGATTTTTTAGTGAGTCTAAGGTTTTCATGGTATTTAATTTCTGTCCAAGGATCTCTAAAGTCGGCTATCCAACGCAGGTGCTTGTGGTGCGCCTTGATTTTCAGGCCTATGAGGTGAAGACTGTGCGGAGGGCCTGTGGTAATAATAGTTTGGAGGTCGGGATGATCATTGAGTATCTTTTGCACTTGTTCAAACGCTGGCTTGACCAATCCCACCCTCGCATCAGGAACAAAGAAATTCCCTCGAATAAATACTAACAGTTTTGTAAGTAAGGACATGGATTTTGATGATAATCCCCCATCACTCAAATGGGTGACTTGTTTTGGTAATAAGGCCTTAACAAAACGAGAGGGTTCTTTCATTTTAGCGCGATACACCATGAGATTATCATCCAGTTCATGCTTATGGTTCGCGTCTAATATTGGATAAAAGGCCGCGTCTGGTACAAGCACAATGGGCTTAACACCAAAATCGGGAAGGTATTTTATAAATTTCAGCCAACGCTGAACACCGGGACCGCCTGCGGGAGGCCAGTAGTAAGTTATGATAAGAACTTTTTTTGTTAAACTCATTTAACAAGTTTTTTCTCCTGAAGGAAAAACATAACCGTGCTAATGATTAAAAAAGCAACTAAGGCGATCAAGGAAATGGTTTTGCCGGAGTAAATAACTTGAGGGTCGAATCTCATGATTATCGTATGCTTTCCTTTTGGAACTTCAATGCCTCGAAAGGTATAATCAACTCTTTCTATGGGCACCACCTGGCCATCGATGGTGGCAATCCAACCATCGGAATAATACATTTCGGAAAATACTGCATATCCATTAAACGCATTATAAGATTCAAAAACCAGTTGATCCATTTGATAAGAGATCAGCTCTATGGCCTCTTCCCCATTCAAATTGTAAACGCTATTCTCTTGTAAATCAGAGGATAGCACACTGGCTTCCTGTGATGGGTTAATATCATTGAGTGAAGCCAAGAATTCGTCTTCGGAAGCAGTGGAAATAAGCTTTTCGACAAACCATGCATGGCCTAAGGCGCCTTCATTTTGATAGGTTACTGACTTGCCAGTCTCGTCTGTTTGAATAATGTATTTGATATTAAGCAGGTCCAGCACTGATGAATTGTTCTGACTCAAGTGATAATCAAATAAATGTTGTGCTCTCTTGGGTTTTGCGGCATGATAGCCGCCAAATGCCTTGTGAAAATAGGATGCCTTGGCGCTGTTAAACGGATTATTACTTAAGTCTAAAACCCTAAAGTGGGTGCTGTCTTTTAGAATGGACTTGTCGGATTGAGAAGCCTGAAATGGCGCACTCATGGCCGATTTGGTCGTAAAATTTTCAGCTGACACATAACGTCTGGCAACTGTGCTCAAATCGAAAACCACATAACCGAATAATAGTATAATCAATACATTTTTGCGGATAGCCTTGTTGATATAAAAATAGAGCGACAAGATTGCCAAGGACAACATAACAACAGACCGTATGAGGTCAGATTGGAATAGAGCCTCACGATCCAAGCGCAATGATCTCAGCAAATCTGGGCCATAGGTCGATTTGATATAACCGTCTGACGTCCCAACAAAATCAAAACCACTGCCCTTTAAAACATATAACAAGCCGAACAAAATTAAAAAAGATATGCTGGTTTGCTTTAGATATTTGATTTTAACGTGGTCTTCCAATTGATCCGACAATACCAATTTCATTCCTAACATTGCTCCAATTGGAACCAAAAGGCTCAAGATAACTTGGATGGATGATACAGCCCTAAATTTATTGTACATGGGAAAATATGTAACGAATAAATTGGTCAGGAATTCGAAGTTTTTACCCCACGAAAGCATCAGAGCGAAAAGGCAGACACCGAGTAGCCAGTATTTCAATTTTGACTTATCCATTACTAAAAACAGGACAAATAGAAAAACAAGAATAATTCCAAGATATGCGGGAGCTGCGACAAAAGGTTGTTCGCCCCAATACATTAACCTTCCTGCAAAGTCAATGGCTTCTTGCTTAGAAATGTCAAAATTTGACAATAGGTATTTTACAGAAGCGGCGTCGGTTGATAGTTTTTCACTATTGGATCCTCCATAAAGTCCAGGGACTAGTAAATTCAAACTCTCTCCAATGCCATAACTGTATGCCGTAATATAGTCAAGATCTAATCCTGATTCATGGGATAAAGGCTGGCCGTCTGGGCCTGTGGTGAGCAAGTTGGCACCCCTTGTACTTTCCTTGGCGTATGCTGAAGTTGCTAAAAGGCCCGTTGCATTCATAGCTAAGGCGAGAATACCAGCAATGAGTCCCAGACCTACGGTTTTAAAATAAAGTTTGATTTGCTGATTTTGAAAGTATTTAACCGCAAAATAAATCCCGATAAACAATAGGACAAACGCCAAATAATAGGTCATTTGATAGTGATTTGCTGCGATTTCGAGCCCAGAGGCCAAAGTCAGTAATACAAATCCCAACAGAGGTCTATTCTTGAATAACAGCAGTAAACCAGCCACCACTAAGGGCATGTAGGCAATGGCATGGGCTTTGGCATTGTGCCCTACGCCAAGAATGACCAAATGGTAGGTCATGAGCGCGAATCCAACCGCTCCGATAACGGATAAAGCCCTATCCCCTTTCAATACCACCAGCATTAAAATATAAAATGATAATAAATAAAGGAACATATAGTCTGCAGGTCGCGGTAAAAACCGCAGGCCTTGATCCAATAGTTTTACCCAATGATAGGGATATTTTGCACCTAATTGGTAGGTAGGCATCCCGCCAAAAGCACTATCAGTCCAGTACACGGCCTCACCCTTTTCGGTCTGGTAGTCCAAGAATTGTTTCGACATGCCTCTGTATTGCACAATGTCGGATTGATCCATGACTTTTCCCTCAAGCACGGGGTAGAAATATAAAACTGAACCTAGCGCAAAGCCCAGAATGATCAGAGCATGAGGCCATACAGCCGATTTAAAAAAAGATGGTAAGGATTTAAAGTTCAAATGCATCGTTTATTCGTCAATCTCTTGGTAATCAATATACTCTCCGACCTTCGGAGTTTTCGGCTTGGATTTTTTAGTAACCTCTTCTTTTTTGTTGAAACCTTTAGTGTCAAAGCCATACCGTTTGGCCATAGATTGCGACATGCGCACGATAATCCATGGCATTAAAAGTCTCAGTAAAAATCTCACGCCAAAATAGATTACTCCAAAAACCAGTATGAAACGCAACAAGCCAACCATAAATAAATTTTAGCTTCAAAATTATGAATACCATTGAATTAAATCCTTAAAATAAGAATAATAATTATATTTGATAAAACTATTTATTATGCTTACCAAATGCTCCAAAATATGGCTCTCAGGACTTATTTTCCTGAGCTTTATCTCTGTTCAAGCCCAATATACAAATCTTATTAATTCTAATCGTCCAGGAGTTTCGCAAGGGGCTTTTGCGGTTGGTGTTAATGTGGTACAGCTCGAGACTGGAATTAGTGTGGTCAAGGAAGAACGTGTACCCCAAACGGCTTATACTTTGGAGGGCTTGGGGGTGGAATTTTTAGCGCGCTATGGACTGCTTTGGGAACAGCTAGAAATCCAAGTCGAGGGCACATATCAAAACGACACAAAGACCTATCAAACGGCCTTGGGTTTTTCAAGTAATAGGGCCAATTTTAAGAGCCTCAGCGCTGGTGTGAAATACCTGATTTTTGATCCTTACAAAAATCCGAACTACGATGCCATTAATTTGAGAAGTTATAAGGCCAATCACGGATTCAAATGGAAACACCTCATTCCTGCTGTTTCTGTACTAGCAGGTATCAATTACGATACCAAAAACAATCCTTTTACCTATAACCCCTACTCTTCGAATCAAGTTGAGGGCATCAGTCCACAAGCGAGATTAATTACTCAAAACAATTTTAAGGGAGGCTGGGTTTTGGTTACGAATATTTTAATGGATCGTATTGGAACGGGCCAATCGGACATGCATTTTCTCGTCACCCTTACCCATGCTATCAATACCACATGGGTTGTTTTTGCCGAAGCACAGGGCATTAAAAGCGATCTGTATGCCGATAACTTATTCAGATTTGGTGGCGCCTATCTTTGGAATAGAAATTTTCAAATTGACACCAGTGTCACCTTGAACGCCAAGGACACGCCAAAGGTCTTTACTTGGGGTGTTGGGGTTTCCTACCGCTTGGATTTTCATCGCGATAAAATTTCCAAAAATGACGCACAACAATGATAAAAGTTGAAACCGTCCAGAGTCCTCAAGAATTAAAACTATTTGTAAGATTTCCTTGGCAGCTCTATAAAGGCGATCAGTGTTGGGTACCCCCGATTTTCGAGGAGGAGTTGAAATTTTTCGACCCTCAACAAAATCCGGTTTTCGAGCATTCAATAGCCCATTTCTTGCTGGCTTACGATGAGCAAAATCAACTGGTTGGCCGTGCTGTGGCCATAATCAATGACCTCGATGAATCGGTGTTAAATATCAAAAAAATTCGCTTCGGATGGTTTGATTTTATCGATGATCTTGAGGTGAGTCAAGCGCTTTTAGACAAGATCAAAGCGATCGGCCAAGAACATCACAGGACTTATATGGAAGGACCGATGGGTTTTTCAAATTTAGATAAGGTGGGTGTCTTAACCTCTGGTTTCGATAGTATTGGGACCATGGCCAGTTGGCATAATCATCCCTACTATCAAAAACATTATGAGGCCAATGGTTTGACAGTTGAAAAGGAATATGTCGAGTGTCGGTTTCCTTTTTCTAATATTGATATTACTAAAGCCAAGAAAGTGTCTAAAATTGTGCGCCACCGATTTGGTTATGCCATAGTTAATCCACGCCGTCGAAAAGAAGTCTTTGCCTATGCGGACGATATGTTTAGACTGTTCAACGAATCCTATGCTAAGCTTTCCTCCTATTTGCCCATTACGGATAATGAAATTGGATATATCAAGAAGAAATTCTTAGGATTTATCGCTGCAGATTTTATCAAATTCGTTTTGGACAAGGACAAAAACATGATTGCCTTTGCTATCGTTATGCCACAATTTGCTCATGCGCTTATCAAATCCAAAGGAAAACTGTTGCCATTTGGTTTTTTGAGAATATTGTGGGCCAAGAAGTTCAGTAAAACAGCTGTTTTCTATTTGATTGGCGTGAGTGAAGCGCATCAAAACAAAGGTGCCACAGCCTTATTATTCGAGTCCTATCACGAGGATTTTTCAAAACGGGGTATGACAACCTGCATCCGGACACCCGAATTGGCGACCAATACGGCTATACGACAGCTTTGGAAAGATTTTTCACCTGAAGTGTATAAAACCAGAGCAACCTATTCAAAAGTGATTTAAGACTCCATGGCTGCCATAACGGTAGCGGCCATTTTTTTGTAGGTACCATTTTCCAAGCGCTCGCGGATAGCAGAAAAAGCATCTAAGGTTATGCTAACATCCTCTAGTGTATGAGAAGCTGTTGGAATTAAGCGAAGTAAAATCAAACCTTTTGGTATCACAGGATAGACTACAATAGAGCAGAAAATACCGTGGTTTTCCCTCAAATCTTTTACCAATGCCATGGCTTCGGGAATACTTCCTTTGAGATATACTGGTGTAACACAACTTTGTGTGGTTCCCAAATCAAAACCACGCTCTCTTAATCCCGATTGCAGAGCTTTGACAATATGCCACAGTTTTTCTTTGTGAGATTTATCACTGCGCAACATATCTAGGCGCTTTAAAGCGCCTACAACCAGCTGCATTTGTAGTGATTTGGCAAACATTTGTGAGCGCAAATTGTATTTCAAATAGTCCATTATTTCTTTATCCCCAGCGATAAAGGCTCCTGTACTGGCCATGGACTTGGCGAAAGTAGCAAAGTAAACATCGATATCGTCTTGAACACCTTGTTCTTCTCCTGCACCTGCACCTGTAGCTCCAAGTGTGCCAAAGCCATGCGCGTCATCCACAAAAAATCTGAAGTTGTATTTCTTTTTTAGGCCAGCGATTTCTTTGAGCCTACCCTGCTCCCCTCGCATGCCAAAAACACCTTCCGAAATGACCAGAATACCACCGCCGGTTTGTTCGGCCATTTTTGTAGCCCGGTCTAAGTTTTTTTCTAAACTTTCAATATCATTGTGCTTGTAGGTAAATCGTTTTCCCATGTGCAAACGCACACCATCAATAATACAGGCATGAGCGTCAACGTCATAGACAATGATGTCGTCTTTGCCAACCAAGGCGTCGATAGTTGACACCATACCCTGATAGCCAAAATTGAGCACATAAGCTGCTTCTTTATTGACAAATGCCGCTAACTCGTTTTGTAATTGCTCGTGTAAATCTGTGTGTCCAGACATCATTCTGGCACCCATTGGATAGGCCGATCCATATTTCAGTGCAGCCTCTGCATCGACCTTACGGACCTCTGGATTGTTGGCTAAGCCCAAATAATCATTAATACTCCAAGTGATAACATCCTTACCGTTGAAACTCATTCGGTTAGAAATTTCGCCCTCTAACTTTGGAAAAACGAAATATCCTTCGGCATATTCCGCCCATTTTCCTAAAGGACCCTTGTCTCTATATATCTTGTCAAATAGATCTCTCATTCATGAAAAGTTTAGACCGCAAATGTAATTATTTGTAAGATCAAAATACACTTTACGGTGAAGAAAAAAAAGCCGGTTTTGAGAAAAAAAGATTTATTTTAGGTACTGGATTGTTTTTTCCGATATGGCGTTTTTACTGTCGAAAAACCCTTGTTCTTCCATCCAACTGTCGCTATAAATTTTACTCATATAGCGCGACCCGTGATCGGGAAAAATGACGACTACCTTATCAGTTGGTTTGAAATACCCTTCGTCGTTTAACTGAGTTACAGCTTGCCAAGCGGCTCCGCAGGTATACCCTACAAAAATCGCTTCTTCTCTTGAAATTCGTCTTGCCGTGTGGGCACTCTCCTCATCGGTTACCTTCACAAAGCGATCGATGACCTCGAAGTCAGTAGCGGTAGGAATTAAATTCTTTCCTAATCCTTCGATGCGGTAGGGATAGATTTCGTCGGCGTCAAATTCTTTGGTTTCGTGATACTTTTTCAAAACAGAACCATAAGCATCAACCCCAATAATTTTAATTTTCGGATTTTTTTCTTTGAGGTATTTTGCAGTTCCTGAAATTGTACCACCGGTACCACTACAAGCCACCAAATGGGTTATTTGCCCGTTCATTTGTTCCCAAATTTCGGGTCCTGTAGTCTGATAATGGGCATCGACATTGAGAGAATTGAAATATTGGTTGATATAAACCGATCCCTTAATTTCTTCGTGTAATCTTTTGGCTACCTGGTAGTATGATCTTGGATCATCTGCACTGACGTTGGCCGGACAGACGTACACCTTAGCCCCCATGGACTTTAGCATATCTATTTTATCAGATGAAGATTTTGAGCTAACGGCCAGAATACAGTCATAACCCTTAATAATACTAACCATCGCAACACTAAAACCTGTATTACCTGAGGTGGTTTCAATAATGGTGTCTCCTGGCTTTAATTTACCTTGTCTTTCAGCTTCTTCGACAATGTGCAGTGCAATTCTATCCTTAGTGGAATGCCCTGGATTGAAGCCTTCTAGTTTGGCAAAAAAGGAACCTTTCATGTCGGTAGTGATTTTTTGAAGCTTCACCATGGGAGTCTCCCCGATTAAGTCTAAAACACTATCCGTGATTTGGTTGTTTTTTTTCATAAAATACCATTTAGATTGAGGATCAATTCTAAAGGAAAGCAAATTTACATAAATTTTTGAAATTTATTCTTTTTGGCCTTCCAAATCCAAGAAAAAGGCATACTCCTCTGCCACTTCTTTTAAAGCCTCAAAGCGACCAGAAGCTCCGCCATGACCTGCTTCCATATTGGTATGCAACAATAAGATATTATTGTCAGTTTTGTATGCTCTTAATTTGGCAACCCATTTGGCCGGTTCCCAATATTGAACTTGGGAATCGTGCAATCCTGTTGTTACTAGCATATTGGGATAATCCTGTGCACTGAGATTGTCATAAGGCGAATATGACTTGATATAATTATAATAGGCCAGGTCATTGGGATTGCCCCATTCGTCATACTCCCCTGTTGTCAAGGGAATACTGTCATCGAGCATGGTGGTAACGACATCTACGAAAGGCACTGCTGCAATAACCCCTTTGTAGAGCTCAGGAGCCATATTGACAACAGCACCCATGAGCAAACCACCTGCTGATCCTCCCATGGCATAGTGATGATCGGCAGAGGTATAGCCTTCGGCGATTAAAAATTTCGAACAATCGATGAAATCCGTGAAGGTGTTCATTTTGGTGAAAAGCTTGCCAGCTTCATACCAAGGTCGACCTAAATATTGTCCACCACGAATATGAGCGATTGCAAATACAAACCCCCTATCGAGCAAGCTCAGTCTGGTACTAGAAAATGAAGGATTCATCGTGGCCCCGTAAGACCCATAACCATAGAGCAATAAGGGTGTGTCTTGATTGAGCTCAGTGTCTTTTCTGTGTGCCAAAGATATGGCCACCTTAGTGCCGTCTGTGGCCGTGGCCCAAATACGTTTGGAAGTGTAATTGTTCTTGTCAAACTGACCACCTAAAACCTTTTGCTCTTTAAGTATCTTTTTTTCTTGAGACGCCATGTCGAACTCAATGACAGATGACGGGGTTGTCATATCATTGAAGACATAGCGCAGTTTAGACGTGTCGAAATCCAAATTGGTAGATGTGTACACTGAATAGGTTTCGCTGTCAAAAGGGAGGTAATAGTCATTCGTATCATCCCATCGTTTGATGTGAATTCTTCGGAGTCCATTATAGCGTTCGCTGACCACCAAATGGTCCTTAAAGATATCAATACCCTCTAGCAATACATCTGGTCTGTGCGGAATAACGTCTTTCCAATTTGACCTGTCTGTGGCTGTCACTAGGGTTGACATCAACTTAAAATTAGTGGCGTTATCGGCATTGGTAACCACATAAAATTTATCGCCATAATGACTGACGTCATACTCTAACCCCCGAGTTCTTGGTTGTACAATTTTGAAATTGTCATCCGGATTGTTAGCGTTGATGAATCTTACCTCGCTCGATAAAGTGCTGTATGATCCAACAAAAATGTATTGTTCGGATTTGGATTTGCTCACCCAAGTATTGAAAGTTTCATCTTCTTCGAAAAAAACCGATTGGTCTTGAGTTGTTGATTCACCCAATTTGTGTTTTAATATTCTTTCAGACCGCAAGGTTGTGGGGTTCTTGAGGGTGTAAAACAGCGTTTTATTGTCGTTAGCAAAGGTGCTGCCGCCAGTTGTGTTGTCAATTTTGTCAGGGTATATTTCGCCAGTTACTAAATTTTTAATTCTTAGGGTGTACTGACGTCTGGAAACTGTATCGATACCAAATGCTGCTAAGGTATTGTCAGGGCTGATTTCAATGCCATTGAGTTGGTAATAGTCATGACCTTCCGCCATTTGATTCACATCAAACATGACTTCCTCTTTGGCTTCCATGCTCCCCTTTTTACGGCAAAAAATGGGATATTGTTTGCCAGTTTCGTAGCGGGTGTAATACCAATATTGATTGTTAAAATAAGGTACAGAACTATCATCTTCCTTAATTCGCGATTTCATTTCTTCGAACAAACTTTTTTGAAAATCTTTAGTATGTCCCGTGATCTGATCGTTGTAGGCGTTTTCTTGATTCAAGTAATCAATGACTTCTTGATTTTCTCTTTCGTTGAGCCAGTAATAATTGTCTATTCTAACATCTCCATGTTTTTCTAATTCAGTTGGTATCTTTTTAGCTATCGGAGGTGTTGGCATAGTTTCTTTGTTTTTGTTGCAAGAGGTCGCAAAAATAAAACTAATTGCAACAAGAAAGGTTGTGGTTTTCATTTGTTTGATGGTTTGTAGGTTGATTGTTAAGAATGAATGGTTTTCAAAGTTTTGAGTACGATTTCATGTTTATCATCTGTATAGTCCAAATGGGTTACAATTCTAAATTTACCTTCACCCATTCCTGAAATTCGGATGTTATTTTCTGCTAATTGGTTTACAAGCCGGTTAGCGTCCAAATCAGCGTTTACTTCAAATATAACGATATTTGTCTGAACGGGAACAATATTTTTCACGTAGGCACAGGATTGTAGTACACTGGCAATGTCACTTGCTTTTTGATGGTCTTCTGCCAACCGCTCCAGGTGGTGGTCTAGGGCATACATTCCAGCGGCCGCCAAAATACCTATCTGTCGCATCCCACCTCCTAAGACTTTTCTCACGCGAATGGCATCTTCCATAATGGCCTCATCGCCAACTAAAATGGAACCAACAGGACAACCCAGTCCTTTACTCAGGCAAACAGAAATGGTGTCGAACATATGACCAAAAGTTTCAGGGCTTTCTCCAGTTGCCACTAAGGCGTTCCACAACCGAGCACCGTCAAGGTGGTAGCCCAACTGATGTTTCTCACAAACCGCTCTTATGGCCTTCAATTCATCGACATTCCAGCAAGAACCGCCACCCTTATTAGTGGTATTCTCGGCAGTGATCAAACTGGTTTTTGGACTGTGGTAAAAATCGGGAGGATGAATAGCAGCTTCCGCTTGCGCTGCTGTAAACATGCCTTGGTGGCCATCGACCAAAGTTGTCGTTACACCGCTATTAAAAGCAATGCCCCCACCTTCGTAATTGTGAACGTGACCATATTTATCGCAAATCAAAGCTTCGCCAGGGCGGGTATGCAACTTAATGCCTGCCTGATTGGCCATGGTTCCAGATGGAAAAAACAATGCCCGTTTTTTACCAAACATGGCAGCGACCCGCTCCTCTAAGCGGTTGACAGTTTCATCTTCTTTATAAACATCGTCACCCACCACTGCATGGTGCATGGCCTCTCTCATGCCAGGTGTTGGTACTGTAACGGTATCGGAACGTAAATCTATGTTCATTTTATTGGCTTTGTGTTGTAGCGAAGATAAAAGAAATATGACGTCTTCAATTTAAAAGCCTTTACAAAAAATGCCATTTAAACCACAGTGCAAATAATAATAAGATCACTGCGACAAGTACAAGCAGGTACAACATGCTAATAGTAAGCCATCGAAAGAAAGTACTGCCCCACCCTTTTCGATACAATTGTTTTTCTCCAACATACATGTAAATAGGAATAAGCCAAAGGGCCCAATTTTCGGGTTGACTATGCCGTTCTGGAAACAGCAATTTGATACTGATAATCAAGCCGCTCAATAAAAAAATAATGGCGTGTTGATTTACAGCAAAGATCAGATGGCTAAAGTAGTAAGGCTGACTTTTCCTGAAAAACAGCCACAACAAGAAGGCGTAAAGTGGCATGAGAAGGAATAGCGACCAAGAAACGAAAGTGATAAAACTGTTCATATAACGACTAGGATCGGTAGTAATAGTTGTCACAATCTCAGACAAATCTTTTTGAGACAAGTCGGGTGTGTCATCACCCAGCGATATCACATTGTCATTGTTGGCATCTTTCTTTTCTCCTTTCGGTTTATCCAAATCGATGCTGAGCCGAATTTTAGTTGCATCGCTAATCTCAATTTCTCTATTAACGTAGGTTGATAACAACAAGAAAAATATAAAACTGATAAAGACATACAGCCTTAAAGGTGGCACAAAACGCATTCGGCGGCCATTGATATATTCCAAAGTGTACAGACCGGGTTTAATTACCAGCGATTTTATGGAGCGCAAAGAGAAATATGGCATTCTCATTTTCCTATGAGCTGTTGAAAAAATAAATAAAAAACCTTTAAAAACAATCAAATTTATACCTTAGCACTTTCTGAACAAAAAACTAATTTTATGAAAAAAGTACTATTACTTCTGTTAATTCCATGTTTTGCTTTAGCGCAAACAGGTCCAAACCGCGAATACTGGTCAACCGATAAGTGGACACCTAAGAAGGGTATGACTAATGAATTCGAAGCTGCCGTTGCTAAAAAAACGAAAAAGTTTAACAACACTAAAGAGAATGCCTTTTTTACCTACAAAATTATCACCGGTGCCGATCAAGGCAAGTACATGCGTATTGCAGGGAACAGAGACGCCGCCAATTTTGATGTCGATAATACTGCAGAATTGGATTATTGGATGAAGAACGTCTTACCCTTTGCCGAGGGTCATGACGGTACTATACGGTGGTGGCGTATGAAAGGCAATTGTTTAAATTGGGACAACGATGCACCACCAGCGAGATTCATCGAAATGGAGACTTATTCAGTCCGTAGAGATAAGATGAGTGATTTCTTTAGATTCTGGCGCAATGATGTTAAACTGAGAAGTGAACTGGGTTATACAGGAGTCTTTGGCGTTTTCATGTTGGAAACCGGCGGTGAAGCTTTTCAGCTTATGGTATTACAAGGCTATAACAGTCATGCAGAAGGTATGGGCCAATTTGCTAATCCTGAGCTTGATTATGTCGATGAGTACAATAAAAAATACGGATGGAGAATGCACAGTGCTGACCGATTGGCATTTAACGAATCCATTTTGCCTCAGGGTATTAGAGTTGAAACAGCTGAATTAGAACCAGAAATGTCCACGAAATTGTAAGCATCTCTCAGCCTAAAGAATTAAAAAGTTGGTTACATGGTAACCAACTTTTTTTTGTCGTCCACTGAATGACGCTTCACCACCCGTACTGCACTACCCCATGGAACACCACCCGGTGATGATCTGCGGTCCTGGAGCTGATGGCTTTATAATGGTCATGGCTGAAATAAATGCCATGAAATCCGCAGCATGAAAATGCCCCTTTTTTAAAAGCACAGTTTAATGTAGCTTTGTGCAAAAGCTGTTCACATGATAACTTACGATAAAGTCAAAGACTTGATTGAGCGCCTCGGGGCGTTGAGGAGGTATCTTTGACTTAGATGCCAAGCGTATCGAGGTGGCCAATGAGGAAGAAAAAACCCTGGCTCCTGATTTTTGGGACAACTCTCAAGAGGCCGAAACGGTGATGCAGCATATCCGTAGCGTTAAGCAGTGGCTCATTGATTATGACTTGGGAGCTATTGCCGTTGAAGATTTAGAGACCATTCACGAGTTTTTTAAAGAAGAAGCTGCCACCGAAGCTGACTTACAAGAGGCCTATACCAAGGCAGAATTATTGATCGAAAAATTGGAATTCAAAAATATGTTGTCCAACGAGGGCGATGATTTGAGTGCTGTGTTGCAAATAACGGCCGGCGCAGGCGGAACCGAAAGTTGTGACTGGGCCATGATTTTATTCCGCATGTACAGTATGTACGCAGAGTCCAATGGTCTTAAAATAAGAACACTGAACTATCAAGACGGCGACGTTGCCGGTATCAAGACGGCCACTATCGAGATTGAGGGCGCCTATGCCTTCGGGTGGCTCAAGGGCGAAAACGGTGTGCATCGCCTGGTGCGGATTTCACCCTTCGACAGCAATGCTAAAAGGCACACGAGCTTTGCCTCGGTCTATGTCTACCCTCTTGTTGATGACACCATTGATATCAATATTAATCCTGCGGATATCGAGATTACCACGGCACGTTCTAGTGGCGCCGGAGGACAAAACGTCAATAAGGTAGAAACTAAAGTGCAGCTAAAACACAAGCCCTCTGGAATTATGATTTCTTGCTCAGAAACGAGGTCTCAACACGACAACCGCCAAAGGGCCATTCAGATGCTAAAGTCCCAATTGTATGAAATTGAATTGCAGAAACGTTTGGAAGCACGCGAAGATATTGAAGCCTCCAAAATGAAGATTGAATGGGGAAGTCAAATTCGCAATTATGTACTGCATCCCTATAAGTTGATTAAAGATGTGCGAAGTGGCTTCGAATCGGGCAATATCGATGCTGTACTCAACGGTGATTTGGAGCCGTTTTTAAAAGCCTACCTCATGACTATTGGACAAACTAAAGCGTCTGACGAGCTTTAAAACGTTAATTAATCTTGCTATTTCCTTTTAACAAGATTTTAACGATAAATGAGTGTGTTTAAATCTAACTTCGCACCTCTTAATTCGATATGTCATTTATGAAAAATATTTTCGCTTTAGTCGTAAGTTTTACCCTCTTTACCTCCTTAGGTAACAGTCAAAATGCCAACCTCACATTAAAGGGCGTTTTGGTGGGTGATGTTGATAATTTTCCGTTGGAGTTTGCCACCGTAGTCGTCAGTCAACCCAACAGTGCGACTATCGTCACTGGGGGTATTACTGCTGAAGATGGCAGCTTCAGTTTAAACTTAGCGCCAGGGGTCTATGATATCACTTTTGAATATATCGGTTTTGGTAAGATGGTTAAGAAGGGCTTGAGCATTCAAAGCGATTTGGATATGCAAAATGTTGTTTTGTCCCAAAACTCAGAATCTCTCGAGGAGGTTGAAATTATTGCAGAGCGCACCACGGTTGAAATCCGTTTGGATAAGAAAATTTATAACGTCGGAAAGGATTTAACTGTTCGCGGTGGCAGTGTCAGTGATGTTTTAGATAATGTACCTTCTGTATCGGTTGATATCGAAGGGAATGTCGCGTTAAGAGGCAATAGTAATGTTAGGATTTTAATCAACGGTAAACCTTCGGGCTTGGTCGGTTTGAATTCCACCGAAGCCTTGCGCCAATTACCAGCCGAATCAATCGAAAAAGTCGAGGTTATCACAGCACCCTCATCCCGTTACGACGCAGAAGGGACCGCTGGTATTTTAAATATCGTTTTAAGACGCAGTAAATTATTGGGCATGAATGGCGCCGTTACGGTCAATGGAGGCTTTCCAAATCAAGCTGGACTTTCTGGAAATGTCAACTACCGTACAGGCAATGTTAATTTGTTCACTACTTCAAACCTGAGCAGCAGAGGATCACAAGGGAAATGGGATTCTAAAACGACCTATTACAATTCTGGAGTAGATGAATTTGGTGTGCCCTATGACAATCCCGACACCTTTCAGGAAGAGGTGAGAAGAACAGAGCGTTTGAGCCAAGGTGGTTCCTCGAATTTGGGTTTAGAATGGTATGTTACACCAAAAATATCGCTTACTGGTGCTTTCACTTATAACGACAGAGGGGGTAATAATAGAACAGACAATGTTTATACGGGAACGGCAACCAACAATAGATTTGAGGATCAAGACAGCGAGGATTTAACGCGTCAATATTCTTTTAATTTTGACAACCAAATAGATGGTACCTCGCACCGATTATCAGGTGATTTTCAGTATGAAAAATCCTCTGATTTGGAATTGGGGATCATCACCGAAAACGAGGTTGATATTGAAAGGGTGACTACCAATGAATACAATGAAGAGACACTGCTGCAAATCGATTATGTCAGACCAGTTGGTGACAATGGCCAGTTTGAAGCGGGCTATCGCGGTCAGGTCAAAACTCAAAAAACAGTTTTTGGTGTGGACAGTATCAGCACAGGCCCTGTTTATGGTCCTAATCTCGACTTGTCAAACTCTCTAATTTACGATCAAAACATCCAGGCACTCTACACGCAATACGGTTTTAAAATCAAGGAAAAACTATCCGTTTTATTGGGTCTAAGATACGAGGATACGACCATCAATATAGACCAAATTGAAAACGATACCATCAGTGATATCAATTACGACGGCTGGTTTCCGTCAGTTAATTTAGGGTTTGAGCTTAGCGAAAAGGAAAATATAACCCTAGCCTACAACCGACGTATAAGTCGCCCTAGATCATATTTTATCAACCCCTTCCCTTCCCGATCGAGTCCAACAAATATTTTCCAAGGTAATGTTGGTTTGCTGCCCAGTTTTTCAAATAAATTAGATGCGGGCTACCTCAATCGCTTGGGGAATTGGACCCTCAATGGGTCATTATATGTGCAACGCACTGATGATACTGTTGAGTTTATTAGCGAAGATACAGGTGAAACAGTAGAGATTAACGGCGATCTTATTCCAATTGTACGTCGCACGCCAATCAATTTAGCCACCAATGATCGCATAGGTTTCGAATTTACGGTGACACACAGGGCGGATAGCAAATGGAATTTTGACGCCAGTTTCAATCTTTTTAATAATGCTACAAAGGGCAACTACAACGGGATTTCATTTGACCGAGAAATCCTCAGCTGGTCAGCCCGTTTCAACAATAAGTTCACGTTGCCAGGAGAAATTGATTGGCAAACTAGACTATCGTACCGCGGCCCCACGCAGACCGCCATAACTAAAAATGAGGGTCAATTTGGAGTTAATTTGGCGTTCAGTAAGGATCTGTTCAACGAAAAAGCTTCAATATCCGTAAATGTCAGTGATTTGTTTAACTCGCAATTTCGCAGACAAATTACTACAGCTCCAACCTTTTATTCTGAAGGAGACTTCCAATGGCGGCGCAGAACGATTACGGGATCATTCACCTACCGCTTCAACCAAAAGAAAAAGAGAGCGGAAAACAGGGGCAATTACGAAGATTACGAAGGAGGATTTTAAATAAAAAAGAGGCTTAAAGCCTCTTTTTTTTATTGATCAGTAGTTTCTTTTTGAGCCTTGGCCGCCTTGCGATCTTTCAAGTATTCAAGGAAAGTACCACCTAGCCAGTAGGGCACAACAAAGGTGATTAGAAAAATCATCAGCCAAAAGCCGATGGTGAGAATCGTTAAAAACGCAAGAAATCCCAAATACTGTCCGAAGTCAAACATCGCATAAATTTTTTACAAAGATAACCACTTTTCGGAATTCAAACAATTCAACAATTGGTATTTTTTAACAGTATACCAATCGCATTAAATTGTGTAATTTTGTACAAATCTTGATTTGATGGACTATCGTATTGAAAAAGACACAATTGGTGAAGTTCAGGTGCCAGCCAATTGCTTGTGGGGCGCTCAAACTGAGCGGTCCAGACATAATTTTAAAATAGGACCCGCTGCTTCCATGCCTTTGGACATTGTCTATGCCTTCGCTTATTTGAAAAAGGCTGCAGCCTTCACCAATTGCGAACTCGGTGTTCTACCTGTTGAAAAGAGAAATTTTATCAGCGAAGTTTGTGAGGAAATTCTCAATGGCCAGCACGATGACCAATTCCCATTGGTCATTTGGCAAACCGGATCTGGCACTCAGAGTAATATGAACGTCAATGAAGTCATAGCGCATAGAGCGCAGCAATTGTCAGGTGGTGTCATAGGAGAAGGTGAAAAGATTTTGTCTCCTAATGATGATGTTAATAAATCACAGTCTTCGAACGACACTTTTCCGACAGCTATGCACATCGCGGCTTATAAGAAAATCGTCGAGGTGACCATTCCTGGTGTCAAGCAATTGATCAGACAATTAGAGAAGAAGTCAAAATCATTTGAAAAAGTTATTAAAATAGGCCGCACCCATTTGATGGATGCTACTCCTATAACTTTGGGCCAAGAATTTTCTGGCTATGTTGCCCAGTTGAATTTTGGACTTTTGTCGCTCGAACGCTCTCTCGACCATTTGAGTGAGTTGGCTTTAGGCGGAACGGCTGTCGGAACAGGATTAAACACGCCGAAGGGGTATGACAATCGTGTGGCCGAGTATATGGCAAAATTCACAGGATTGCCATTCGTGACCGCCAAAAACAAGTTTGAAGCCTTGGCTGCCCATGATGCCTTCGTTGAAAGTCATGGGGCCTTAAAACAACTGGCTGTGGCCTTAAATAAAATAGCTAACGATATCCGATTAATGGGTTCTGGACCTCGATCAGGAATTGGGGAATTGAATTTACCTGCTAATGAGCCTGGCAGTTCAATTATGCCTGGAAAAGTGAACCCCACACAGTGCGAAGCGCTGACTATGGTATGCGCACAAGTTATTGGTAACGATTCAGCGATAGCTTTTGGTGCCGCTCAAGGACATTTTGAGCTCAATGTCTTTAAACCAATGATTGCAGCCAATTTTTTACAGTCGGCTGAACTGATCGGTATGGCCTGTAAAAGTTTTGAAGAAAACTGTGTCGCAGGTATTGAACCTAACCGAGAAGTGATTGATCAATTGCTTCAAAATTCTTTGATGTTGGTAACCGCTTTAAATACAAAAATAGGCTATTACAAAGCAGCTGAAATAGCCAATTTGGCCCACAACCAAGGCACAACGCTCAAAGAAGCTGCGCTGAGTTTGGGCTATGTTACAGCGGCAGAGTATGACGCATGGGTCAGGCCTCAAGACATGATAGGTAATTAAAATAGGCTTTTGACCACACTACTCTATAATATTGGCATTTTATATCAGACTTTTAAGAAGGCTCCGGCCTTACGCAGAGGCAACCAGCTATCGGAGTTACCAATGATAGAAAATGCCTATTTGTTAATCAAAGACCACACCATTGAGGATTTTGGTCCAATGACAGATCTTGGCGATATGACTGTCGATCGTCGCATTGATCTATCCCACAAGTCCGTTTTACCAACTTGGTGCGATTCCCATACACATTTGGTTTATGCCAAAGACAGATCAGATGAGTTTGTCGATAGAATACAGGGACTGAGTTACCAAGAGATCGCAGCTAAGGGTGGCGGTATTCTCAATTCGGCCAAAGTGCTGCGTGAAACATCCGAAGATGACCTTTTTGATAGTGCCAAAAAAAGACTGACCGAATTAATATCATTGGGGACTGGAGCTATAGAAATAAAGAGTGGTTATGGATTGGACTTGGACGCCGAACTGAAGATGCTCAGGGTGATTCAAAGATTAAAGGAAGATAGCCCCGTAACAATAAAAGCTACTTTTTTAGGAGCCCATGCCATTCCAAATGAATTTTCAGATACTGACGCTTATGTCGCTCATATCATCGATGGTATTTTACCCATTGTAAAAGAGGAAAACTTAGCTGATTATATTGATGTTTTTTGTGAAAAGGGTTATTTTAGTGTGCCCCAGATGGAACAGATTTTAGAGGCCGGTTTCAAATACGGTTTAAAAGCAAAAGTTCATGTCAATCAATTCAACAGCATCGGTGGTATTCAAGGTGCTATCAAACACCAGGCACTCACAGTAGATCATTTGGAAGTTTTGATGGAGAAAGATTTAGCAGATTTGAAAAAGTCGGACACCCTTCCAGTGGCTTTGCCGAGCTGTTCTTTTTTTTTAGAAATTCCCTATGCCCCGGCACGCCGCATCATAGATAATGGCCTTCCTTTAGCTCTGGCATCTGATTACAACCCAGGGTCATCGCCAAGTGGCAATCTGAATCTCGTACTGAGCTTGGCCTGTATCAAAATGAAACTTACACCTGAAGAAGCTGTCAACGCCCTAACGATCAATGCGGCCTTCGCTCTGGGGCTCGAAGATACTCATGGGTCTATTACTCCAGGAAAGCATGCGAGTTTTATCATAACCGATGCCAGGTGTACTTTAGCCGACATGGCCTATCATTTCGGCAGTAACCGCATCTCGGAGGTATTTATCAACGGCCAGTCAACCCAAGAATTATAGCTATGGAAAGTCTGCACTATTTTGACACTTCTCATTTGAATAAGATATTGTTGCTGCGAGATGGCGAGTCACGCTTGGGTCAATATTTTCATCTCCTACCGCCAACTTTACCTCTGAAAGACGCCTTGCTGGCGTCTTCAGCGAAATTTGTAATTTTTGGTATTCCCGAAGACATTGGCGTAAGGGCTAATCACGGTAATCCTGGTGCGAGATCAAGTTGGGAAGTGGTCAGGAACACCCTGTGTAATTTTCCATTTTCCGAGAATTCAAATGCCAAAGACATCGCCGTACTTGGCCACTTGAATACCACCCCATATTATAATGACATAAGCTCAGAGACTGATGTCAACCAGTTGCGACAGCTTACGTCTAGATTAGACCAAGCGGTGGCGGCACTGGTTGCTGTGATAATATCAGCAGGCAAAATACCGATAGCTGTTGGTGGTGGTCACAATAATGCGTTTGGATTAATCAAAGGTATGTCTCAGGCTTTGGGGAAAAGCGTCAACGTGGCAAATTTGGATGCACATACGGATCTGCGCACTACGGAAGGACGTCACAGTGGCAACCCATTCAGGTATGCCTTTGATGCATTGGTTTTAGACAAGTACGCCGTTATGGGTGTCCAAGAAGCTTATACTTCCCAACCTATTTGGGATTATATCAAACGTCATCTCAATCAAATCCTTTGTCAAACTTACGATCAGATTAGCCTGAGGTTAGACCATACATTCGAACAAGCGTTGCAGAACACTTTGAATTTTGTCAAAGAAAAGCCTTTTGGTGTGGAATTAGACGTTGATGTTATGGCCCATTTCCCAAGCAGCGCCCAATCGTCTTCAGGTTTTACTGTAGGACAAGCAAGGCGGTATATAACAGTTCTCGGACAGCATGAAAACGCGCAATATTTGCACCTTTGTGAAGGCATTATTAGCGGTGAGGATGGTCCTTATTACGCCAAAGCTTTAGCGTTGATGATATTAGATTTTTGTAAAGCCAGAAAGCCTTATTAAACCCTGCCTTTGAGGGCATTGAAAACCCAAGCAATAGCCAAAAAACCAATCCCAACAGAAGCGAACCCCCATCCCGCAATTTCGTTATATCGAAAAGCTCCAAGACATATTAAAACAATGGCCACAATGACCATGATGAGGGTAGCATATCCTAAGACTGTATTTTTGTTCATACCATTTAATTCAGGATGCAAATATCGTTAATTTTTTAAATCTCGTGTAATTCGGGAAACGGTGGCCTTTCTATCGAGCTTACCATTGGCTGTATAGGCGAATGCATCAATAAAATAAACGGATTTTGGCCGAGCATATTGGTCCAATGTATCGAAAAGATTTGGACTTAAAGCCTGTTCAGCACCCTCAACAATTAAAATCAATTTTTCGCCTAACTCCTCATGGGGTTCAGAACCTATCATAAGTGGTTGTGCTATGCTGGACGAAAGCTGGGCCTCAATGACCTCTGGAAACAATTTGACTCCTCCTGAGTTGACAACATTATCTGCTCTGCCCAACCAGGTGAAAGTGCCGTCCGAATGCATGTCAACGATATCCTTGGTGATTAAAGTGCCATCGAATAAATTCGGAGCCTTCACAAGTAAACACCGGCTTTCATCAGTATCTAATTCTATGTTTTCTAAGGGCCTAAAGCCCATATCTTGGCTGCTCGTATAATGCAATGCTTTTAAGGCAATATGACTTAAGGTTTCAGTCATGCCAAAGGTTTCAAAAACCTCGGTTTCACCTGATATGATCCGAGACTTCAAATTGGAATCAACTGCACCACCGCCAACCAGAGTTTTTCCAATGAGGTTAATTTTGTTCAGACTATTTTTTAATTGCATCGGAGTCATGGCACAAAAATCGCAGGCACGGTTTACCAATCGCAACGGAGAGCGACTGGGCTGCACATAATGGAGTTCCAATCCTAAAATCATGGCTCTGACTAACATCATTTTTCCAGCAATACGGCTGGCTGGCAAACAGAGCAAACAGGTTTGTCCTGGCATTAATCCCAAAGCATCGCCCGTTGCCAAGGCCGAATTGACCATCGCTTGTTTGGATAATTTTATCTGTTTTGGCTTACCAGTACTTCCTGAAGTCTTTGTATAGACAAAGTCCCGCTCATCTAACCAATTTAACAGGAATTCACCAATGCTGCGTTCATTTTCTCCACCTTCTTTAATGAAGAAATAACCCAAATCAACCAAGCCATTGTAATCTAGGTGGTAACCCTCCCAAGTAAAGCGGTTATGTCTTTTAGTGAAATGCGGCCTCATCGTTTTTAGTTTCATTATTGGGGTTAATTACCCGACCTGTTAATCTGTTCTTCCAGTGTTCCCAGCCGTATTTTTTTGAAAAAACAATTAATAATATGGGGTAGTAAATTATTATGGGTAACAAAACATCCGTTAAAGAAGTAGCCTGACTCTCCCCCGTAAGTTTAAAAATGGCATCTGTTTTCAGGGCAGAATAGTCTGCCGTGACTAATAATGCAGCCAGTAAGTTATTGCCCAAATGGAAGCCCAATGCCAGTTCAATGCCCTCGTCCATCAACGTACAGATACCCAAAAACAAGCCTGTTCCGATGTAGAACACCATTGTCACCAATCCCAATTCCGCTACTTCTGGATTAGCACTGTGCGCCAGCCCAAAAAACAAGGAAGTGAATAGCAGGGGAAACCATTTGTTTTTTACAATGACCCCCAAGTGTTGCATCAGATATCCGCGGAACAAATACTCTTCCAAACCGATTTGAAAAGGAAAAAGCAGCAGGCTAACCAATAACAACATGCTGAACTTAACCCAGTCGAATTGCAAGACATACTGAGATGGATCGGCGAAGTAAGACAAAACAAAACCTACAAGAGAAATCGTTGTCACCAACAAAAAAGAAAACCTGAAGCGAGACCAATCGATCTTTTGTCTCGAGGTTGTGAGAGAGGTAATGGAACGTTCGTGTAAAAATTTTACTAAGAAAAACAAAGCGCCTAAAAGTAATGCAAAAGGTGCTAAATTGATGGTGAGATTCAGCAATGGTGGTATTTGAGCCATCATGTCATATACGTCCTCTAAGTCAGACGGATCGGTATTGAGGTAGGCTACAAAATTGAAAATAAATACACCCGATATGGCTGCTGCTGTGAATAGAAACATCCAAAATTTAGTATGGCCTTTATAAGCCTGTTGCACATAATCCATGTCAAATTAATTGATTAAAGTTCCATTGTTTTGCACTATCGTAAAATAACTTACCCTGCTTAACCTTGAGTGGGGATGTCACATTATTATCGAATAAGCTTCCAGTTCCAAGACCTTGAGGCATTGGACTTGATTTGGTGTAGGTCCATTGAGCAATAGCGTTTAGCCCAATATTACTCTCTAGGGCACTGGTTACCCACCATCCAATCTTCAATTGATCGGCCATTTCGATCCATTCATCTGATTGCGCGAAGCCACCAACTAAGGAAGGTTTCAAGATAATATATTTTGGTCGAATGTATTCCAATAAATCACGCTTTTGTGATATTGTGAACCTACCGATAAGGCTTTCGTCTAGGGCTATGGGAAGAGGCGAATTCGCACATAGCAGTTGCAACAAGTCGACGTCCCCTGCTGCTACAGGCTGTTCTATGGAATGTATGTCGAGCAGAGACAGCTCTTCTAGTTTGGCTTGAGCATCTTCTTTTTTAAAAGCACCATTGGCATCCACGCGGATCTCGATCTGATCAGAATTGTAGGTCTCACGGATGGCTTTCAATAGATTCAATTCTTCTTGCCAAACGATGGCACCGATTTTTAGTTTTATACAATCGAAACCCTCGGCCAATTTTTCAGCGATTTGCTGCTGCATGAAAAGCCTTTGCCCCATCCAAACTAAACCATTAATCTTTATTGGAGAACCGTTGGTCTGAAATTCGGAAGGAAATAAATCAAATGGCGATGACCTATCTAATCCTAAAAAAGCCATTTCTAATGCCATTTGAATGGCTGGAAAATCTTGAGTTTCCATTAACAAGGCCGGTAATCCTAACTCGATATGCTGACATACCCAAGCGAGTTTGTGATCCAGTTGTTCAAAATCATCCCTGCTGAGACCAACCAAAGGGGCGCACTCGCCAATGCCGCATCGGTGAGCATTTTCTATTTTAATAAACCAAATGGCCCGAGTTGTCATGATGCCTCTGGAGGTTCCACTAGGTCTTTTAAATTGAAGAATGTGTTTGTTGAATGTCGCTTTCAAAATTGGACCTTAGTGAAAATAAATAGCAGTTAATGACATAGAAATAGCTAGCGCAAAGGTACAAAGTGCTACAATTTTGAGTTGTGGATCGAATTTTTCCGGTGTCTCAAAACGCCAAACAGCAGTATAGTGTAAAATCAAGGGAAAAAATGTCAATAGATTGATCACATAAGGCCAGTGAGATTCAAAAGACAGTAAAAAGAAAATGACCGCTTTTAAAGCCCCTAAACCAAGAAGAGAGTGATAGCGCTTTGCACCCCGAAAGCCAAGAACCAAGGCTATCGTTCTTTTGCGAGACAAACGGTCCGATTCCATATCTCTTATATTGTTTAAATTCAATACGGATACGGATAGGAATCCAATGACAATGGCAGGTGCCAGCAGATCGACTGACAAGGATTTGACAAAAAGCACATAGCTTCCCATGACGCTGACCACTCCAAAAAATATAAAAACCATTACGTCTCCAAATGCTTTATATCCATAAGGATTTGGACCCATTGTATATTCTATGGCTGCCACAAGAGCAGCTATGCCTAAAAAAATATAGAGTATCGAAAGTTTGAAGTACTCCGGGTAACAGGCCAAATAAATCAATGCTAAGATACTGACTGCGGTAATACTGCCGCATACCATGATTCCTTTCAGCATGAGCTTGGGTGAAATATCACCTGTCTGCAAGGCTCTGTTTGGTCCAATGCGTGTTTCATTGTCCGTTCCTCGGACGCCATCCCCGTAGTCATTGGCCAGATTTGATAAAATTTGCAAGCCCAAGGTGGCAAAAACGATTAAGGCAAAGATATAGGCGTCAAACTGACCCACCTTTGCGGCCATACCAGCTCCTACAATGACGCCTGAAAGCGATAGAGGCAGTGTTCTCAGTCGCATAGCAGATATCCACGCTTTAGTTTTGCTTAGGGTAGCCATTTTTTGTCAAAATTTGGCTTGCGTTTCTCTAAAAAAGCGTCCCTACCCTCTTTGGCTTCGTCAGTCATATAGGCCAATCGGGTGGCCTCACCAGCGAATACTTGTTGACCAACCATCCCATCGTCTGTCAAATTCATGGCGTATTTGAGCATTTTTATCGAAGTCGGTGATTTTTCTAATATTTCCTGAGCCCATTCGTAGGCTGTTTGCTCGAGTTGATCATGAGGAACAACCTTATTGACCATGCCCATTTGATAGGCTTCGTGGGCACTGTAATTGCGCCCCAAGAAGAAAATTTCCCGCGCTTTTTTCTGACCGACCATCTTGGCCAAATAGGCACTGCCATAACCCGCATCGAAACTGGTAACGTCGGCATCTGTTTGCTTAAAAATGGCATGTTCAGCACTCGCCAAACTCAAATCACATACGACGTGGAGGCTGTGACCTCCCCCAACAGCCCAGCCAGGAACAACGGCTATGACTACTTTGGGCATAAATCTAATTATTCTTTGAACTTCCAGAATATTCAAACGGTGATAGCCATCCTCGCCAACATAGCCCTGATCTCCTCTGGATCTTTGATCGCCACCACTACAAAACGAGTACACGCCATCTTTAGGGGATGGGCCTTCGGCGGAAAGCAAAACTACTCCTATGGATGTGTCCTCTTGGGCGTCGTTAAAAGCTTTGATCAGCTCACTTGTGGTTTTTGGTCGAAAAGCATTTCTAACTTCGGGACGGTTAAACGCTATGCGAGCCACCCCATTAGATTTACTATAGGTAATGTCTTCGAAAGAGCCGACAGATGTCCATTGTGGTGATGCCATAATCAATAGTTTGTGCAAAAATAAAGCTTTTTAATTTTCATTCTCAGTTATTAGATAAATCCCATCTTCCTTAATGTCGATAACCCTTTGCTTGTAGAGGGTGCCTATGGCCTTTTTAAAACTTTTTTTGCTCATTTCTAACCAATCTTTGACATCTTGAGGGTCCGATTTGTCCGTTAATGGCAAAAAGCCTTTAGATGCTTTAAGAATCGTTAAGATATGCTCAGCATTAGGCTCGATATTGCGGTAACCTATCTCTTGTAAAATGATATCCAATTTGTTACCCTCTCTTACTTTAGCGACAACGCCTTCATACTTGTCGCCTATATGGAGGGTCTTAAAAATTTGATCGTTGTAAATGACACCCTTGTGTTTTCCATTAACGATGACGTTCATTCCAAAATCAGATGGATGAGAAATGATAACTTCCACCTTGTCAAATTTAGCTACTGTCAAATTGGTATTGTCTAAAAACTTAAAGGTTTTGCTACTTGCCACCAATCGACCTGACTTTTCGTCAAGAAAACAATAGACCAAATACCAGCCACCTGCATTCATTTTAAAAACTTGTTCTTTAAACGGACAAAACAATTCCTTGACCATGCCCCAATCGAGAAAGGCACCAATGGGTGTTGATTCACTGCACCTCAAAAGCGCAAACGTTCCTTTTTTGATATGAGGCATATCCGTTACGGCCACCAGTCGTTCTTCGTTATCTTTGTACACAAAGACCTCTATTTCATCCCCTATTTCAAAGCTTTCTGGTTTATAGCGATTGGGCAACAGTACTTCTTCGACTCCCCCCGGATAACCCAAAAACAAGCCTGGCTGTCGCTCTCTCAAAATCCCCAGCAGATTTACTTCTCCAATTTTTATGGTGTTTTCGTTCATGATTCTAAATGTTTAAAATAGTTTAACAGTATCTGGTCGTTGAGTTTTCTCGGTGTAAATACTTCCAAAATTTTTGGTCGATCAGAAGGCTTGAATAAACGGGATAATTGTCTTTTTAGTGAACCCGTTGAGCGCGCTGAATAGTATTTGTAGCCGTGCATTTTTGCCAGATGCTTGGCTGAAAGTTGATGGGCCGTTTCAAAGTATCTTTCAAAATTGACCGTATTTTTTGGACCCGGTAAGATTCTAAAAATGCCACCACCACGGTTGTTGATAATGACGATTCTAAAAGTATTTGGCGTGTGGTTTTGCCATAAGGCGTTGCTGTCATAAAAAAAGCTGAGATCTCCCAAGACACACAACACAGGCTTATTGGTCACTTTTGCTGCTCCAATTGCTGTTGACAAAGAACCATCGATACCGCTGGTTCCTCGATTACAAAATACCTCGATGCTCGGGTCGGTTTGAAACAATTGCATGTACCTCACCGTAGAGCTATTGCCAATTTGCAATTGTATGTTTTGAGGGAGCCTTTGAAATAATAGGTCAAAAACCTTGAAATCGGAGAAAGGAATGGTTCGCATATAACTCTGATGGCGGTTTTGGCGATCCTCTGCAATGGCTAAAACGCCGGTTCGATAGTCACTACACTTCGGAATAGCGTCTTTGTACCAGTGCCGAATAACCTCATTTGGTTCTGAAATTATATGCTTGGTCAGACAGAAATAGGTGTCCAAGGCTTCGAGAGGATCGATATGCCAATGCTCTTGTGGCTGGAAATCTCGCAATAATGTTTTGATCTTTTTAGAAACTACCAATCCTCCCATGGTCAGCAGTAAATCAGGTTTAAATGCCAGTTTATCTGTATCTGAGAAGGCAGAAATCAATTGGTCAATATGGTTGAAAAAATTGGGGTGATGGATGTTTGAGGTTGACTCTGTGAGTACTATCACTGATGGGTCATTGGCCAACATGTCAATAGCGTCATTGGACAAAACTCCAGGTGACATGCAGCCCATTAAAACCAATTTTTTTGGCAGGGATTGCCATTTTGCTTTGACTTCTGCCGACAAATCAAATGGTTTTGCCTGTGTATCTGGTTCAATCGCTGGGAAGGCGATCTGATATTCCAGATTCGTGGTGTACAACGGTTCATCAAAAGGAATATTCAGATGGGCTGGCTGGTTTTCCTTAAGACAATGGGTAAGCACCTCAGCAGTGATCTGGATGTTAATTTGATTCTTTTCAATGTCGTCTGTCAATATCAAATCTTCTTCTGCACAGACATGAGGTCGGAAAATTTGAGATTGATGTATGGTCTGTCCGTCGCCATTACCTACCAAATGCACCGGTCGGTCTGCCGAAAGAACAAGTAGTGAGATTCTGCTGTAAAAGGCTTCTGCAATAGCGGGATAATAGTTCAACAGAGCGCTTCCAGAGGTACATACAAGTGCCACAGGTTTACGGGACTGTTGAGCTATACCCAGACCAAAAAAAGCCCCACACCTTTCATCAACAATACTCATGGTATTAAAATAAGGGTCGCTCGTAAACCCCAGGGTTAAAGGCGCGTTGCGACTACCCGGGGAGATAATGATATTTTTTATGCCATAGGCCTTACAGGCTTGTAATACGGTTTGGGCGAGAAGACTAGAAGGAATGGTCATGAGGCTGTAAAAATACTACAATTAAACGACCTTAAGCAAAAAGGATTTTACGCAGCGTGTTTAATTTTTCATCTGTCTCTAAATATTCGGCAGTTGGCAGCGAATCCTTGGTTAGACCCGCGCCAGCATAAAGAATAACTTGTTTGCCGTCGTGCTTCATACACCGCAAGTTAACATAGAACTCTAAAAGGCCTTCTGCGCCATCTACTGGGCCTAAATAACCCGTATAATAGTCTCTTTGGTAAGTTTCAATTTGACGAATGAGTGCTAAGGACTCTGGCCTTGGCCAACCACAAACGGCCGCTGTGGGATGCAACTGTTGTGCAATAGTCAAAACCCGATGCCCCCATTGGTCTTTCAGCTCGACGTCAATTTTCGTTTTAAGATGGGCCAAATGGCCAGCCTGAACAGTGGTCGTTGGGTGTTGCTGCCAGGTCTTGGCATATGGTTCCAAAATCGATGCGATATCTTTAACCACAAACTCTTGTTCTTGACGCTCTTTAGCACTCCATTCCAAAAAATTAGAGGGATCCCATGATTGGGTTCCTGCTAAGGCCACTGTTTTTAATATTCCCTTATCGACTTGCGCCAATCGCTCTGGCGTAGCACCCATCCAAAATCCTAGTTGGGGATGCCATAGGGCGTAGGTAAAAGTGTTGGGATATGCCTGGGCTAATGCTGAAAAAGCAGCGCAATAATCCATTTTTGGCATATCATAAGCAACAGACCGCGATAAAACAACTTTTTCTAAATCGCTGTTTTTCATAACCTCTATCGCTTTATTGACTTGAGATTCGAAGACTTGTTGATCTGAGGACGCTGTTTGGCGGGGTTTGATTTTGGTCCACTGAGATGTCCATAGCTCTACAGAAAAAGAATCGCACTGATCCTTTGGATAAAATAAAACAGGATGTTCCTTCTCAAAGGGGGCTACCACAAAGCCACTTTGATGCGGTTGATTTTGAGTTGTGTGAAAACAATCATCCTTTTGGAGCATGATATTGACTTGGTGGTCTCCTGCCCTCTTGAACCACACAAAGGGCAAGCCCTGACGGATTTGCTGTTGAATGCGCTGTAGTTTGTAGTTTGACAAGGGGTCTATTTTTGTTTGTCGATAGCAATGGTTGTTAGCTTACAAATAGAAATGATGTTGTCCATATCGTCTTTGATCTCTATTTGAAACAATTGTGTTGTTCGGCCATTGTGAACAGCTTTGGCGGTGGCATAAACGAACCCCGATTTAACGCTCTTTAGATGGTTTCCAGACATCTCAATGCCTCTAATAGTCACCTCTCTATCGTGATTGATGAGGTGCGCAGCAAAACTGCCAACAGTTTCAGCTAAGGCAAAGGTAGCACCGCCATGCAACACACCATCGGGTTGAAAAACGCGCGCATTTACAGGCATTTTTGCCGTTAAGAAATCCTCTCCTGCATCGATGAATTCAATGTCCAAAGTTTCCATTAGGGTGTCCTTTCTGGCCTTTTCGGACAAACTGAGGATAAGCGCTTTGGATAGTTTCATGAGCTGTGATTTACCTGCAAAATTAAGCTTATTTTTTTGTTTGCTATGGACAAAATGCCGCTTTCATAGAATTTACTATATTGCTTTCTATTAACCCCTAAATCTATTATTGTGAAACCTATTGACAAAAGTTCTGGTGCCCTCGGTGGCGGTCTGCTATATGGTCTTGGCGTGGGCCTTTTCTGTTTAAAAGCTAATATCTTTGTTTTCGTCGGTTGTATTTTGTTGGGTCTTGGTCTTGGACTTCTTCTCACGCTCTTCGTGCGATCAAGCTGTTGCTGCTGCAGCGGTTATAAGGATGACAAGTGCCAATACAAAAACTTCTAAAATGACCGATTTTGCTCAGGCCTTGATCTATGTTCACGCAGGCTTTGGTGGCTTGGCCTTATTCACCGGTGCGGTTTCCTTGATTGCAGTAAAAGGATCTAAAGCACACAGAAAGTTTGGTTTGGTGTTTTATTACAGCATGTTAACCTCCGCCTGTTTGGCATTATTTATCTCTGTGCTCCCAAATCACGAAAGTGCATTCTTATTTGCGATTGGACTCTTTAGTACGTACTTTATTTTAATGGGATATCGGGCCAGACATTTCAAACGCCAATCCTACGACACTAAAACGGAACGGTTAATGGCCTTAACCATGATGGCACTATGCGTCGGTATGATGGGCTACCCTATTATTTTCCTCTCAAAGGTCAATGTCATTCTATTTGTTTTTGGTCTTTTGGGTCTGTCGATTGGTCTCCGTGACTACAATTTATTGAAACAACGAGAATCTTTGAGAAAAGGTTGGCTAATAATACATTTGAGTAATATGATCGGAGGTTATGTTGCCGCTACAACAGCTTTTGTGGTTGTGAACAAGGTATTTCCTGGAATCTCAGGCTGGTTTATACCAAGTGTTTTAGGCGGAATTTACACGGTATTTTGGATAATAAAACACAATAGAGTGCAGTCCTAGTCCAAAAAAAAGAGCCGCTTCAAGCGGCTCTTTTACATTGATTTATAAAGGATTATTTGACCTCTTCAAAATCCACATCTTCGACGTTGTCGCCTTCGGCGTTAGACTGGTCTTCTGGCTGAGCCTCTCCGCCACCTGTTTGTGATTCTTGTTGGGCTTTGTACATTTCTTCGCTAGCCGCTGTCCAAGCTTTATTAAGCTCTTCTAGAGCCGGGTCGATGACTTCTAGCTCTTTGGTCTCATAGGCCTTTTTCAAAGCTTCTAAGGCTTCCTCGATAGGCTTCTTTTTATCCTCTGGTAGTTTGTCGCCAAACTCTTTCAGCTGCTTCTCGGTTTGGAAAATCATGGCATCAGCGCTATTGAGTTTCTCAACTTTTTCCTTCACCAATTTATCGGCGTCTGCATTGGCTTCGGCCTCTTGTTTCATGCGTTGGATTTCCTCTTCTGTCAAACCTGAAGACGCTTCAATTCTGATGTTTTGAGATTTACCTGTTGCCTTATCTCCTGCTTTCACATTGATGATCCCGTTGGCATCAATATCGAAAGTCACCTCAATTTGAGGAGTTCCTCTTGGGGCTGGCGGAATGCCATCTAAATGGAATCGGCCAATAGTTTTATTATCGGCAGCCATTGGGCGTTCACCTTGCAAAACATGAATTTCTACTGAAGGCTGATTGTCAGCCGCTGTAGAAAACACCTGAGATTTGTTGGTTGGGATGGTTGTATTGGCATCAATCAATTTGGTCATTACACCTCCCATAGTCTCTATTCCTAAAGACAATGGTGTGATGTCCAGAAGAAGGACATCTTTAACATCACCCGAAAGAACACCACCTTGAATAGCAGCGCCAACGGCAACTACTTCGTCAGGGTTTACGCCTTTGCTCGGTTTTTTTCCAAAGAACTTCTCCACGGCTTCCTGAACTGCTGGAATACGTGTTGACCCTCCAACTAAAATGATTTCATCGATATCGCCAGTTGACAATCCTGCGCTTTTAAGAGCAGTTTTACAGGGCTCAATTGTACGTTTTACTAGGCTGTCAATCAACTGCTCGAATTTCGCTTTGCTCAAAGAACGCACCAGGTGTTTTGGGCCGCTCGCTGCCGCAGTAACATAGGGCAAATTGATTTCGGTTTGGTTGGACGATGACAGTTCAATTTTAGCCTTTTCAGCAGCTTCTTTCAAACGTTGAAGTGCCATAGGATCCTTTCTCAGATCGATATCTTCATCGGCTTTGAACTCGTCGGCTAACCAATTGATTACAGCATCATCCACATCGTCTCCACCAAGGTGTGTGTCTCCATCTGTAGAAAGTACTTCGAAAACACCATCGCCCAATTCGAGGATAGATACATCATGTGTACCACCACCAAAATCGAAGACTACAATTTTTTGATCTACACCTTTTTTATCGAGTCCATAAGCCAGTGCTGCTGCGGTTGGCTCGTTGATGATACGTCTTACTTTGAGTCCAGCAATCTCACCAGCTTCTTTAGTGGCTTGACGCTGTGCGTCGTTAAAATATGCTGGAACGGTAATGACCGCTTCTGTGACTTCTTGATCTAAAAACTCTTCAGCTGTTTTTTTCATTTTTTGCAGCACCATGGCTGACAACTCTTGAGGCGTGTACATACGACCATCAATATCCACCCTTGGGGTGTCGTTATCACCTTTAACTACTTTATATGGGACACGAGCGACTTCCTTCGAAGATTCTGAGAAGCTGTTACCCATAAAACGCTTGATCGAAAAAACGGTTTTGGTCGGGTTAGTAACAGCCTGACGTTTGGCCGGATCGCCTACCTTAATCTCACCGCCTTCGACAAAGGCAATTACTGAAGGTGTTGTACGACGGCCTTCCGCATTCGTGATTACAACTGGCTCATTACCCTCCATAACAGAGACACATGAGTTGGTTGTTCCTAAATCTATTCCTATAATTTTACTCATAATTTGGATTTTTTCAAATTTAATCAGCACAGTTCAACCTTTATGCCAATATCCCTGAGACTCGTATTTGTCATATTTCATCCTATTTTTATGACATAATGACATAATAGTTCGCCGTTTTGCCATTTTTACTACTTTTACCAGCTAAGAGAAATTGTATGTCCACTGCAAAAAAAGATTACAAACGCATCACTGTCAAGAGTCTTGTCGATATGAAGGCTCGGGGTGAAAAAATATCAATGCTTACTGCCTATGATTATACCATGGCGCAAATTGTTGATTCGGCAGGTATAGATGTAATTTTGGTTGGCGATTCTGCCAGTAATGTCATGGCTGGTCACGAAACCACGCTTCCCATTACTTTAGACCATATGATTTATCACGCTTCGGCTGTCATTAGGGCTGTAAAGCGGGCCTTAGTGGTGGTCGATTTGCCTTTTGGCACCTATCAAAGCGACGATAAGGAAGCCTTGCGTTCGGCCATTCGCATTATGAAAGAAAGTGGTGCCCACGCGGTAAAGGTAGAAGGTGGTCAAGAAATCAAATCGTCGATTCGACGCATTATTAATGCCGGTATTCCTGTTATGGGGCATTTGGGCTTAACCCCGCAATCCATTTATAAATTTGGCACCTATACCGTTCGTGCCAAGGAAGAACAAGAAGCTATTCAGCTGAAAGCGGATGCTAAGCTGTTGGAGGCTTCAGGTTGTTTTGCCATTGTCTTAGAAAAAATTCCCGCAGCATTAGCCCAAGAGGTGGCAGAGAGTGTCAGTATTCCTGTTATTGGTATTGGTGCTGGCGGTGGGGTCGATGGGCAGGTGTTGGTGTTACACGATATGATTGGGATGACGCACGAATTCAATCCCCGTTTTTTGCGACGTTATATGAATTTGTATGACGATATGATTGAGGCTATTGGGCAATACAATAAAGATGTTAAAGCCAAAGACTTTCCCAATGCCGAGGAGCAGTATTAGAACCCGTAATCTTCATGTCCACCCGCCCTTTTAATTTAGACATCTTATTTGAGGACAACCATTTGATCGTGGTGAACAAAAGGGTTGGCGATTTGGTGCAAGGCGATCAAACGGGTGACGCACCACTCCCCGATCTTATCAAGTCTTATCTCAAAGAGAAATACAGGAAACCAGGTGCTGTTTACTTGGGAGTCGTTCACAGACTCGACAGACCGACAAGCGGCGCAGTTATTTTTGCCAAAACTTCCAAGGCACTCACAAGGATGAATCAATTATTCGTTGATAAAAAAGTCGTTAAAACCTATTGGGCAGCGGTACAACACCCGCCCGAAAAGGCTTCAGCAACACTGATACACTGGCTTAAAAAGAATCCAAAAAACAACAAGGCAACTGTGTTTCATTCCGAGCACAGCGATGCCAAACGGGCTGTTTTGCACTACCAAGTCACACGATCCTTGGACCGCTACAGTATTTTGTCAATCACTCTTGAAACAGGGCGTCATCATCAAATTAGGGCACAACTGGCCGCTATTGGTTCTCCAATTAAGGGCGATCTCAAATACGGTTTTGACCGCAGCAACCCCAACGGGGGGATTCATTTGCACGCCCGGCAACTGGAATTTGTTCACCCGGTAACCAAGTCGCCACTGATAATTGAGGCCCCCTTGCCTCAAGACCCCATTTGGGATTTATGCCATTGATTTTATTACCTTCGTACCCATGACTGAATCTATCAATACCATTCAAGCAAGGCAAAGCGATTTTTTCCGTTCTGGACAGAGCAAGGTCTTGGCCTATAGAATAAACAGCCTAAAAGCGCTTAAAAAGGCCATTATTCGTAGAGAAGAGGCTGTTTATCTGGCCTTAAAAAAAGATTTAGGTAAGCCAGAATTCGAATCTTATATTTCTGAGCTTTCAGTTGTTTTGGCGGATATCGACCAAGCCCTTACCCAAGTGAAGCGATGGAGCCGTCCACAAAGAGTTAGTGGAAGTCTGTTGAATTTCCCATCAAAGGATTTTATTTACAAAGTACCCTACGGACTTACTTTACATATTTCCCCTTGGAATTATCCCTTTCAGCTGGCCCTTGCTCCGCTTATTGCGGCAGTTGCTGCCGGTAATTGTGTTTTGCTGAAACCCAGTGAACACAGTCCCCAAACCTCACAATTGGTGACAGACCTCATCGACGAGGTTTTTGACCCTTGCCATGTCACGGCCATTCAAGGTGATGCTAAAACTGCCACGACCTTACTTAAATTGCGATGGGACTATATCTTTTTTACGGGCAGTGTGGCGGTAGGTAAAATAGTTGCCAAGGCTGCTGCGGAATACTTGACACCCGTCACCTTAGAATTGGGCGGTAAAAATCCTTGTATTATTGATCCATCTGCGGCTATTGGATTGGCAGCAAAGCGCATTGTTTGGGGCAAGTTTCTCAATGCTGGACAAACCTGTATCGCCCCCGATTATGTATTGGTGCATACGACCATTTACCAACCTCTTGTGGCCGCTTTACGTAAAGAGATAAGTGCAGCTTTCGGTGCCGATCCTTTACAGTCTGCAGACTACGGGCGGTTGATTCACCGCAAGCACTTGGAACGCCAATTGTCTCTGCTCGAAGGGGAAGACGTTATTTGTGGCGGTACATTCGATCTAGAAACTAACGCCTTAGCACCCACCTTGGTGGCCCAGCCAACAATGGACAGCCCTGTAATGAAAGATGAGATTTTTGGGCCTATTTTACCTGTTCTCACTTATGAGACCTTTGCAGATATTGAAAACTGCGTAGATCAATTTGCCAAGCCCTTAGGTTTTTATGTTTTTTCAAAAAACAAGCGCTTTATTCAAACGATCATTGACCGCTTTGGCTTTGGAGGAGGAAGTATTAACGATACCATGATGCAATTTGTCAATTCGAGATTGCCCTTCGGTGGTGTGGGCGAAAGTGGTATTGGTGCCTATCACGGCCAGTTTGGATTTGACACCTTCAGTCACCAAAAGGCTGTATCTCACAGAGCCAATTGGCTAGATGCACCGTTGCGCTATGCACCCTACAAAAACAAATTGGTGCAAGCCAAATGGGTCGAGCGTTTGCGATCACTTTTTAGCTGAGAAGGTCTGTTTTGTCCCTTTTCTTGTTTGTCCAAAAGAAAAACCATTATCCCAACCAACCTTCTCTATCGAGGCTTCGGTAATGTATGGCTTCGGCGATATGCTGGTTTAGAATATGCGATTCCGCCTCCAGATCGGCTATGGTGCGTCCTACTTTTAAGATGCGGTCATAGGCCCGTGCAGACAGATTGAGTCGTTCCATAGCTGATTTGAGTAAAGCTTTAGACTTGCTGTCCAGTTTACAAAATTGGCGGATATGCTTGCTGCTCATCTGTGCGTTGTAATATATTCCTTTTATGCTTTCGAACCGTCGTTGTTGCACTGTACGCGCAGCGATAACTCGCTCTCGGATTAATTCCGAAGGCTCTCCCCTGCGTTCCTCTGTCAATTGTTGAAAAGGTACTGGTGTGACTTCAATATGAATATCAATGCGGTCGAGTAAAGGACCAGAAATCTTATTCATATAGCGCTGCATGTCGGCCATAGAGGTAGTATGAGGTGCTGAAGGATCATAGAAGTGACCACTTGGACTGGGATTCATACTGGCTACTAGCATAAAACTACTGGGATAAGTCACGGTAAACTTGGCCCGAGAAATGGTTACTTCCCTATCTTCCAAGGGCTGTCGCATCACCTCCAAAACGGTTCGTTTAAATTCGGGTAACTCGTCTAAAAACAATACCCCGTTATGGGCCAACGAAATTTCTCCGGGCTGTGGGTAGCTGCCTCCGCCAACGAGTGCCACATCGCTAATAGTATGGTGGGGTGCGCGGAAGGGCCTTTGAGCCAACAAACTGTCCTCGGCCTTTAAGCGACCTACAACGGAGTGGATTTTGGTAGTCTCCAAGGCTTCGGCCAATGACATGGGTGGCAAAATACTGGGTAAGCGTTTGGCTAACATGGTTTTACCGGATCCAGGGGGTCCTATTAAAATGATGTTATGCCCTCCAGCGGCGGCAATTTCCATACAGCGCTTTATGCCCTCTTGACCTTTGACGTCGGCAAAATCAAGGTCCATTTGAGCGTGTTGTTCAAAAAACAGCTTTCGGGTATCGATGATGGTTGGTTGTAGGGGCTTGCCTTCGTTAAAAAAATCAATGACTTGGGTGATGGACGATACGCCATATATTTTAAGATCGTTGACAATGGCGGCTTCATTGGCGTTTTGAGCTGGTAAGATAAAACCCTCAAAACCCTCCTGTCTGGCGCGCACTGCGATGGGCAAGGCTCCCTTGATGGGTTGCAGACTGCCGTCGAGGGATAATTCGCCCATGATGAGATAGCGCTCAATGTCTGGCGCTGCAATTTGCCCCGAGCCCGATAGAAGGCCCATGGCCAAGGTCAGGTCATAGGCACTGCCCTCTTTACGCATATCGGCGGGCGCCATATTGATAGTGATTTTCTTACCGGGAATGCGGAAACCGACGTTTTGTAAGGCTGCCGCTATCCGGTAGTTGCTTTCCTTGATGGCATTATCGGGCAAACCCACCAAATGATAACCGATGCCCTGACCCACATTGACCTCTACGGTAATCGTTGTGGCATCGACACCGAAAACGGCACTGCCATAAATTTTTTTTAGGGTGTTGGACATTTGAGGCTAAGCATTTGGTTTGGGGAAATTATCATTTTTTGAGTGATTTTCAAAGACTAAATGCGATTCAGCATAATTATTGTTTAATTTAGTTACCCCTAACCCCAAATCATGAGAAACAAAGTAACAGACTACGCAGGCCATTTCATTTATGAAAAGACTGGTACAGCAGCCAAGACTTTGGCGTTTATGACGCACCCAGAGGGCTATGTCGAAAACATTAACGGCAGCATGAGCTACGTGTATCAATACAAAGACCACTTGGGGAACATACGCCTCTCCTACTCCGACAAAAACGGTAATGGCAGCATTGCCAATTCAGAAATACTGGAAGAGAATAACTATTATCCTTTTGGATTAGAGCATAAAGGGTATAATAACGTGGTTAATGCAACGGTTAATCATTTCAAGGATTTTCAAGGGCCAAAACTTGCTGAGGATTTGTTCAATCATTTTAATCTTGTATGAGAGCGCGAAAAAAATGACTCAAAATACTCATAGATGCGCATTGACAAAACTCAGGGAGCGCAGTTCGTCATAATAAAATGAGCCGTTGAGATGAAAACCAACATGTCCCCCATACTTAGGGTGCTCAATATAAAAGGATTTTGATGTCTCAGCCCATTCCTGAGGTGTACAGGAGTCCGACAAAAAGGAATCATTTTGAGCGTTAAGCAACAAGGCAGGTACTTTGATATGTTCAATATACGGCAAGCTACTTGAGGCCTGATAGTAATGTAATCCACTTTCAAAACCGTGGGCAGGTGCGGTATAGACATCATCAAAATCCCTGAGGCGTTTGATGCGTTCCATGTCCTTCTGCTGAATACGGTCGGGGAAAAGGGTTATTTTGTGCTTCAAACGCTCAGTCAAATGGCGTTTAAAATAAATCTCATAGGGTCGATTGTACCATTTATGTAATTCAAGCATTGATCCATAGAGGTCACATGGTGCAGATATAGCGATGCCCAATTTAACTTCTTTTGGTCGGTCACGATCTTCGCCCAAATATTTCAGCAATACATTGCCACCCAAACTGATACCTCGCAGCACAATGGCTTCATAGTGGTAATTGGCAAGTATGTAAAGTAATATCTGGTGTAAATCATCTGTTTCGCCAGAATTGTATGATCGGTAGGTCAAATTATATTCGCCACTACAACCCCTAAAATTCACCCCTACAGCGTCTATGCCGTTCTGGTTAAAAAGCTTAGCTGAACCAAGCATATAGGGACGTTTAGAGTCGCCTTCTAGACCGTGGAGCAACACGATTAGTGTTCTTGAAGGTTTCGATGCTCGCATCCAATCGAGGTCAATAAAATCGCCGTCAGCTAGGGTTAGTCGCTCACGCTGCTGCTGAACACCTGACACCCGGCGCACTAAACCAGAGTAAACGGTGGAGAAATAGCCATTTTTAAACAAATGAGGCGCGCGATATGAGCTTTGGACTAAGGGCATGTTATGAAAGCGTCAATTTTAATATATGTTTGGTTTCAGCGTTAACAACAAATCTTTCATCTGCCCGTCGGCCAACTACCCAAACAATTTGCTCGTCCGAACACAAAACATATTGTCGCGATTTGTCGAATAACGAAACAGTCTCGTCTTTTAAATATTTACTCACTTTTTTGGTACCTGTCATTCCTACAGGCTGGAATCGGTCTCCCGCCTGCCAGAGTCTTAGAGTTAAGGGAAAGTTTAACAAGTCAGCATCGACATAAATGCAAGCAGTAGATCCCAATTCTTGTGTCTCAACAGCTTCTATTGTCAATAGTTTATTCGCAAACTCAATAGGTTTTAATTGATTATAAATCAATATATTACTTACACTATTGTCATGTTTTGGTTCAAGCAATAAACAGGCTCTGTCTTTAAGTAATTGATAGGTATCGGATCGCACCATTTTACCGCTTTGGGCGGTCATTAAATGAAGAATATCCTCCCACTGATGAAACCCAAAGGGAGACAATAAGTAGAACAAATATGTCTTGGGGTTGTCCACTTGTTGCCAAGCCTCTAAGGGCAATTTGAAGCCTGTTGGTGTTTTTACAAGCAATTGAGGTTGGATATCCTTGAGATACGCCTCAATCATAATTTGGGCGTCTTGCAGGTGATTAATTGTTGTTCCAAATTCTTCCAATAATTGAGGACGAAGATGTACCAATTCCGGAATAACCTTTAATCTCAGGGCATTTCTCAAATAATCGCTCGACTGATTAGAGGAATCTTCTCGCCATTCCAAATGATGCTTCTTGGCGTAGGTTGTCAAAGCTTCTTTGGAAAAGGGCAACAAGGGGCGTATGATTTTACCATTTTGTGTAGGTATACCTGTTAAACCTTTTAGACCAGTACCTCGAAGTGTGTTGATCAAGAAAGTTTCAAATTGGTCATTACTGTGATGTGCGGTCAAAATAAAAGCTAATCCTCTCGCCTCGCTGAGACCATAGAAGTAGTCATACCGCAAATGGCGTGCTGCCTCCTGCACAGACAGTTTGTGTTGTTGCGCATAGGCTTTAGTGTCGAACGCCGCACTGTGACAACAAACGCCCCATAAGTCGCATAAAGACTGCACAAATACAGCATCAGCATCGCTCTCCTCCCCTCTCAATTTAAAATTACAATGCGCCACCTCGAAAGGCCATTGGCAAGATTGCCACAAATGCGCCAAAACCACACTGTCTAAACCGCCTGACAAAGCCAGTAAAGACGTGCTATTGGCGATGTTCGGCCAAAGTTGGGCGACATGACGGTTGAATTGCTCAATCATGACTGACCGGTTTGGATAAATTATCTTGCGCCAAAACACGTGACAGAGCATTGGCCTTCACCAAACACTCCTCATATTCCAACGCTGCCTCACTGGCAGCTGTTATCGCACTGCCAACACTATAAGAAACATAGGATTTCAACTGATTGTAGAGTATGGTTCGAATGGCCACGTTAAAATCAAAGTCGCCCTCTGGCTCAAAGTATCCGATGGCGCCAGAATACAAATCTCTTTTACTGACTTCATGATCTTCAATCAACTGCATCGCTCGCAATTTTGGCGCTCCAGTCATACTACCCATGGGGAAACTGGCTTTGATAGCATCGAGGGACGAGAGGTCTTCTCTCAAGTCTGCGCCAATTGTCGAAATCATATGATGAACTTGCTTGAACGAATAAACCCCACAAAGCTCCTTGACTTGAACACTGCCCTTTTGAGCTACCTTTGACAAGTCATTTCTGACCAAATCCACAATCATAACGTTCTCACTCCGCTCCTTTTTACTTTGCCACAAATGGTTTTTTGAGGCTGTATCTAAAGTTTGATCTTCAAACCGTTTTGAAGTACCTTTAATAGGCTGGGATATCAGTTGCTGTCCTGTTCGCGACAAATAGCGCTCTGGAGACGAAGACATAGCATACCATTGTCTGTTCCTCAAAAAACAAGAAAACGGTGCTGCGGAAATTTGATTCAATTGCTGAAAAACTTCTGAGGGATTGATGTTGGCGCCCTCTTGAAACCATTCCATACAGTAGTTGATCTCATAAATGTCCCCCATTTGAATGTGCGATTGCAACTTAGAGACATTTTTGACATAGTCTTCTTTCGATAATCTTGGCGTCAAGTGCAACTTATCTTGCGGCAGACCAATAGGATGTGCTCTAAATGTTGTGATATCCAACATATCTTTTGCGAGCTCCTTTTTTTGGAACATCGGATAGTGCAAAGTCACTGCGTGCCCGCGAATTACGAAAATTTTCTCTGGCTGAAAAAACCACAAATCGGGAAATTCCAACCCGTCATGATTGGCAGAAGATAAGCCAAAGAGCTCATTTTTCAGGTCATAGGACAAATGGCCAAAACACCAATCCTGAATCTGATTTTGAAAGTCTTGAAGTGCCTCAAACCCATTGCCAAATTGAACATCGGTTTCCGATAGGCTGCCTACGGCTAAAACAGCATCGCACTTTGATTCTTTTAAGGGATACGCATTGCTATCGAGCCACAGCGAGGTGTCAAAGTCTTGCGCCCATTGAAACAACTGCTTCAAAAAGAGCTTTTTGTCTTGGATTTCAAAGGTTTGAATGTGCCGCTTCAATCTATTAACATTAGACCGTAAAAATACATTTTCGATTGATGGTAAAGAATAAATTTTGTAATTTTAGGTAACATTTCCCCAAATGACCACCTACATTGAACCAAAAAAGCTTTTGGGGATTAAATCATATGCTATGAGTCGTCCCCAATCGAAAAAACCAAAAACACTCCATATTTTACTTGTAATCCTATTTGTTCTGATCATTGCTGTGAGTGCGATGCACTACGCCATTTTTGGTGGCTAGATGTGCAATGCGCGGTCTTCAGTGGCTGCTAGGGCTGCCTCTTTAATCGCCTCAGCAAAGGTAGGATGCGCATGAGACATGCGAGATATGTCCTCAGCGGAGGCCCGGTATTCCATGGCGACAACCGCTTCGGCTATCAAGTCTGCTGCTCGGGCACCGATGATGTGCACCCCTAACACTTCATCAGTGGTAGCATCGGCCAAAATTTTAACGAAGCCATCTAAGTCCATACTTGCCCGACTTCTGCCCAACGCACGCATCGGAAATTGACCCGTTTTATAGGTTACACCTGCCGCCTTGAGCTGCTCTTCCGTTTTTCCAACCGCAGCAACTTCTGGCCATGTATAGACCACATTCGGAATCAAGTTGTAATCGATATGCGGTTGTTGTCCAGCTATAGTTTCTGCGACAAAGGTGCCTTCCTCTTCAGCCTTGTGTGCTAGCATGGCCCCTTGAATCACATCACCAATGGCGTAGATATGACTGATATTGGTTTGCAAATGAGCGTTTACGCTAACACGTCCGCGCTCGTCTTTCTCAATGCCTGCGGCCTCTAAATTGAGCCCATCCGTATAAGGCTTGCGCCCCACTGAAACCAAGCAATAATCTCCAATTAACTCAACCTCTTTACCTGACTTATCGGTAGCTTTTAAAACAACACTGTCATTGTCGCGTGTGACTGCCGTCACTTGATGGGAAGTCAATATTTTCACTTTCGACTTTTTAAACACTTTGGCCAATTCTTTCGATAAGCCAGAATCCATAGTTGGAATGATACGATCCATGTATTCTACCACAGTCACTTCTGCACCCAAGCGAGAATAGACCTGCCCTAGCTCGAGACCAATAACACCACCACCAACTACAATCATGTGTTTCGGAACTTCCTTCAATTTCAGAGCCTCAGTTGATGTGATCACACGTTCTTTGTCCAATGCAATAAAAGGTAAATTATTTGGCTTACTTCCTGTTGCTATGATCACATGACTCGCCTGCACTTCCTCTTGAACGCCATCTGCTTTGCTGACTGTTATGGTGTGCTGATCTTTAAAACTCCCTAAACCTTGAAAAACAGTGATCTCATTTTTTTTCATCAAATAATCTAATCCTGCTGTCGTTTGATCAACTACCGATTGCTTGCGCGCAATCATCTTTTCTAGGTTCACCAATACCGAGCCGTCTATTTCGATCCCATGGTCGTCAAAATGCTTAACAGTGTCTTCATAATGATGCGACGAGTCCAGAAGAGCTTTGCTAGGAATACAACCCACGTTGAGACATGTGCCTCCCAAAGTGTTATATTTTTCAATCAAAGCTGTTTTCATACCCAATTGAGCACAACGGATAGCAGCCACGTAACCTCCAGGCCCCGAACCGATAATAGCAACATCAAATTTTGTCATCGTCTTTGTTTTAATACACGTGCAAAAATACGTATTAGCTGACTAAATCAAAGTCAAATTGTTAACAATTACTCCCGCAATTCAAAATAGAATTGGAATTTAATGGTCCTAAAAATTATTATCTTGCTCAAAAAATTACGATTATGGCATTTGATCCTGCGAAGGCAATTCAAGATTTGCAATACTTCGGTGAATTTGGTGGTGTTAATCCATCTATATCCGATTCTTCTACTTATACCTTTTTGGCTGCAAAAACGATGTTTGACACATTCGAGGGTAACGCTGATGGTTGTTATTTATACTCTAGACACTCTACCCCGTCGAACTTGTATTTATCAGTTGCTTTAGCTGCAATGGAAAATACTGAGGCCGCTTTGGTTACAGCTTCTGGAATGGGAGCTATCACACCTATCTTCTTCCACCTTTGCAAGGCTGGTGATCATGTTGTTTCTAGCAGAACTATTTATGGAGGAACCTATGCCTTCTTGAAGAATTTCGCACCTAAATTTCAGTTAAACACATCCTTTGTGGACATTACGGATTTGAAGTCCGTAGAAGCTGCCATTACCTCACAAACAAAAATACTTTACTGTGAAACCGTTAGCAATCCTTTAATGGAAATCGCTGATATTGCGGCACTATCGGTTATCGCAAAACGACATGGACTCAAGTTGGTTGTAGACAACACCTTTTCGCCTCTAAGTGTTACTCCTGCCAATTTAGGCGCCGATATTGTTATCCATAGTTTGACTAAGTTTATTAATGGCAGTAGCGATTCAGTGGCTGGCGTTTTGTGTACAACCCGTGAATTGGTAGACGATATGTGTAATGTGACAGATGGTGCTGCTATGTTGATGGGGTCGACCCTAGACAGTTTAAGAGCCTCATCGATCATGAAGAACCTCAGGACCCTACACGTTCGTATACCACAACACAGCAAGAACGCCATGTATTTCGCTGAACAATTTGAGGCCGACGGCATCAAAACCATTTATCCCGGGTTAAAATCACACAAATCACACGCGCTCTATCAGTCCATCATGCACCCCGATTACGGTTATGGCGGTATGCTGGCCATAGACGTCCAAACCGAAGCCAATGCCTCAGCCTTAATGGAAGCCATGCAAGAGCGCAATGTCGGTTATCTGGCAGTGAGTCTTGGTTTTTACAGAACCTTGTTTAGTGCCTCAGGCAGTTCAACATCATCAGAAATTCCAGAAGGCGAACAAGTGAGCATGGGTCTGAGTCCGGGATTAATCAGGTTTTCCGTTGGTTTAGATAATAATGCGGCCGCCAGTTATGACAAAATTAGGGAAGCTCTCAAATCTGTGGGGCTCATTTAACACCATGTAACTATTATGAAGAGTCAAGAAATTAAACCTACTCGAGCCAAAGATCAAAAATTGGTTTCTAATGTTGAATTAAGTTTGTTCGAAGCGCTGATACCAGTAGTTATTTTGGTTGCTCTATTGGCCTTTAATGTCAGTGTTTTTAAAGACGACGCCTTGGCAGGAAGCAACCAGTTTATCCTTCTAATGGGTGGTGTGGTAGCAGCAATTGTCGGTTATTTCAACAAGGTTGGATACGAACAAATGCTTGAAGAGGTGGCGAAAAATGTTAAATCCACTACAGGGGCTTTATTAATACTACTCATGGTCGGGGCCTTGGCAGGAACTTGGCTCATCAGTGGGGTGATTCCTGCTATGATTTACTACGGTCTTCAAATTCTCAATCCGAGTATTTTCTTAGCTGCGTGTGTTGTTATCTGTGCTTTGGTATCAATTGCTACTGGGAGTTCTTGGACGACTTCAGCAACCATCGGTATCGCTCTCATTGGAATTGGCAATGCATTAGGAATAGCTGCAGGCATGACTGCTGGTGCGGTGATTTCTGGCGCCTATTTTGGCGATAAACTTTCACCCTTGAGCGACACAACCAATTTGGCATCGGCCATGGCAGGCAGCGACTTGTTTGATCATATCAAGTATATGAGTATTACCACTGTACCCACCATAACGGTTACACTCATTGTTTTTGTCATCATTGGTCTTACACAATCTACCTCAGGAGTAGCGGACACCTCAATTTTATTGAATGACATCCGAGGGATTTTTAATATTAATGGATGGCTATTTTTAGTTCCATTAGCCGTAATTGCTCTGATTATTAAAAGAACACCACCTCTTCTTGCCCTGATAATTGGAACTATCCTAGGGGGGGGGTTTGCGATAATTTTTCAACCAGATGTTGTATTGAGTATAGCCAATAGTGATACTATGAGTTTCCAATCGGCTTATACAGGAGTGATGAACGCCATCACTGTCCCTACCGCGGTAGCCACCGAAAACAGTACATTAGAAGGCTTATTTTCAGCAGCGGGAAAAGGGATGAGCGGGATGTTGGGAACCATATGGCTGATCATTTGTGCGATGGTTTTTGGCGGTGTCATGGAGGCTATTGGCGCCTTGTCCCGAATTAGTTCTGCATTATTGGGCTTGGCCAAATCTGTTTTTGGATTGTTCGCCAGTACTGTTGCCAGCTGTTTGGCCCTCAATGTTACAGCCTCAGATCAATATTTGGCGATTGTAGTACCTGGAAAAATGTTTAAAAATGCCTTTGATAAAAAAGGACTGGATCCCGTTAATTTGAGTAGAACTCTTGAAGACTCGGGCACTGTAACTTCTGTTCTTGTACCATGGAACACTTGTGGCGCTTACCAATCTGGTGTCTTGGGAGTTTCAGTGGTGGACTACTTCGCTTTTGCTGTTTTCAACTGGCTCAGTCCATTCATGACCCTTATTTTTGCTGGATTTTCAATCAAAATCAAGCAATTAATGGTTTCAGAAGCATAAGAATCTCGACGTCTATCAACAAAAGGTCAAACCTTTAAAAGTTCTAATTAAAATATGCTAATTTAGTCGGAATTCAGCCTCTTTTCTTGTAAATTTGACGATTCAAACCAAAAAAAATATTAAATGGATAAAGGAAATTCTTCTTCACCCAATGGACAGGCCAAATGTCCTTTTGCTCCTGCATCTCAAAGGCATACAGCAGCAGGTGCATTTTCTAATTCTAGTTGGTGGCCCAATCAATTGAATTTAAAAATGTTGCATCAAAATGCACCAATGACCAGTCCTTATAAGGAGGGGTTTAATTACGCTGAGGCCTTCAATAGTCTAGATTTAGAAGAACTGAAAAAAGATATATACGATTTAATGACCGATTCAAAAGACTGGTGGCCAGCTGATTACGGTCATTATGGTCCGTTTTTCATAAGAATGGCATGGCATAGTGCAGGCACCTATCGGGTCGGTGATGGTCGCGGAGGTGCGTCGGCAGGTACGCTCCGTTTTGCACCATTAAACAGTTGGCCCGACAACGGTAACTTAGATAAAGCCAGAAGATTGTTATTACCAATCAAGCAAAAATATGGCAGTAAAATATCTTGGGCCGATTTGATGGTACTGACAGGTAATTGTGCTCTAGAATCTATGGGATTCAAAACTTTTGGTTTCGCCGGTGGCCGTGAAGACGTTTGGGAACCTGAAGGAGATATCTATTGGGGTCCTGAGACCGAGTGGTTAGGAGATGAACGTTACAAAGGTGACAGAGAACTAGACAATCCTTTAGGTGCGGTTCAAATGGGATTAATTTATGTTAATCCAGAAGGTCCAAATGGTAATGCCGATCCAAAATCAGCTGCTCGTGATATCAGAGAAACTTTTGGTCGAATGGCCATGAATGACGAAGAGACTGTTGCACTTATCGCTGGTGGTCATACTTTTGGTAAGATGCATGGCGCTGGCGATCCGTCACATGTCGGGCCTGAGCCTGAAGGTGCGCCAATAGAATCACAAGGGTTAGGTTGGCTAAGTAGTTTTGGCAGTGGCAAAGGTGTTGACACCATAACCAGTGGCCTAGAAGGTGCTTGGACCCCTACGCCAACAACTTGGGATAGTAGCTATTTTGACACCTTGTTTGGATATGAATGGGAATTGTTTAAAAGCCCTGCTGGGGCACAACAATGGCGTCCTAAAAACAATGCTGCGGCAGATGCCGTTCCTGATGCTCACGATAAAACAGTGAAACATCCTCCAGTTATGGCAACTACCGATATTGCTATGATAGCTGATCCTTCTTATCTCGAAATTTCTAAAAGATTTCATGAGCATCCAGAGGAATTGGCTGATATGTTTGCCAGAGCCTGGTACAAATTAACGCACCGAGACATGGGGCCTGTGTCCCGCTATTTAGGACCTGAAGTACCAAAAGAAACATTGATTTGGCAAGATCCAATTCCTGCTGCTAACTATGAGACAATAAATGACAGCGATATCGCTACCTTAAAACTTAAATTACTGAGTTCGGGTTTATCTATTACCGAAATGGTTATGACAGCTTGGGGATCGGCGGCAACATTTAGAGGATCCGACAAACGCGGTGGCGCAAATGGTGGAAGAATTCGACTTGAACCTCAAGTCAGTTGGGAAGTCAACCAACCACAACTTTTGACCAAAGTTTTGGAAGTGCTAGAAAAAATTCAAGCGGAATTTAACCAAGCCCAATCGACCAACAAAAAAGTCTCTATGGCAGACTTGATTGTGCTTGCTGGATGTGTTGGTGTTGAAGCGGCTGCAAAAAATGGCGGCACAGACATCAAAGTCACGTTTTCGCCGGGCAGAACAGATGCAAATCAGGCGGAAAGTGACGTAGAGTCTTTAGCTCACCTGGAACTCAGAGCCGATGGTTTTAGAAACTTTGTGAAGTCTAATCAAGATAGAGCTGCAGAGGAGTTACTTCTAGACAGAGCTCAACTCCTAACCCTGTCAGCACCTGAAATGACCGTTTTAGTTGGCGGTATGAGAATGCTTGGCGCGAATACCGATCAATCCAAATTAGGGGTTTTTACAGACAAAACAGACACGCTTTCCAATGATTTTTTTGTCAATTTGTTAGACATGAACATCACTTGGGAAAAAGCGGGTCAATCCGATGATTTATTCATTGGCAAGGATCGTCAGACGGGCGCCACCAAGTGGACAGGAACAAGAGTTGATTTGATTTTCGGATCTAATTCTCAATTGCGCGCACTTGCGGAAGAGTACTCTTGTTCAGATGCCAAGACGAAATTTGTTCAAGACTTCGTGCACGCCTGGTGCAAGGTGATGGACTTGGACAGATTTGACTTACAATAAATGAACAGGTGTTTTCTTTTTTTAAAAATGGCGGTAACCCCGCCATTTTTTTTTGACTAAAACTCATTCAGAATGCAAGGCGTATCAACAGTTAACTTAAATCATTGCAGTTATTTATGGCTGGAATGTTTCATTCATTCACTTGGTTGAAATTAAAAAAAGAAAAAATAAGCCAAATTCAAGATCAATTAATAAAAGATGGGTCATCAAACCCCTACATACTTCAAAAAATAATGAGTAATTTGCCTTTAAAAGGTTTAATAGTGTCGATACTAATCAAATATTTAGAAGGCCGTTGGAAGAGTATGACATATGCGTGTCAGGGATTGTGGCATTTAATAAAAACTGAAACTCAATTTATTTTTCATTTCGCAATGGGGGTTTTAACGTGCTTACTAGGGTGGTACTATAACATTTCGATCTCAGAATGGCTCATACAAACCTTGGTGATAGCCGCAGTTTTATCAGCCGAGGCTCTCAATACCGCTATTGAAAAACTATCTGATTTGGTTGAACCAAAATATAGCAAAACCATTGGGCAAGTCAAAGATATGGGTGCTGCAGCTGTTTTTATTGGCGTTATTGCAGCTGTAGTTATAGCCGCTTTGATTTATATTCCTAAGATTTTTAATTCTTAAAGACAGCTATGACATTGCATTTTGTATTTTTGTCTAAACAGCAATAGTTCATGGCTACACGAAAAAAGAACAGCTCCTCCAAGACGCTAAAGGTTAGAACATCCATGTCGGATCAGCAGCGTCTCCTACTAGGGAGTTTTATCTTGATTTTTGGCCTTATTTGCTTAATTGCATTTGTGTCATTTTTCTTTACTGGTAATGCGGACCAAAGTATTTTAAATGATTTTACAGATCGCGAAAGTCAAGCTGAAAATATCTTAAACAAACTTGGGGCGGCATTGAGCGATTTCTTTATCCGCAAAGGACTCGGTTTGTCGTCGTTTATTATTGCGCTATTATTCATTTGGACTGGAATTGTTGTCATCACAAAAAAGTCTATCGCAAAACTTAAAAAGAGATGGTTTTGGGGGCTGTATCTCAGTCTCTTATTAGCGCTGTTTTTTTCATTAGCTATTCCTACGCATGCCGTTCTAGGCGGCACCATTGGTTTTGAGAGTGTGGATTGGCTTAACGACTACTTAGGCCCCTTGGGAACCTCTTTTCTTTTATTATTTGGAGGAATTCTATACTTGACCCTGCGATTAAGGTACAGCTTTAAGACACAACCAAAAGCCCAAGTGTCAGATGAATCTGCTGAAGTGCATGAATCCCACCTTGAGCCCAAGGAGGATAGTTCTGAAACAGAAATTTTAATCCAATCAGAAGAAGAAGAAGAAGAAGAAGAACCGGAGTTGACACCTATTTTAGACGATGATATTGAAATAGAGGTCACCCGTTCCTTTAACGAAAAAGAAGAATCTCATAATTTAGCTGATAAATTAGTCACCGATTTTGGTCCAGTTGACCCTACCCTAGACTTGCCAAATTTTCGTATGCCGCCTTTAAGTCTGTTAAAACAGTATGATACTGAAAACATTACGATAGACAAGGATGAACTCAAAGACAATAAGGATAAGATTGTTGATACGCTCGCGAATTACAATATCGGAATCGCCAACATCAAAGCAACCATTGGTCCAACTGTGACCATGTATGAAATTGTGCCAGAGGCTGGCATTCGTATTTCTAAAATTAAAAATTTAGAAGATGACATCGCACTTTCATTATCTGCTCTCGGTATTCGGATTATCGCTCCTATTCCAGGAAAGGGAACCATAGGTATAGAGGTACCCAATAAAAAATCGACCACGGTCTCGATGAGATCGGTAATAGCTTCCCAGAAATTTCAAAAGTCAGAAATGCAATTGCCCATTGCATTAGGGAAAACCATTAATAATGAAACCTATGTTGTTGATTTAGCTAAAATGCCTCACCTTTTAATGGCAGGTGCAACAGGGCAAGGTAAATCCGTAGGACTGAATGCCATTTTGACCTCGTTGCTTTATAAAAAGCACCCCGCCGAAGTCAAATTTGTCCTAGTAGATCCAAAGAAAGTTGAGCTCACACTGTTTAACAAAATTGAAAGGCACTATTTGGCCAAACTACCTGACACTGAAGAAGCTATTATAACGGATACGTCAAAAGTAGTTCAAACGCTAAATTCTTTATGTGTAGAAATGGATCAGCGGTATGAATTACTCAAGTTGGCCATGTGTCGCAATATCATTGAATACAACGAAAAATTTAAGTCTCGTAAGTTGAATCCAGAAAACGGACATCACTTTTTGCCTTATATCGTTCTCGTGGTCGATGAGTTCGCAGACTTAATCATGACAGCAGGAAAAGAAGTTGAAACCCCCATTGCACGGTTAGCACAGCTAGCAAGGGCTATTGGAATCCATTTAATTATTGCTACTCAAAGACCTTCTGTCAATGTAATCACAGGTTTAATTAAAGCCAATTTTCCTGCTAGAGTAGCCTTTAGAGTGGCGTCCAAGATCGATTCACGTACCATTTTAGACAATGCCGGGGCAAATCAACTCATTGGTCGTGGAGATTTGCTGTTTACCCAAGGTAACGAGACGCTGAGATTGCAATGTGCCTTTATCGATACTCCAGAGGTGGAAGAAATTACTTCCTTTATTGGGGCTCAAAAGGCCTATCCCGATGCCTATATGTTACCAGAATTCGTAAGTGAAGAGGGTGGCTCCGGAATGGATATGGATCCTAACGACAGAGATGCACTGTTTTATGAAGCCGCACAAGTCGTGGTGACCCATCAGCAAGGTTCGGCATCACTTTTGCAAAGAAAGTTAAAACTAGGTTACAATAGAGCGGGACGCATCATTGACCAATTGGAGTCCGCTGGTATAGTGGGTCCTTTTGAAGGAAGCAAAGCCAGACAGGTTTTGATTAGCGATATCGCAGGACTAGATAACTTTTTAAATATTTAAATATGACTCCGTTGAGCAAACTATTTTTAAGTGCTATTTTTTTTAGTTGTAGTACTATTCTCTTTGGACAATCTTCTCCAGAGGCCAAGGCTCAGTTGAACCGGGTAAGCCAAGTTGTGAGTGCTTTTAACAATATTGAAATTGACTTTACCTACGAATTAATCAATACCGAGGCCGATATCAATCAAAAAACAAACGGCTCTATTCTCATATCTGGTGATCAGTATAAACTCAATATATTGGGGATTACTCGGATTTTTGACGGAGCCAAATTGTATACCATCAGTCCAGAAGATGAAGAAATTACTATTTCGAGTGGATCGAATGACGGAGACGAAACCATTTCTCCTAACGAGATGTTACAGTTTTTCAATACCGGCTATCATGCTAAAATGAATATCACTCAAAAAATACCTGGCCGTACCATTCAATTTGTCAAACTGGTTCCTGTCAAAAAAAATAATGATGTCAGCTATTTGCTATTGGGTATAGACAAGGCAACGAACATGATCTATCGCCTGATTGAGATAGGCTCCGAAAACACCAAAACTGTAATTACCGTAAACAGCTATAAAGCAAATACTTCACTGCCTACAAATACCTTTAAATACGATCCTAAAGCTTATCCAGGCTATTTCATCAACAAACTAGACTAGGTAATGAAAACGCTCGATCGTTATATTTTTGTTTCCTATCTCAAGACCTTTTTTAGTGTCTTTGCGGTAATCATGATGATATTTTTACTGCAGTCTGTTTGGCTTTACATTAATGAATTGGCCGGTAAGGATCTCGATTTAATTATTATCGGCAAGTTTTTACTTTTCATTTCCCAACGTCTTGTGGTGCTGGTTTTGCCTTTGACCATTCTTCTGTCCTCCATTATGGTTTTTGGCAACTTTTCGGAGAATTATGAGTTCGCAGCGATGAAATCAGCCGGTATTTCCTTGTTGAGAGGCATGCGTAGCGTTGGGGTTTTCATAGCATTTCTTGCTGTAATAACCTTTTTCTTCTCGAACAATGTCATTCCTTCGGCAGAGTATAAACTCTTTAATCTGAGAAGAAATATAGCCCAAGTTAAACCTGCTATGGCCATAGTTGAAGGTCAATTTAGTGATCTCGGAGGTATGAATATCAAAGTGGGGAATAAATACGGAGATAATGGTGAGTACCTCGAAGATGTCACCATTCATATGTCGACGTTCAATAGACCAGGAAACTACAAGGTAGTCAAAGCTGAAAAAGGAATGTTGATGACACAGGAGGACGCTGATGTGCTTCAACTCAAGTTGTACAATGGTAACTATTACAACGAATTGCAGCCCAAAGATTTCGAAGAAAGAAAAAAGAAACAGCACGTTAAAAGCGCTTTTGAATCTTATACTATCAATGTGGATCTGTCCGAGATTAACAATGTCGATTTTGAAGATCAGGCATTTAATAATCGTTACAATATGCTCACCATCAATGAGCTAGGCCTTACAATAGATTCTCTATCGCATAAAACTTCGAACTCTTATGCCCAATTGTCAGAATCGGTTTACGATAGAACATCGGTACGAAATTTGGATCTAAATTTAACACCACTCGAAACTGATTCCATCTACCAAAACTCCATTTACGATCTTTATTCTGTCGAGCAAAGAAAGCGTATGGCCGATTTGGCACTGGGTAATGTTCGTAGCAGCAGGCAGTTGTTATATGAAAGTCAAAAAAAAATTGAATTAGAAACTCAAAATTTAAACTTGCATGTGATTGCTTGGCATGAAAAGTTTGCATTGGCGCTAAGTTGTTTGATCCTATTCTTTGTTGGTGCTCCCATTGGAGCTCTGATTCGAAAGGGCGGTTTTGGGTTGCCCATTGTTATCGCCATGGTGTTGTTTTTGACCTACCATTTTTTAAATATTTTCACCAAGAATAGCGCAGAGGACGGCAGTTTTCACCCTGTACTAGCCACCTGGTTTTCTACTTTCATTATGCTACCCCTAGGATTATATCTGACCAATCGTTCAACGAAAGATCGACCTGTTTTTGAGGCCGATCAATTGATAAAGCCCTTGGTTAATTTATTAGTAAAACAGCGCAAAGAGACCAATGGCAATGAGCGTTACAGTCAAATCTGGCAAGAATACCAGCAACACGCCAAGCTCACCTTGATTTTATATTTTTTGCTGCTTTCAATATTGTTCCTGGATTATGGCACCCGGGGCTTAGATTGGCCTGTATTACAGGGCATAATAAAAGTGACTGTGATCCTTATCGGGATTGTGTATGTAACTTCTTTGTTTCGAGCACTATCACTACAATCGGGTTTGTACAAAACTATCGGTGTCATCAACCGATTTCAAACTAACCTCATATTAATCGCGGCCCTTCCCCTATATGGCTTGTATTATTATTACATGAAAAATCAAATACAAGAAGATTTAAAGACCCTTTAAATGACACCTAATTCACCTATATTTGCTGCTATGACAGAGCCAAGCATCCATTTGAACAGCATTGAAGAAGCCATCGAGGACATCAAAGCTGGTAAAATTATCATTGTTGTCGATGACGAGAATAGAGAAAACGAAGGTGATTTTATGGCAGCGGCTGAAAAAGTAACACCAGAAATGATCAATTTCATGGCTACTCATGGCCGTGGACTCATTTGTACACCATTGACAGAAGAACGCTGTGAATTACTTCGTCTCGATAGAATGGTACGTGACAATTCCGATCCCATGGAAACGGCTTTTACAATTTCCGTAGACTACAAAGGCGACGGGGTTACTACTGGAATATCTGCAGCAGATCGTTCTAAAACGATTCAGGCTTTAATTCATCCAGACACCCCAGCAAATGCATTTATCCGTCCTGGACACATTTTTCCTTTGATTGCCAAAGAGGGGGGTGTTTTGCGTCGCACAGGACATACCGAGGCTGCTATAGACATGGCACGGCTAGCAGGATTAGCTCCAGCAGGTGTCATCGTAGAAATCATGAATGAAGATGGTACAATGGCACGGCTTCCTGATTTATTAAAAGTAGCTCAACGCTTTGATTTAAAAATCATTTCTATCGAAGATTTGGTCGCCTATCGGATGCAGCACGATTCATTGATTAATAAAATTGAGGATTTTTCATTTTCGACGCGTTTTGGAAATTATAGATTGCGGGCCTATGAGCAAACCACCAATAAGCAAGTACATCTGGCCTTAACGAAGGGACATTGGGAGATAGATCAGCCCGTTTTAGTTAGAGTTAATTCTTCATCTGTTAATAATGACATTCTGGGCACCTTAACTAACAACGCCGAGGCACATTTGGATGCTGTTTTTCAAAAGATGGAAAAGCATGGATCGGGAGCGGTAATTTTTATTAATCAACAGGCCCCATCTGGAAGTCTGTTACATCGTCTAAGACAGCTGAAGGAGATGCAATCTCACGACAGTATGGCTAAGGCTCCTCAGGTAGCTATGGACCACAAAGATTTTGGCATTGGTGCTCAAATACTTCACGATTTAGGTATTTCAAAAATAAAATTGATGACTAATAGCACTCAAACCAAACGGGTGGGTATGATTGGTTATGGCCTTGAAATTGTCGATTATATTCCCTACTAAAAAATTTTCAACTAAGCTGCTCTTAACAAACATCACCCTGTGTTAAACCACTTTTCCAATCAAGGTCGCCATGAGCTCAGCCCTTTGCTCGACTTCTGTCGATGTCATTCCTAATTTAATAAGGCAAGAAATGTTTCGTCCTAAGAAAGCATCAGAGCGTTGAAAATTTTGCCTTCCTATGAGTGCCAAACCTATTTTCTGAGCTTCGTTTAAGTTATTTAGCGCATTTCCCCATTTAAGATGATCCCATTGCCTCACATAATGCCAATTGTTGTCCAAATAATGAAAACAGTCACCTATGCCCTGATCTGCAAATAACAACATGGCAGCTTTAGTTTGTTCTTCGGTGGGTAAAAAGAAATTTAAAAAGGCATAACTCTCTTCACCTCCTTCGGGAACGCGCCGAAATTCTATTTCAGGAATTCGAGCCAAAGCGGTTTTCAAGATGTGGTAATAGTGTTTTTGGTGTCTAAGAAACTCCGGCAACCGCCGGGCTTGAGCCAATCCTACTGCGGCATTGAGCTCTGAAATTCTAAAATTGTATCCAAGGATAGGGTGCCCATCGGTCCCTCGATTTGATCCCAAATGATCGTGACCATGATCCGAATATTGATCTAACAATGGAGCGAACAAATCGTTATTGGTAATCACAGCGCCTCCCTCACCACAAGTTATTGTCTTAACCGCATCAAATGAAAAGCATCCCAAGTCTCCAATGGTTCCCAAATTTTGTCCTTTATAGGTGCCACCAATGGCTTGACAAGCATCCTCTATAAGTAGAAGGTTTTCTGTCTTACAAATAGATTTTAGGGCATCCATATCAGCCATACTACCGCACATATGTACAGGCATAACAGCTTTAGTTTTTGCGCTAATGGCTTGTGCTACGGCTGCAGGTGACATGGTTAAGGTGTTATCTATATCAACCAAAACTGGTGTGGCACCAACCATTAAAACAGCTTCAAAACTAGCAACAAAAGTAAAAGCGGGGACTATCACCTCGTCCCCTGCTCCTATTCCAGCCACAACCAAGGCCGATGTTAAGGCTGCTGTACCACTGGACAAAAGCTGCGCATGTTTTACATTTAATTGTTGGCATATTTCCAACTCCATAGCTTTCGCTTTCCAATGGCCTTGACGTTGATTATCAAAACCATAACGCATGAGTACACCACTATTCAGTACATCCTGGACTTCTTTGCGTTCGGCCTCGCCAAATAACTCAAATCCCGGCATTAATTGACTTTGATTTGTAGCACGCTGTTATCAATGGATTTTCTAACCTTGGGCATAGCTGCAAAAGGATCATCTTGGGCGCGGTACCCGATAGGCATTAAAAGGACGGATTTGAGACCTTTCGACTTTAAATCTAGCACGCGATCGTACTCATCGGGTGTAAAACCTTCCATGGGGCAAGCATCTATGCCCTCCATAGCACAAACAGTTAACATATTACCCATGGCTAAATAGGCCTGCTTGGCTGCCCAAGAATCAATTTCACCCTGAGATTTGCTGCCAAATTCTTTTAAAACAGCCGATCTAAAACCAGCTAAAATTTCTGGTGATGTCCCCCGTTGATGGATAATCCGATCGAAAAATTCATTGATATAGGCATCGTTTATATTTAGGTGGGTGCAAAATAGTAACAAATGCGATGCTTGAACCACTTGTTGTTGATTCATGCTTACCGGAAGAAGCTCCTTTTGAAGACTTTTATTCTGAATAACCAACAGTTTGACTGGTTGTAAACCATAAGACGACGCAGATAGGTTAAACGCTTTTATCAATAGGTCCACCACTGAATTGGGGATGGTTTTTTGATCATCAAATTTTTTGCATGCATAACGCCATTCTAAAGCTTCTATTGAGGTCATCGAGTTATATTTTGCATAAAAATAGGTATTCTGCGCGTCAAAATAAAGCCAGTCAATAAGAATGATTCATTAAAAGAACCAGAGTCTTATAGCTAGGGCAGTCACTACGATCATCATTGCTCTTCGCACCAGGACATCACCTTTTGCAACAGACCATCTGCTAGCCAACCAGGCTCCTGAGATATTGCCGATTGAAAGCACCAGACCATAGACCCAATTTATGCTGTCGTTTAGGGCAAAAACGATCAAAGCACCCAAGGTGTAAATAGAAACAATAGCCACTTTGGAGGCATTAGACCGGACCAAGGACATCTTATTAAAGTAGGGCAGAAAAACTAAAATAACCAAGCCAATACCAGCATTTAAAAAGCCACCATAGATACCAATAAAAAAGAAAGAGAGAATAGAAATCCACAAATGCCAACCGGTGGTTTTCGCAGATATGTTGTTGGGTTTGAGTTTGGGTGTGAAGGCGATCATCAGCACCACAAAAATCATTACCACAGACAATATTTTTTTAAACAAATCTCCTGAAATTTCAATGGCAATTTGCGCTCCAATAAGAGCTCCAAAAAGTGCGCTTATACCGCAATAAAGACTGAACGGAAAATCGGCCACCCCTTTAGATTTGAAACCAGCTGTCGCAGAAATAGTTTGAAAAAATATAGCGACTCTGTTAGTACCGTTGGCCAAAGCTGGTGGTAAACCTAAAAAAATTAATGTTGGTAGAGTTAACAAGGTACCTCCTCCTGCAATGGTATTGACAATACCAGCAACGAAACCAACAGCTATCAAGAGCAAGGCATTCCAGTCTAAATCGGCAATCAAAAGTGCGCTCATGCGGCAAAATTAAGATAAAGTCAGATGATGTCTTTTAATTTGACACAAAACCTTTGAAAGAATTCAAAAAGGATTCTATATTTGCAACCGCTAAGGAGAAATGGCAGAGTGGTCGAATGCGGCAGTCTTGAAAACTGTTGAGGGTCACACCTCCGGGGGTTCGAATCCCTCTTTCTCCGCAACATATCCCCGTAGTTAAACTACGGGGTTTTTGTATCTTAGCAGGGTGTAATCTAATCCTCTTCAATGGAATTAAATATTGGTATTGACGCAATAGGCTACTATGTTCCCCAATTAATGGTGTCCATGAAAGATTTGGCTCAAGCTAGAAACCTCCCTTACGACAAACTTCATTTGGGATTAGGCCTTTCGGCAATGGCCATACCCGATAAGGATGAAGATGCAGTCAGTTTTGCCGCCAATGCTTTGATTAAACTTATCGAGGTTAATCAAATTGATCCCAAAACCATTGGAAGGGTTTATTTGGGAACTGAAAGTGCGGTCGATAGCTCTAAGCCAACCGCTACTTATGCCGTTGGAGCGGTTGAACGCTTACTGGAAACGAATTACGGTCCAAGAGTTTTTAAGAATTGTGATGTGGTAGATATGACTTTCGCCTGTGTAGGTGCGGTTGATGCTCTGCAGAATTGTCTGGATTGGGTCAGAGTTGACACAAAAAGGAAGGCAGTGGTAATCGCGTCGGATGTATCAAAATACGACCTGAATTCTACAGGAGAATACACTCAGGGCGCTGGGGCAGTCGCTCTGTTGATCAGTCACGAACCTTCCATATTATCGATCGCTGATCATTGGGGTGTTGGCATGGAAAGCGTCAATGATTTTTTTAAACCACGACGCGAAATCAGTAAGTCTGAGATTATCCATGATTTAAAAGAATTGTTAAATATTGATGATTCTCAAGAAGTTATAACTCAAAAACTACATCAGTCTACGTCAACATTTTGGAGTGACAGAAAGGCAACTTTTGAGTTGTTTAAGGAAGAGCCTGTTTTTGAGGGACAGTTTTCTAATCAATGTTACGAGGCCCGGGTCAGTGAGGCTTTAGACCATTTGTCATCTCAAACTTCGATTAATTATAACCAGGATTGGAATCACTTGATCTTCCACCTACCCTATGCCTTTCACGGTCGTCGTATCATTTTTGAAAATTGGCTCAAGTGGTTAAAAGATAGTGATGATATGGCAGCTCTAGAAAGTGAAATTGGTTCCCAGCAAGAAGCTGACCCCAAAGAATGGCAAAAGTTGGCTCGAAAATCTAGTATCTACAAACAATTTGTGTCTGATCGTATTGCACCCTCAGAAAGGGCGTCGTCTGAAATTGGCAATATGTACACCGCGTCTATATTTATGGCTTTCGTGAGTCTATTGGCCAACGCCCTAGAACACAAGCTTGACTTAGCAGGTAATAAGGTTGGTTTTATAGCCTATGGAAGTGGTTCTAAGTCTAAAGTATTTCAAGGCGTGATTCAATCCAATTGGCTCAAAAAGGTTAATACTTTAAATCTATTTGTAGATTTATCCTCTAGACAAAAAGCTAGTATTAAGGAATATGAGGACTTGCACGATCTGAAAACACAGACACCATTAACAACTGGTGGCGTAAGACTTAAGAATATTACAGATCAAGGCGACTTCAAGGGCTTTAGGAATTACCTGTAAAACAAAATCACTTTAACAAATCGTTATCTTCTGGCTGCTGCAAGACATCCACCTTGTTGAGTTTAGAAAACATCATTTTTGTTCGTGTTGTTACCAAATTATCCAATTCGCGATCGGCTTCTCTCAATTTTCTTTGAGTTTTTTCTAGGACTTCCCCGAATTTCCCAAATTCAGTTTTTACTGTTCTAAGAATCTGCCACACTTCACTAGACCGCTTCTGAATGGCTAAGGTCTGGAAGCCCATCTGAAGAGAGTTTAAAAGAGCTGCCAAGGTTGTCGGGCCTGTCACTACTATCTTGAATTCTCGCTGTAATTGGGCGATCAAATCGGGACTTCTGACTACTTCGGCATACAATCCTTCGAACGGCAAAAACATAATACCAAAGTCTGTTGTATTCGGTGGATCTATATATTTAGAAGAAATATCTTTAGCGAATTTCTTGATTGAAACAGCTAGGGCCTTTTGCGATAATTCGATCGCTATAGTATCGCCCGCATCGTATGCAGCTTGCAACCGGGCATAATCTTCTTGAGGGAACTTAGCGTCTATAGGAAGATAAACAAAGTTCTTGTTGGTGTCTTGTCCTGGAAGTTTTATGGCGAACTCGACTATTGAATCTGAACCGGCCTTGGTTTTCACATTGGACTCGTATTGATCAGGAGCTAAAATACTTTCTAAAAGCATAGCCAACTGTGTTTCGCCAACACCACCTCTGCTTTTTACATTACTCAGTACTTTTTTCAAATCGCCAACACCAGCTGCTAAGGTCTGCATCTCTCCCAAACCTTTTTGCACATCTAGCAATTGCTTAGTCACTATTTCGAAAGACTTGCCCAATCGTTCTTCAAGCGTCTTGTGTAGCTTCTCATCTACGGTTTCCCGCATTTTTTCAAGTTTGAGTTCCGTCGATTTGACCAATTCATCCTGTTTGACAGCCATGGCTTCAAACTTTTCCTTTTGAAGATCATTAAAATCTTTAACACTTTTCACAAAAGACTCGTTGAAATACTTTAACGACTTGTGTAATTCCTCCCTATCGTCCTTAGCACTTTTAATTTGGTTTTCATTGATATATCTCAAACGTTCCTCCAATTTTTCAGATAGCCTGTCTAAATTCTTTGACAATTCTTCTCTGTTCAATTGTAAAGATTGCGTGAGTTCCATGCGGTTCTTTTGCAATTCGTCCTGAAGGATAGCGTTGGCGCCTCCTTTGGATGTGCGAAAAGCTTTGAATACAAGAATCAACAGAAACCCAAGCAACAGTATTAAAAGCATCAAAAACAGATTGTCCATTTACCTACAAATTAGTTCAAGGGTAAAGATACCAAAACTTTAAGAGTAACTCAGACAATTGAGAAGTTCAAAACCACAAGAGCTTGACGTTATTTTTTAAGAACACAAGTTGTTAAATGTCATCATGCTGACTTTATGGGCATTATTAATAGGGGCTTACTAATATGGTAGCCAAATTTTTGTATTTCATCCTTGAGAAAGAGTCGGTGTAAGAAATTTCGTCTTTTATTAACTAGAGCAATAGCGTCGCAATGGTGTTCAACACAATATTTTGTTATTGCCTCGAGAACTTTCTGAGAAAACAGTGTGATGAATTCTGAATTGGTTTGTTCAATGATTTTAGCAACCTTAGATTTATTTTTCAACTGTTTAGGTGTGAGGGGATCTTCATTTTGCTTCACGCAAATAACATCAACTAATGCATTGGTCATCGCGGCTAAATCAATTAATGGTTTAAGTTCCTCTTTCGTTAAGGGAATTTCGTAATCTAAACCAACCGCCCAGCGGTTGAGCAAGATCGGCTTGCATTTTTCGGGAACGGCCAAAACCGGATAATCAGATTTTTCCATGAGGTGAACCGTATTGCTTCCAAAGATTGATTTTTCCAAGCCAGAGTCCCCTTTAGTTCCCAAAATGACCAAAGAGGCGTCATGAAGTTTACACGCTTGATTTACGGCATCAACAAAATTATCGTAATCGACCAGAGACATAAACTCATGCAATTTATTGTTGTGTTTATCAATCAATCGCGATTCTAATTGCCTCATAGATGCCTTAGACGTTTCTATAAGAGTTTGATAAATCGACGCCGATGATCCCATAGTCATCAAATCATCAGACACAAATGAAGCCGTCATGTGAACATGAAGTAGGACAAAACGACATGGAACACCCGTAAAGGTTGCAATTGCAAAATCAATGGCATTCAGTGAATTCTGAGAAAAATCAGTGGGCAGTAGGATTGTTTTCATGGTTTAAGCATTAGGGTTGCTTAAAAATAATAAAAAAAATGACTTCTACCGATGGACAACTATTACTGGAATTAAAGTCCGAGATTCAATTCCTTAAAACCCCATAAAACTTGTCCGACATTCCCTATAATCTCAATCGATGTAACCTTCGCCACGGATTGGTTGTAATCAATTTTCAATATGCCAAAATTTCTATCGTCTATAAGAGGGCCAACTCTAAGAGGGTTAGATTCTTTTACGCCTTTGTAGGTGTGTGTCATACCGCTTGAAGTGACCTCAAGAATCTGATCGTTCAGCTTTGAGAGCTCTGCAAAATGCCTGTCTCCACTCAATACGATAATTTGCTTATTTGTGTTGGTAAGCATATCGATGAGTCGTTGTCTTTCATGAGGAAAATTACCCCATTTTTCAAAGGCGTGGAAATCATTTAAAAACTGGATACTGCTAACTAATATTACAATTTGGGATTTAGTGTCCGACAGCTCAGAAGCTAACCATTCCCATTGTTGGGAGCCTAGCATAGTTCCCTCATCACTAGGTTGATATCGCATGCCCGGCTCATCAGACGGTTTAAGATCTGATCGGAACCATCTGGTGTCTAGCAATATGGTTTTGACCAATCCATCGGCCATGGTATAACTGTCATAAATACCCTCTCTTTTCGAACGCGCGCTTTCAGTAGGTTCATCCAGGAACTCAAAAAGCAATTGTTTAGCATCTTCGCGATAAGGATTATGAACACCGCCATCGTTCATGGCATAATCATGGTCATCAAAAATACCCAAAATTTGCGAGGTGGATGTCAAATCTTGATATAAATTGTTTGATTTTTGAATGTCGTAACCTTCCTTTAAGCCTTCTGGTGTTTCTCGATTCGGATAAATGATGTCACCAGTCCATATGAAATAATCAGGATGGCTCGCGAGGACAGGTTGCCATATTTGTAGAGAATCTAAATTTTGATTGTTACAGGAGGCAAAGGCTATAGTTAAGGTCTGATTTTCTGTAGGTTTGGAGTGGCAGCCAATAATGACTAAACTCAGAATAATTGTTAGAGCATAACGCATAAGAGTAAATTTTAATTTAAGATAGCCCATTTAGGTGATAATTGATGCAACTCGGTGTCATTATTTGATTATCAATTTCCAGCTCATTTCCCCAGAGTGTAAAACATAAATTCCGGGAGAGATATTATCGATGTCGATTTGATTTACGCCGGTCGAAGGATTAAAACGAGATTGAAGTGGTATGGCTCGACCTACGAGGTCAATCAAATGGAACTTCAAACTTTTGCTCGTATTGGTAACATAAACGTGGGCTTGGTTTGAAACAGGGTTAGGGAACATTTTTGACTTCTCGAATGCATACTCAAATGTGGACAAGGATGCCGTAAAGTAAGTTTCGGCCCTTTCAAAAGATACACGACCTATTTCCTCTCCAATCAATCTTCCCGGCAAATCATCAATATAGGGATGAATTCCTCCCCATATTCTGGATAAACTGCATTGGTCCGAAGCATCTCTGTAGGTAGCCCATTGCAAAATCACATCTTGACTAGGTCCTTCTTCAAAGACAAGAAAATCATTTTGCTTGGCGATAAACTCACCGACTCCACCAGGAAAAAAGGGCGTTCCAGTTAGCTGAGTTAGCGTTTCTGCAGCCGCACGTGAAAAAGTCGAGTGGCCCGACAAGTAGCCTCCGAAATTTGGAGTAACGAAAGTCGGCCGTTGATATGGCCACCAATTTTCTGCCAAGATCCAACCTACTCCAGCAAAATCGGTATCTGTATTTTCAATATAATCGTGCCCTTTCCATGCCCGTAATTTAATTTTGTCAATATGTTCACCAGACTCCCCACTCAGTGGGTCACCCTCTAAAACTACTTCGATCTGATCTTCGATTAACGGGATGCCTTGCGGACTGTAATTGGACAAGGACTGATCTGTACTTTGTCCCAATCCTGCCATATACCTGATTGCAGAAATTGGGCGAATGTAGTGATACCAGCCCTTAATTCCCCAAGCTGTGACGGCCACATCGTGCATCGTGGCTCCCAAGGCAAAATACGATTTAATATCCCATTCGAGATCACTGAGCACCTCACCTTGTCCTCGGAATTTTTTAACTAACATGGGGTGGTCATTGACGGTATTGAGCAAGACAAACCAATGTCCAGGAGGCGTTTCAGAGTCAGGCCCATCGGCCCAAAATTCTGCCAATACTCGGGTATAGTCACCCCGTGATACCAACTGTTGATTATAGGGCAATCCTGTAACAGGATTCAAATCATAACCCGTACCGGAATCCCCGCCGTCCATATAATTGTAAAAACTATCATAATCACTGAGGTCTGTAGGAAAAGAATCACTACTAATATTGCCCATTGAAGCAGGTGAAATATCCCAAATGACATCGTCTGAAATTGATAAATGAGAGCTCCAGACAGCCACCATGGCGAAAGCGTCAGCATATTGCTGAGTTTCGGTAAATGATATGCCGTCTAAATAAGGTGGAGCCCCTGGATCGTAGTATACAGGAAAGGGGTTGCCATCGCGATAATTCAAGGTCAAATCTTGGTCACTCAAAGCAAAAGGAAGACTATTGCCCCATTCTGCACCCAAAAAATCAGGTGTAGTTTGGTCAATAATATTACCACTCTGATCAATAAATAGATCAAAAGACAGAGGCTGCCACCTGTTTGGATTGGTAAGGTTTGGATTTCCTGCCAATTCAGGACTCATCGGGTCGTTTACTGGCACATAATATTGATTTTCATAATTCCCCATTTCATTTGATCCATCCTGAAGGCCATATTGAATGATTTGGTCGGCGATATAATTTCCCAGGGCAGCGGCATCACCTGAGGTGTAATCAAGGGAGGTGATTGAACTATTCTCACCCAAAATATCGAGTAGATGATCAAAAATTGCTTGTGTTTGCTCGTTATTTGGAGAATTTTGAAAACGATGTTTCAACAGGCGGTAAGCCGCAAAACTAATAGCTCTGCGTTCAAGGTTCTCCCCTGTTTCAGCAAATCCTTCAAAGGGAGTGTCAAATCCGTGAACAGTTTCTCCTAAAAAATAGGCGTGCGCTGGATTATTAAAAACAGACCAAGCATCATACATGGCTGCGCTCATATGAAATAAATTTCGAGCATGTACTGTTGGCCTGGCTTTGTCCAATCGAATGGCCGCTAATAAGGCTTCGTTCCACAATCGCGCAACAGAGTAACTGCCAGAAGTAGCATCACCGTCATAGTAATTGATGTCAACTTCAATTTCAACTGATTCGGAAGCACAAGTTCCATTGTCATAATAAACCGAAAGTTGACCGTCGCCTGTCACCCCCCATCTCACTGTAATCTCATCGGTCCCATCGCCATTGACTATTTCACCATTGATGACATTCCAATGTACTGAAGAGCCTTGAGGAACTGTAACAGAATAGACTTCCTCATAAAGAGGATAACTACCCTGTGGGCCATCTAAGGTCAAGCTACTTAAGTAAGAACAACTGCCGTCATCAACAGTGGCATTCGGATTATAATTGCATGAATTGGGATCCGTACAACCACTGACCATCTGACCAACATTATTGTCTATTACGAGTAGTTCTTCTCCTTCAATAAGCTTCAGGTTGCTGTTTTCAGGGAGGTTTGAATAGCTGTCAACTATACCACTAGGCCAAACTACTTCAATACTCATATTCGAGGTATCTGCATTGGAAAGTCCAAAGTGTAGTGGCTGTAAAGATTGGGAATGATAACTGACTCCGTTGTACTCTTTATACAAACTGATATCATCATTGACTACTAAAGTCACGCGAGCGCCGAGACCATCGCGATTAGATACTGTCCCTTCTAGGTGGACTTTTAACCAATTTCCTTGAATGACCTCTGTGTAGTAGGTGTCTACAGCTGTGTTTTGAAACAACAAAGGCTCATGACCAAAACTTGTCGCTAATATATCCCTGTCACCATCATTATCATAATCAAATGAAATTACTGTGCCGCCCTGAGTAAATGGATTGATGCCTCCAGTATCCGTGTGGATAAATTGTCTCACTCCGTTCGTATCTTGGTTCTCAAAATAAAAGTCTTTTTCAGGAGCGTTGAGTCCAGTAGTAATATAAACATCATCAAATAGGTCGTGATTGTAGTCGGCAAAAGCAGCAGCCCAAGCCCATCCTGTATCGAAGATCCCAATTGAATCAGAGATATTTTGATATGAACCCCCATCACTCATTGAGTAAAACCCATTTTCGGATTTGTTAGCTATAAATATCTCTACGTTCCCATTATTATCATAATCTGATGTTGCCATACCCATGCCATCAAAGGGGTCGGTCAAATTGTAATCTGAGGCATTTTCAACAAATGTAATGCCGTCGGTAGAAGTTAACAGTTCGTTAGGTTCATTAAAATCGTTTGAAACGTAAATCTCAGGATACTTGTCCGCTCCTACATATATGGGAATAGCACAAAAACTCGAGCCCATAATTTGATCGTCAAATGAGATGAGTTCAAAAGTATTATTCCCTAAATTTTTGTACAACCGATTTAAAACACTGTCGTTATAGTCTGTTACATACAAATCTAAAAAACCGTCTAAATCCAAGTCTACCCACAAACCTGCGACAGTGTAACAATTCGAACAAAAGCCACCAATACTGGAAGAGTCGGAAATGTCCGTAAACCCCTGACCAGCCTCGTTTAGAAACAATTGATTTGTTCCAGCGTTACCCAAAAAAAGATCGGGGTAACCGTCATTATTGATGTCACCCCAAGAAACGGCCTGTCGTTCTCCATACTGCAAAAAATAGGGCAAGCCGATATCATAATTCACATCGAAATTCAAACCCATTTGCTCCGTCACATCGATAAAACTACCTTGATTATTATTCATCAACAGCATACTTGTCATGGAAGCACTTGCTCCTGTTGAATTCTTTCGGGTAACTAAAAAAATATCCAAATCACCATCCTGATCGAAATCTGCCACCGCCACACCACTATTGTCATAAAACTCATGGAGATTGGACAAATGGGTGGCATATCTAAATTGCTGAGAGAACAGGGAAACGCTAAAAAGAATAAAAAAAATAAAGCTAAAACTTCTTTTCACAATGATTTTATTGAAAAATTTTAGTGATTTGACTTCAAAAATATTAAATAGATGAGTAATGGGATTATAAAATGAAGATAATTTTAAAAAACATCCATACCAACAAAAAAACCCGTCGCAAGACGGGTTTAATTTTGGGTGGAAGACCGGGCTCGAACCGGCGACCCTCGGTACCACAAACCGATGCTCTAACCAACTGAGCTACAACCACCATTTGTAATGCGCAAATTTAAACTTATTTATGATTAGTGGCAAAATAAAAATTCGAATAAAATCAGATAAAATCGAAAAGGCTTTCTACTGCCGGAAATCGCTCTACTGTAAAGCCTTCACCGAAATCCGTGCCAATTATACGTCCTAAATCTGCCGCGCGATATTGGACACTGTTCAAGAAGTTAGGTGAAGATATAGCTGTATTGGGTGCTTTGTTTTTGGGGTCGTAAAACTGGCTTTTATAGGCTCCAACTGCCGCCATTTTCACATCCATGAAACCGGTGATATCTACCACTATGTCGGGCTGAATATGATGCCATTGAATGTAATGATAGACCCGATCTGGTCGCCAAGCCTCCTGCGTTTGGCCAGAATCATCTTTGGTTTCTATTTTGGATAATCCGCTCAAAAAGCAAGCATCACTGACCAGTTGACTTCCTTTACCGTGATCAATATGACGATCTCTAATGGCATTACAAATGACCAACTTGGGTTGGTAAGCCCGTAAAACTTTAATTAACGCCATTTGATGCTCTCTGTCATTTTTAAAAAAGCCATCTTCAAATCGCATATTATGACGCATTGTGACTCCCAAAATGTTCGCGGCGTGGCCCGCCTCCTGATTCCGAATTGATTCCGAACCTCTTGTGCCCAACTCCCCACCGGTCAAATCAACAATTCCAACTGTTTTACCCGCTGCAATTTCTTTCGCTAAAGTACCAGCTGCTCCTAATTCAACGTCGTCGGGGTGCGCACCAAATGCAAGAATATCCAATCTCATAGTCCATAATTGAGCTGTGAAATTACGATATTTTAACTATGTAGAATTATCTGAGAAATATTTAACAGCCATTTTTGTTATCCGGACAGGGATGTAAGGAACGGTATCCGAATCTACTCATTGTTATTTTTCTTTTTTAGAATCCCTTTAATCACGCTCTTGACCGGATCCTTTTTACCTTGAGTGGTATCATTTGGAACCTTCTTACCTCCGAGAAGGCCTTGCAAAACATCTTTACCTTGATGCAATAACTTGTCCTTTTGCATTTGAACCAATTGGTTTGCCAAATTGGCGGAGGCCTCCTTCAAATCTGAAGAAACCGAAGGCTTGAGAAAAGACACTGTAACCTTTGCTATAACGGAAACATTATTGATCTTATTGGTTTCAGAGGGAGATAACTTGGCCATCAAATTGGTAACATCTTGACCCAAATACTTGACTGGAACCTCAAATCTGAGATTGTAATCCATACTTTGATCAAAACTATGAGATCCTCTAACTTCAAGGCCAACATCTTCAACGGCCAGTTTAAATGGCTGGACATCTACCTTACCGTCTTTAAAAGACATGGCCATTTTAACCTTATTTAAATCTATTTTATTTAGATCTAAAATCGAACATTGAACTGAGGTATAGTTGTGTCGGTCAGTGTGCCCTTTAAGCTTCCTACTACTGAAAAATCGCCAGAGGTATTCACTTGCTCAATATTCCCGGCATAAACTTCGGGTATGAGACCTAAAAAATTGGTGAATGATGAAACAGGCGTATCAAAATTCAAATCATAAAATTGGCCAGCTTCAAGCAATTGGATATAGCCATCAAACTGCACGGGAAGTTGATTAATCCGTAATTCATTTTGTTTAAACCTGAATTTGTTATTCGTTAAGTCTAAGGCTAACACGGCATTGAGAGACAAATCGAATTGGTTCATATAATTCACTCCATCTACAGTGATTGTCATTCGGGTGGAAGTGGTGGTTTCTAAATCTAAAACATCGTCTACAAAATTGCCCTTTCCTTGGTGATTCAAACTGTCTAAACGGAGGAATACATGGGATGGTACATCCGAATAAACGAAACGTATATTTTCGAAATCGTAATTTTCTAATTCGAAAGAAAAGGGATCATCATTGTCCGATTGTTCCTGATTATCAACTGTTGCAATCTCATAATTGGACTGACCATTTTCGTTCGAAATGATATTTATGATCAGGTCCTTAGCTCCAACACTTTGAACCTTTAATGGCTTGCCATCTCCATTAATTAGCTCACCTAACCCCAGCTTTAAATTGACGTTTCCCCCATAAAATAACGTATCGCCATCGAAGGGAAACTTATTTAAGACAATTAAATTATCGATTGAGATTGTCGCGCTCGGAAAATTGTTTAATAAGCTAATACGAATGTCGGAAAAAGCTACTGTAGCATCAATTTTTTCATTGATAGTTTGGATTACCAGCGCCTGTATTCTATCCTTAAATAGAAAGGGTGCAGTTACCAAAGCGATAAAAATCAACAGAAAAGCAAGAACCAGTCCTTTTAAAAGTTTTTTTTTCATGATTTAGGGTTTGATACTTTAAAGCAAAAGAAGTGCCAAATTCAATTTAATGGTAACCTTGTTATCAAAAAAAAACACCAAAAAAATGAATTGTAATTTGAAAATTTACCTGTAAAATCGTTTGTATTTCAATTGCGCTAAAATGCCAACTGCTGCAATAATTGCCAAGGCTATAAAGATAAACTGAACACTAACAATCTGATCACCACTGGCATAGGAGTGCAAACCTGATAAATAAAAATTAACACCAAAATAGGTCATCATAATACTTCCAAAGGCTATGATGGAGGCTAAATTATAGCCTAAACGACCGCCGAGACCAGGTATCAAACGCATATGCAGTACAAATGCATAAACCATTATACTAATAAGTGCCCAAGTTTCCTTAGGATCCCATCCCCAATAGCGGCCCCAGCTTTCATTGGCCCACATCCCACCTAAAAAGTTACCGATTGTAAGCATAACCAAACCTACGGTCAAGGCCATTTCATTGATAGCTGTCAATTCTTTGACATGAAGCTTAAAGCGCTCTTTATTGGATCCATTGGTAAAAATCATAAGAATCAAAGAGACTAAGCCTAAAATCATTCCTAGCGTAAATGGCCCATAACTGGCCACAATAACCGCAACATGAATCATGAGCCAGTAGCTGTTTAATACAGGCTGAAGATTGGCAATCGCAGGATCCATCCAATTCCAGTGAGCTATCATTAAAATCATTGCGGTTACAAAGGCTGTTGAGGCAAGGGTCAGTTTACTTCGGTATCCAAAAACGCCACCAAAAGCCATGGTCGCCCAGGCCACATAGATCATAGATTCATAGGCATCGCTCCATGGTGCATGACCAGAAATGTACCATCGGACAATCAATCCCAAAGTATGTAAGGCCAACAACCCATAAATGGATATACTCAATAGCTGACTCAGGATATGCCAAAGTCTACCTTTGTTTCGAAGCATTTGAATTAAAACGACTATAAAGAGTAAAGTTCCAGCATACATATACCAGCCGAATAGCTTTTTGAAAACATCGTAACGGTTGTAAAAGATTTCAGCATTGACCTTACTATCACTCAACATCACGTCGCCACCAATATTTGATTGCGTGGTTTTTATGGCCTCCAACAATGATCTGCTTTGTTCAAAATTACCCGTTTGTTTGTCTTGCTGGAGTACGAACAAATAGGCTTGGAATCCAGTGTTGATGAAGTTCGAATAAAGAGAATCCTCTAAAACAATACCTTCATTTCTGAATTCATTGGGTGAAACCCATTTGTTATTGGCATCATCTGGAAGAGGGAATAATTTCAGATGCTCTTGCTCTAAGGTGTTGAACAAGAGATTCACGCGCTCATCTGCTTCTTTAAATTGCTTTTGGAAAGCATTGGGCTGTTGGGCTTTATAGGCTTCTTCTAAATACGGTGCTAATTTATAGACGCCTTGCTCTGTAAAAAAATCAGCTAAAGTAGCGTACTTATCCTGCTTTGGTAAACCAATGATATTACGAATTGTATCAGCCTTTTTCTTACTTAAATATATGATTGGAACACTATACCAAAGCAAGGGGCTCTCGTGCATCGATAAAAAGGCCTGATTGGCATCGGCCATTTCGTAATAATCGTATTTACTCAGCTTTCTGAGGAGTTCAGATGCATAAGTATTGACTGGCATCATTCGTCCTCCTAGATCTTGTATGACTAATCGACCGAATAAATCTGCCTCCGATTTTGGTGTGATGTTTTCTGTTAAAATAGAATCAATGGTCTTTTTGTTAGCGGCGACATGATCGTGACCATCGATTTGAGCCAAACCACTTGCTGACATTAGAACAAAACCAGCGACGGCCAATTTTGATTTTAGTTTTTTTAATTTCTCCAATTGTTTTTTCAAATCATTAAATCGTGTAAATCGACTGAATAATATGGCCATCAAACCAAAATACAACAGAAAATAACCCAAGTAAGTGATCCAAGTGCCCCAAAAATCATGATTCACAGACAGTATAGTGCCCTTTTCATCTGGGTCGAAGGACGATTGAAAAAAACGATATCCCCGAAAATCTAAAATATGGTTCATATAGATGCGATAGTCGAACTCACCCTCTTTTGGATCGATAACAGTTACGGCACTAGAAAATTCAGAATAACGTTTTTCAGTACCTGGGTAACGCTCGGCAACAAAATCATTCAGCTTGATTTGAAAAGGCAATTCATAGACTTTAGACCCATATCTCATACTCATTTTCAAACCCGCTAAATCGAATTGTTCAAAAGCCTCGTTAGTACCTTTACCACCTAATAATTTTACTGTTTTAGTTTCGCCGGCAGAACTCACTTGCAAAACCACTGCATCCTTGTCTCCTTTGAGTAATTCTGACTTTTTAACCACATCGAAAACCCCTTTTATCACTGGCTTTGGGAATACGACAACTTGGTTGCCAATGATATATCTTGAACGAAGGGCTAAAGGCTGGACACTATCTTTTACTAAAGCCCCCTGAAAACCTGTTGCCATAGTCATAAACTGACCGTCGAAAGGAGATTCAATATATAGCTCGTCATCTTCCTCAAAAATATTGATTGCGCCTGATGTGGCTTTATTAAAGGCATATAAAACACCGTGAATACTTTGAATGTCTCCATCTTTCAAAAAGTGATTGTGAGGACCTGCACTACCAGCTTCTACCACTTTTAAATAGCGATCGCCTTGATCGTCTGGGACCACATCCATTTCAGCACCGGCAATGAATGCCTTCAATTCGATCTTAACCTCTTGCTGATTGTAATCCGTTTGTTCTTCAAAACTGTTGTCGAGACGTTTAGAGAAATCGACAGCGTACTCTTCCACCCTCCTCTGAGGCAATCCGTCGATCAAATAATCGCCGTCAATTAAGAGTGTGACGTAGGTCTTGTCCGACAGAAACAATTGCTCCGTTTCACCTTCTCGAATCGCCATCATTCCTTCAAATCCGTTATATCTTGTTACAAAGGCCCCTAAAAGGATGGAAATGAAAGAAAAATGCAAGGTAAGAGTCGCCCATTTTTCTTTCCTCCATAAATTATATTTAAAAATATTGCCAAAAAAATTAACCATGAACATAAACATGATAGCCTCGAACCACCAAGCATTATAAATCAATCTTCTGGACATTGGCGTTGGGGAGGTGCCTTCACCAGCATCTATAAAAGTTCCAATGGCCATGGCTAGAGCAAATGCGATGAATAAGATGCCTGTGGTGCGAGTGGAAAATATGACTTTGGAGAGTTTTTTGAGCATTTTCGAACTTTGTTTTTGGATAGGCAAAGATACTATAAAAACAAAGTTTGACCTGAGATTATCAGTTCTAAATCCGATGGTTTCATATTTTTTATTGAATAAATAGTTGCGTATTTTCGCCGAATGATATCTGTAACTCTTGTCGGATCCGGAAACGTGGCGCATCATTTGGCCCAAGCTTTAGACCTTGCCCCTGAAGTACAGTTTGATTTATGGGTTGCCAGAAATCCCAAGGCTGTAGATTTAAAAGTAAATACTATTGTTTCTGACGGTCTTGGTGACGCTATAAAGTCGCAAATTGTCATCTTAGCCATTAGTGATGATGCCATTGCCGAATTTTCAGCTTCTATGAGTCCATCTGATACCTTGTTGGTGCATACCTCTGGCAGTGTAAATCTCCACGACATGGATAAAAAACACAGCCGTGGCGTTTTCTATCCATTGCAGACCTTGTCAAAAAAAAGGTCTGTGGACTTTTCTACTATACCCATTTGTATTGAAGCCTTAGAAAGAAAAGACTTAGATTTACTGCAATCTTTAGCCCAATCCTTGGGCTGCTCATCCAAGATCATTTCCAGTGAGCAACGTCTAGCGTTGCATCTTGCAGCAGTGTTTGTCAATAATTTTTCAAATCAAATGTATCGCATCGCTCATGAAATAACAGATAGCGAACGACTCGATTTTGATTTACTGAAACCCTTAATCCTTGAAACAGCAGCCAAAGTACAATACCTCTCACCATTTCAAGCTCAAACTGGTCCAGCTTTGCGGAAAGATCGAAAGACTATCAAACGACATCTTAAACAATTGGCCAACGAAAATCATCGATTGATTTATGAAATTTTAACAAAAAGCATACAACAAACTCATGGCAAATAGCTACAAAAAATTACTTCACCAAATTGATACTTTTATTTTCGACGTGGACGGTGTTCTAACTGATGGGGGTATTCACATAACACCTGATGGCGACTTAACCAGAACGATGAGTGTTAAGGACGGTTTTGCTCTAAAATCTGCACTTACGGCTGGATTCAAAGTTTGTGTCATCACCGGAGGCACAAATCTTGGCGTCAAAATACGTCTCGAGAATTTGGGAATTACAGACATTCATTTAGGTGCTCACAATAAAATTGAGGTTTTCGACAAGTTTTTAGGTAGTAACGATACCAACCCAGATCGCGTGGTGTATATGGGGGATGATATTCCGGACTTACCTGTCATGCTTAAAGTTGGCCTACCCTGCTGTCCTCAAGATGCCTGTGCAGAAATAAAGTCAATCTCTAAATATGTTTCTCACAAAAGGGGTGGACATGGTGCTGTAAGGGATATTATTGAACAGGTACTCAAAGTTCAAGGCAAATGGATGGTTGACTTTGAAACTCAAAACAACTAGATGACCTTAGCTGACCAACTCAAGTCTTTTCGTATAATTCTGGCATCTCAATCGCCTCGACGGCAGGAAATTCTGAAACAGATGGGCTTAGCGTTTGATATTCAAGTTAAGCCTGTTCAAGAGGTCTATCCCCAAGATTTAAGCGGCCCAGAAATTCCTGCATATTTGGCCAAATTGAAAGCTGAGGCGTTTGAAGGACAACTAGAACCTCATGATATCTTGATCACAAGCGACACTATAGTGTGGTGCCATAACACCTGCCTTGGAAAACCCAAAGACTTTCAAGACGCCAAGTGTTTATTGAAAATGCTCAGTGGAAAGAGCCATGAAGTTTATACCGCGGTATGTTTGCATACTATAAAATCTCAAACTATTGTGGTTGACTGTACAAAGGTCTATTTCAGATCACTTTCAGATGCAGATATTGAGCAATACATAACCGAATGCCAACCCTATGATAAGGCTGGGGCCTATGGTGTTCAAGATTGGATTGGATTGGTCGCTATCTACAAAATGGAAGGATCGTATTATAATGTCATGGGGTTACCGTCACACCTTGTTTATACAGAATTAGAAAAAATTGCCGCCACAATTAACTTAAATAATTACAATGCTTAAATCAAAAATATTGTCGCTTGCTTGCGCTACATTGATTGTACCATTATCCTGTAAAAAACAGGTGCCTCAAGCCACAGACTTGGAAGTCTTTAGAAATTTAACCAAAGCGTTTCGCTCCTATTGGTACATGGGATCAGCGGAGATTAACAGTTTCGTGCTGTCTCAAGAGCGTTATGGAGAGTTGCGAGATGGCGAAGCGGTCTTGATATTTGTCACCGAAGACTTTTTGAAAGATGAACAGGTAAAAGCCAATATTAGAACGCCCGAGGTAATTCCCGTTCTAAAACTTAATAGCACCAAATCGTTTCAAACTGGTATTTACCCATATAGTGTCATGCAATCGGCATTTTATCCGGTGAGGATGTTTTCTGAAGGTCTAAAAGTAACCAGTAGTGTTCAGGAATGGTGCGGGCAAACTTATACCCAATTGAACAATAGAGAGAATTTTGAGATTAAATCTCATTCCTACTTTGAAGGTGAGGCCGATCAAGAATTTGAATTGGAATCTGCGGTACTTGAAAATAGTATTTGGACACTAATTAGAATCAATCCTGAGGAGTTGCCTTTAGGTACCTTCAGTGCTATTCCAGATATAGCCTATTTACAAATGTACCATAAGCCTTTAAAGTCATATCAAGCTCATGCTGAACTGAGCTCTGATAGCTTATATCATTACAAAATTAACTACCCAAAGTTAAACAGATCTTTAAATATTGATTTTGAGACAACCTCTCCGTTCAAAATTGTAGGCTGGCAAGAAGTGCAACTAGACAAGGGATTGTCGAGTGTAGCTCAACTTAAAGCCTCAGTTCAATTGCCTTATTGGCAACTGAATAAGGCTAAAGATTCTATTTATCGGAATGATCTAAAATTAAATTAAATACTGTTTATTGATTGAATATATTTTATCTAGTTGTTAATTAATACTTATAAAATCAATCAAAATATGAGATTTGAGTCCTATTTATTACCTTTACGATATGGTATACAATTTATCTACCTCAAAAAAAGAATTCAAAAACACAGCAGACGAACTTCTCGGCAGTAAACCAAGTTTTTTAAGCCAATTTACAATTGGCAATCGCAAAAGTCCACTGATGAAAATTATTGACTTTCATGGCACTAAATGGACATTTTTAAACGATGAACGGCCTTTGAAGGGATATATCGTTTTACGGCCGGAGGGGATCGTTATTCGAATTATAACAGTTAAAAACTCTTACGCCTGGGTTGTGCCGTTTTATAAATTGCAGATCTTTAAGAGTAATGGTTTACATTTGTTCGCAGATGGGAGTAAAATATCATTTCAAAGCAATAAATTGTCTTCGCGATTTAAAAGGTTCACTGCAAAATTGATGTTATTAAAATTAGAACACGAATCGAGCAGAGAATTAATGGGATCTTATGACATTTAACGAAAGGCAAATAGACCGCATCATAGAAATGGCCTGGGAGGATCGCACCCCCTTCGAAGCCATAGAATTTCAGTTTAAGATCACCGAATCGGAGGTCATCGAAATTATGCGCAAGGAGCTAAAAGAGAGCAGCTTTAAGTTATGGCGTAAGCGCGTCAGCGGCAGAAAAACTAAGCATCTTAAACTACGAGATGACAGCACTGATCGTTTTAAGTGCAGCCGACAAAAAACAATTACTAACAATAAAATTTCCAAACGATAGCTTTATGCGACATATACTAATCATCGGAGGCAGTAAGGGCATTGGCAAGGCTACCCTCGATTTGCTCATTGAAAACAACAAAGTGACCAATTTGAGCCGTACTGCTCCAGACGTCACTCACCCCAACCTCACTCACCATTCTGTAGATGTGTTAGACGGTGAATTACCCGTACTTGAGACCATTGACGGCATCATGTACTGTCCTGGAAGCATCAATTTAAAACCAATGAATCGCTTGTCTATTGAAGATTTTAAGACTGATTTTGACATTAACGTCATTGGAGCAGTTCGCACTATTCAACATTATTTACCCCAACTCAAACAGGGCGTCAGTCCAAGTGTGGTACTGTTTAGTACCGTTGCCGTTAAGCTTGGCATGCCATTTCACGCCAGCATTGCTGTGTCGAAAGCTGGTGTAGAGGGTTTGACCAAAACCCTATCTGCTGAATTCGCACCCCATATTCGAGTAAACGCTATTGCTCCAACAGTCACTCAAACAGATCTGGCAGCAGGTATTTTGAGAAACGAACGGATTATAGAGAGTATAAACGAAAGACATCCTTTAAAACATTTTTTAAGTCCTGAAGATGCTGCGCATTTGGCCGTATATTTGTTAGGTGAACAATCGCGATCAATGACCGGACAGGTTATTCAACTCGATAGTGGCATTGTTAGCGTAAAATTATAAGACATGCAATTCAGTATCCGTTTAATTGTTTTTTTGGTGATTAATTTTGGGGTACTATTTCTTGGCAGCCTGAGCATGGGAGAAGGTCCGATATCGGACTGGTATACAGGACTCAATCAAGCGCCATGGACACCACCCGGCTGGGTATTCGGGGCAGCGTGGTTTAGCTTGATGTTTTGCTTTTCCATTTATATGGCCCTTTTATGGAGAGCACCTGTTTCAAAATCTGTTAAATTTCTTTTTGGATTGTCATTGTTACTCAATGGCAGCTGGAATTATATCTTTTTCAATCAGCATCAGGTTCTACTGGCTCTAATCAACATTTGCGGCTTGCTCGCTGTTATTACATATCTCACCATCAGTCAACGATCTAAAATGGGTCTGTCAAGTTTATTTGCCTTACCATATATATTTTGGCTGTTAATAGCCACCTCGCTTAACTCCTATATACTGTTATACAATTGAAAATTTACAAACTCCACACCAAACAAAAGTTACCGATTACGGTCGATGAGGCTTGGACCTTCCTTTCCGATCCGAAAAACTTGAAGCGTATTACTCCCGATTATATGGGCTTCAAAATACTTTCAGGTGATGACAGGGCAATGTATCCCGGTCAAATCATAGAATACATTGTCACTCCAGTATTGGGTATCCCAACAAAATGGGTCACTGAAATTACCCACGTGGTCCATCGCCAATTTTTTGTCGATGAGCAGCGCTTTGGTCCCTATGCACTATGGCATCATAAGCACTTTATTCATCCAATAGAAGGAGGTGTGATCATGGAAGACATTGTGCATTATAAATTACCCTTAGGGCTTCTTGGTCAGTTGGCGCATCCTTTTATTGTCAAACCCAAACTCAAAGAAATATTCGATCACAGAGAGCAAACCTTGAAAAAACTGTTCGGAGAAATCGACTAAGATGACAGAAAAGGTAGTAATCTTTTGGTTTCGCAGAGATTTGAGGCTTGATGACAACAAAGGTCTTTCAGCGGCATTGCAATCCGGCTACAAGGTTCTTCCTGTTTTCATTTTTGACAGCCATATTCTAGACCACTTGGAGTCAAAGGACGCTCGTGTCCATTTTATATATCGGTGTCTGGAGGACTTGCACAACAAGTTCACAACTATGAGATCTGGATTATCGGTCTATTATGGTAATCCTGTCGAAATTTTTAAAAAACTGATGGTCTCTTTCAATGTGCAATCGGTCTATACCAACAGAGACTATGAGCCTTATGCTCGTGACCGAGATAGCAAAATCGGAGCGGTTTTACGAACAGCTGATATCGCCTTTCGCACCTATAAGGATCAGGTCATTTTTGAACCCGACGAAGTACTAAAAAGTGACGGTAATCCCTATCTAGTATATACGCCCTATATGAAAACATGGCGTTCACAACTGTCACCAATGTCACTTCAAATTGAAAGTGAATTTCCTAGTGGTCAACTGATCCGAAAAGAGGATTTTCCTAAGGTCTCAATGCAAGAAATGGGTTTTGAAGAAAGCCCCATTGCCGTGCAAAACGCCAATCTCTCAACTTCTCTGATAGACGATTACAACGCCAATCGAAACACGCCTTGTGTGAGTGGAACATCCAGGCTGGGGCCACACTTGAGATTTGGCACTGTGAGCATCAGGAAAATGCTTGTGTTAGCCAAAAAATCAAAAGACGATACGTTTCTTAAAGAATTGGTTTGGCGGGAATTTTTTATGCAAATCCTTTATCATTTTCCCCATTCAACCACGGCATGCTTTAAACCGCAATACGAGCGTATTGAATGGCGAAACGATCCCGATGAATTTCAAAAATGGTGCGATGGACAAACTGGATATCCATTAGTCGATGCGGGAATGCGAGAATTGAACAGTACAGGGTTTATGCACAACAGAGTGCGGATGTTGGTAGGAAGCTTCTTATGCAAGCACCTATTAATTGATTGGAGACTGGGCGAAGCTTACTTTGCTAGCAAACTGTTAGATTATGAAATGTCTAGTAATGTAGGTAATTGGCAATGGGTAGCCGGATGTGGCGTGGATGCCGCACCTTACTTCAGAATATTCAATCCGCACACCCAAATCGACAAGTTTGACCCCCAGCATATTTATATCAATAAATGGGTACCAGAACTGAATGAACTGTCCTACCCTCTTCCTATAGTCGACCATAAATTTGCTAGAGAAAGGTGTTTGAACACCTATAAAGCTGCATTGAACGGCTAGATCCGCTCAATCTTTGCGCCGATAGCTCTAAGGCGTTCATCAATACGCTCATAACCGCGATCAATCTGTTCTATATTATGAATGATAGAAGTTCCCTGAGCGGAAAGTGCGGCAATTAAAAGCGATATACCTGCTCTAATATCAGGAGATGTCATCGTAGTAGCCTTTAAATCAGATTGAAAATCGTGACCAATAACATTGGCTCGATGAGGATCACAAAGTATTATTTTAGCCCCCATATCGATCAATTTATCGACAAAAAACAAGCGGCTTTCAAACATTTTTTGATGAATCAGCACACTTCCCCTAGCTTGAGTCGCTACCACCAAAACAATACTCAACAAATCTGGGGTAAATCCGGGCCATGGCGCATCAGCAACTGTCAAAACAGAGCCGTCGATGTAATTTTGAATGGCATAGCCATCGTTATGCTCAGGAATAACAATATCATCACCATCACGTTCAATGGTCAGTCCTAGTTTTCGGAACACATCTGGAATTTGACCCAGATAATCCCAATTAACGTTTTTAATTCTCAATGCGCTTTTTGTCATTGCAGCTAAACCGATCCAACTGCCAATTTCTATCATGTCAGGTAACATGGTATGGGAGGTTCCGTTTAAGGTCTCTACCCCATTAATACTCAAAAGATTTGAGCCAATTCCGGTGATTTCAGCTCCCATTCTATTGAGCATATGACATAACTGTTGCAAATAAGGCTCGCAAGCAGCGTTATAAATGGTAGTAGTGCCTTTAGCAAAAACAGCAGCCATGACAATATTTGCCGTACCTGTTACCGAAGCCTCATCCAATAACATATGTACACCGCGCAATTCTTTAGCTTCTACACCAAAAAAATGATCCTCTCGATTATATCTGAAGTTCGCGCCTAGTTTAATAAAACCTTCAAAATGAGTGTCCAAACGACGACGACCTATCTTATCTCCACCTGGTTTTGGTATGTAACCTTTGCCAAATCGACCTAGCATTGGACCAACCAACATAATGGAGCCCCTCAGGCCACTCCCGTCTCTCTTGAATTCTGGAGTTTCTAAATAGCTCAAATTGACGGCATCGGCCTGAAAGCTGTAGGAAGAAGAGGATAATTTCTCGACCTTAACGCCTAACTTTTTCGTCAGTTCAATGAGTTTATTGACATCGACAATATCTGGAATATTGTGGATGGTCATTTTTTCTTTGGTCAATAGAACGGCACAAATGATTTGCAGTGCTTCATTCTTAGCGCCTTGAGGTTGAACTTCGCCTTTAAGCTTATGTCCGCCTTCAATTTTAAATGAATTCATACCCCAGTTTAGCTTAATACCGTTGCTTGCGATTCCGGTTGTTATTATTCTTTTTAACTGGTTTTTTGTTGGTTGAAGAAAATTTACTTTTAACCCGCAACAAATCTTCTGATTTGGCCAAAACCACTTCTTTATCTTTCAAATTGAGAGCGCCGTTAGACAATTCGAATAAGTGGTCAAATATGACAATATCCTCTACAGTATCCTTGTTCCAATTTAAAAAGGACTTTTTCATATGATTGGCAATGGCAATAATAAGGGCGTCCTTCTTTTCCCCATCCTCCCAGGTAGTCGCGACATCAATCATGGTTTTAATTTGATTGCCATAGAAGCGGTACTTGGGGAAATTCTGAGGATAATGCAATGGATCTGGACGAGCTTCTAAAGCCTCCCGAATGGGAATGTCGAAAGGTGAGTCTACATCTAAATCAAAATCTGCTATGATAAACAATTGATCCCATAATTTATGCTGGAAATCGGGTACATCGCGCAAATGAGGCTGCATATTCCCCATAACGGCAATAATGGCTTTTGCCAGTTTGTTTCGTTCTTCTTTTGACGCTGTAGCCTTGGCGTGATTGATCATTTTTTGAATATGACGACCATACTCAGGGATGATCAACTGGTCACGTTCTGTGTTGTAATCTAAGGATGTTTCCAAAAAAATTTATTTAGGCATGCAAATTACAAAAAAGGAAAGTAAAAAAGCAGAAGAATCCAATATATCATAGTGAAATAACACCTTCTACCTTCGCTCCTACCTCCTTATATTTTTCGATAACGGCGTCTGGAGATTCCATAATAAGGGTAATAGACACGCTGGTATACGTGCCTTTACCCGATTCGGTGACTCTATATTCTGGTTTCAAGGCATCAAAAATTGACTTGATCGCGCCGAGCCGGCTGTCCTCTGTCTTAAAAATAAATTTATACAAATAGGCATTGGGCCACTCATCAGAGGACTGTAGTTTTTCTTTGAGATTGGTATAAAATTGATCGGCGTTTGCGGTTGAATCCATAGCAGTATACTTGACACAAAAATACAATTTAATTACCATTTTTAAATTGCAAGTTTAATTACGACTTTTGCATGAGCATATGTCACAACCCATGCAAACAAAGCGTATCGTAATTACCGGAGGGCCAGGAACAGGCAAAACCACCATCATCGACCAATTGACTGCCTCGGGTTATGCCTGTATGGAAGAAGTGTCGAGGCAAATAACACTGGAAGCTCAAAACAATGGGATTGACCAATTATTTATTCAAGACCCCATCAATTTTAGCACCCAATTGGCACATGGTAGGGCTCGACATTTTCAACAAGTTGAACAAATGAATCAGGAGGTTGTGTTTTTTGACAGAGGCATTCCCGATGTGCCTGCCTACCTCAATTTTGCTAAAACGACCATACCTGAAGAGATACGAGATTTGAGCACCAACCTGCGCTACGATATCGTGTTTATAGTAAATCCGTGGAAAGCCATTTACACCTCCGATAACGAGCGTTACGAATCTTTCGATCTTGCCTTAGAAATACACCAGCATCTTATCGACACATACACATCATTACACTACAACCTGATTGAAATACCCTTTGGAGATGTGACCACACGGGTTAATTTTATCATTTCATGCCTGAAAAAGGAAAACATACTGCAAGGTCAGTTTTAAAGACATATTGGGGTCATGATACTTTTCGTGGACTTCAGGAGGTGGTTATCAATACCATTATTGATGGCAAAGACTGTGTAGCAATAATGCCAACTGGAGGCGGGAAATCGATTTGCTATCAAGTACCTGCTTTACTGAGCGAGGGTATTTGCTTGGTCGTATCGCCCTTGGTGGCGCTCATTAAAGATCAAGTGGCCGGTTTAAACCGCAGAGGTATCAAAGCATTGGAGTTGACAGGAGGCTTGTCCTTTGAAGAAACTAATAGAATATTAGACAATTGTGTTTATGGGGGTTATAAGTTTTTATATCTCTCTCCCGAACGGCTTTTACAACCCTTAATTTTAAATCGATTGAGTCAAGCTAAATTGTCTTTTGTGGCTATTGATGAGGCTCACTGTATATCACAATGGGGTCATGATTTTAGACCGGCTTACGGCAAACTAGCCACCCTGAAAGATCTCTTTCCAGGGATTCCTACCCTGGCTTTGTCAGCAACAGCCACTGCAAATGTTTTGGAAGACATTCAAAGCAAACTCAACTTATCTCAACCGACCATATTTAAAGACAGTATCCTAAGACCCAATATCTCTTATATTGTCGACTATACAGAAGACAAGACTTACGCCCTATCTGCTCACCTAAAAAAAGTCGGCGGAAGTGTTATTATCTATGTGAGAAGCCGAAATCACGCCATTGATGTGGCTAGAGAATTGAATGCACGTGGGTTTAGCGCTGCGCACTATCACGGCGGTATGCCAACTCCCGATAAGGATAAACAGATGACGCTATGGATCAATGATGGTGCTCAAATCATGGTTGCTACTAGTGCCTTTGGCATGGGTATTGACAAGGCAAACGTTGAATTAATTATCCATTTAGATTTGCCTGAAAGTCTGGAAGCCTATTATCAAGAGTCGGGCAGGGCTGGTCGGGATGGACAACCCTCTAAGGCTGTAATTCTATATCACGATTGCGACAAAAATAGATTGACGTCTTTCTTTGTCGATCAACTGCCCACCATCGAATTCATCAAAACCATCTACCGACAATTATGCTCTTTTTTGCAAATAGCCTACGGCGAATCTAATGATCAATTGTTCCAATTGGATTTTATTTCCTTCTGTGATCATCACCGACTTGCGAAAAACAAAGTCTATCAAGTATTAAAAATTCTCGATCAACATAGCATCATTAGTCTCAGAGATAATTATAAATCAGAGTATAAAATCAAATTCAACCAAAGCAGTCAATTTGTTTTAAACTATTTACAAGACAGACCAGAACTGGCCCAAATTGTGCTCCCTATATTGAGGAACTACACCAATTGTTTTGAACATCTGGTGTCTGTAGACCTCAGTAGAATAGCACATGCTTCAAATGGAACTGTTGCTCAGGTGTCAAGCGCACTAGAGCGTTTATTCAAGCAAAATATAGTGTCCAATGAGCGCAGCGATTCAGACCTTTCCATCCTATTCATTCAACCCAGGGAAGACGACAAAACCATCAATAGAATTGCAAAGGAGGTGGGAATGGTTTTAAAAGGAAAAATTGACAGAGTCAATCGGGTTTTGAAATATGTTGAAAACAATCAAACTTGCAAAACGGTTCAGCTTGCATCATATTTCGGGGCCAAAAACACCCCCAATTGTGGCAAATGCTCTGTTTGCATGGTGCCTACAGATTTGAAACCTAAAGATCTTGAAATTGCCATTTTAGAGACGCTTTCAGAAGGTCCAAAAACGTCACGAGAGCTATCCGAAGCGACGGGATCAGCGTCCAAGTTGTTGACCTCAAGTCTAAAAAAGTTACTTAAAAAAGATCGAATAAAGGTATCTTTGGACAATAGATATAGCCTATGACAAGTTCAATGCCGTTGCGAGTGGTTTTTATGGGAACCCCTGAATTCGCAGTAAGTAGTTTAGATGCCATACGCCAATCGGCTCACCAATTGGTCGGCGTGGTCACAGCTCCTGACAGGCCCGCTGGGCGCGGCAGAAAACTGCAACTTTCTGCCGTCAAAACCTATTGCATTGATAATGATGTCCCTGTGATGCAGCCTGAAAATTTGTCGGACCCTGCCTTTGTCAAGAAATTACAATCATTGCGTGCAGACGTTTTTGTTGTCGTTGCTTTTAAACTATTGCCCAAAGAAATTTTTAGCATCCCTCGCTTTGGCACATTCAATTGTCACGCCTCTATATTGCCCGACTATCGCGGTGCCGCACCTATCAACTGGGCGATAATTAACGGTGAACCACAAACAGGTGTGACTACTTTTTTTATAGACGAAAAAGTGGATACTGGCGCAATTCTAGAAAAGGCCGAAACAGACATATTAGCCAATGATAACGCTGGTAGTCTTCATGACAAGCTGCAGGTATTAGGAAGTGAATTGGTCGTTATCACTCTCGACAAAATTGCAAATCAAACAGCAGTTTCTAAACCTCAGAATACCCCCGAGTCGATTCATCGCGCTCCCAAGCTAAACCCCGAAAATCGAAAAATTGACTGGGCATCACCTGGTATAAATATTGTCAATTTAATTAGAGGCTTATCGCCATATCCTTGCGCATGGACGCAGTATTCTTTTGAAGATGTGCTGTCGACGATAAAAATTGCAGAAGCTGTTTTTGAAACTGCCACACACCAGTTAGCCATTGGAGAACTACAATGCGATAAAAGCAACGCAAAAGTTGCTGTTAGAGACGGCTTTGTTTTCTTAAAAAAGCTCCAGTTTCAGGGCAAAAAGATGCTTAACACGAGTGATTTATTGAATGGTTCGGCCCTCCAAACAGGTGCATTTCTGGGTTAATAGCAGAGATATTCTCATTTTAAGGGTCAAAAAACACCCGCTTTATTAACATTTGCACTATTTTATTAACAAATTGTTCTATAAACACGCTCCTATCCTTGTGAGAATGCATAATCCCATTAAATTTGTTAATGTGTTTCAGTTGTGAGATACTTTAATTTTAAAAATAAATAATTATGAACAAAACAGATTTAATCGATGGCATGGCGGAAAGCGCTGGCATTTCTAAAGCGGCCGCTAAAAAAGCTCTAGATTCTTTTTTAGGTAATGTTGAAGGTGCTTTAAAAAAAGGTAATCGTGTATCTTTAGTAGGTTTCGGATCTTTTTCAGTTTCAAGACGTGCTGCACGTGACGGTAGAAATCCACAAACTGGAGCTACAATCAAAATTAAAGCTAAGAATGTTGTAAAATTCAAAGCTGGTTCTGACTTAACAGATTCAGTAAACTAAGAATTTTTTCTTTCGAAATAAAGGCCTGCAATACATTGCAGGCTTTTTTTTTGCGTTATTATTTTATCTTTTTTACCTTTCCTCTTATAAATCCCAATAAAACAAATCTTAACCATTGAAAACTAACATTCTAAAGAAAGGTAAACTGCTCATCGCAGAGCCTTCAATTCTCAACGACAACTGGTTTAACAGATCGGTCTTACTGCTGGCAGATCACAATGACAAAGGATCAGTTGGATTCATTCTCAACAAACCCTTGGAATACACAATAAATGATGCTGTTCCTGAAATTGAGGCCAATTTTCCCATCTACAATGGCGGCCCTGTCGATCAAGACAGTCTGTATTTTATCCACACCTGTCCACACTTGATTTCTGATAGTGAAATGATTGCCGATGAACTCTATTGGGGAGGAGATGTGAACACTGTCACGCAATTGATTAATGACGGCACATTACTCGCTAGCGAAATACGATTTTTCTTAGGCTATTCGGGCTGGGAAAGAGACCAATTGGAAGGTGAAATCAAAGCCAACACATGGGTGGTTAGAAAAAACAGTTTTAAGGCTGACCTTATTTTGCAGCACGATGGCTCATTCTGGAAAAAGGAAATGCTTAAATTGGGTGGTGATTATCAAATTTGGGCCAACGCTCCTGACAATCCCTCTAATAATTAAATGATAGCATTTAAGGCTTTATTTAAAGTTTGGGCTGTAGCCATTTCAAAAGCTTTTTTTCTGTAGTTCGTTGCAGCTCGCACTCCCATGATGATATTGGTAACGAACAGCTCATCAGCTCTTTGGATGTCAAAAGGAGAAACGACCGTTTCTTCGACAGTCAAACCCAATGTAGGCGCCAAGTCAATAATTTGCTGTCTCATAATCCCATTCAAACAACCCTCTGACAGTGGCGGGGTCCTCAAGGTACGGCTAAAAACCAAAAAAACATTGCCATTTAAAGCCTCTATCACCATTTTCTGTGTATTCAAAATGACGCAGTTGTTCAAGCCATTTTCTTTGGCATAGATGCTCCCTAAAATATTTACCATTCGGTTAGTGGTTTTGACAGTACTCAGCAAACCAGGCGGCACCAAATGGTCCTTGTACAAGTCCATTAGATAGGGTGTTTGCTCGAAGGTATAATCGCGGTCTTTCAGAGGTTTTGCCGTTATACAATAGCCCACCTCATTACTTATGGGGGTGTATAGGCCTTCGGTATCTCGAAAAACGACTATTTTAACTCTGGCATTGGCACCATCTGACAATTGCGCATCAACAAGTTTTACGATTTCATCTAACAAAAACTCAGGGGTGAAAGCATCGGGGATTTCCATGCGACAGATGCGCATATTAGCCATCAAGCGAAAATAATGTGACTCAAAAAATAGGGGTTGGCCATCTTTAATACGGAGGGTTTCAAAGACTGCATCGCCATAATTGAAGGCCCGGTTAGACCAAGGACAATGGGTGTCTGCTTCCGGTAAGAGTTGACCGTTGTTATTGATCATATTAGACTGCGCCTAAAATATGCTTCAGTTCATTAATTTGATTTTCCCAAATCAATTTGGCTTCTTCCAAATCATCTTCTTCAGCGAAATCGGTAACGATAAGCGAAACATCTTTAGTAATTTCGTAAACTTGAAGGCGCATTTCAAAGTAAGATCCGTCATCTTCCTGATCTAACCATTGAAATTTAACGCGTTCACCGTTCTTTTTACTCAATAGTTTGGCGCGTTCTTCCGAGTCATCCCAAATAAAGGCAAAGGTGTCTCCTCTAGAATTGACATTGTCTGCAAACCATTCCGACAGGCCTGATGCCGTGGACATGTATTGAAACAACATGTTCGTTGAAGCGTGTATGGGAAATTCAAGTTCAAATTTTGTCTTTGTGACCATAGTCTCTGTAAAGTGGTCAAGATAGATATATAATTTAAAAAAAAAACGAATTGTGATGATTATTATTGAAGCTAAATTTGTGACAATTGAATTTGTTGCTATCTTTGAGGCCTTGAAAAATGGCGAGGTAGCTCAGCTGGTTAGAGCGTCGGATTCATAACCCGGAGGTCGGGGGATCGTGCCCCCCTCTCGCTACATATTTGGCACTCTTTACACTAAAGAATTTGGTTCCAGATTCTATTGGACCTCCCAAATGGTATTTCCTTCCTTTAATATTCTACAAAACACCTTGTGGTATTGCTTTTTTTTGAGTAGCAGTTTTTTTTATGGAAAAAAATATTACTTTTACTTTGATTCTGATCCCAAATCTCAATCTTCAAAAGTAGCTTAACCGAAATAATAGTTTTTTTAGAATTTTTTGATTGGGATAAGTTGAGTTGGTGTTTTTGTTAAGACACCAAAATCACATCTGTCGTTGCATGTCATTCAGGTCATATTGGCCAGTCTGGCTGCAACAAGAAAATGTTGATTTTTGTAATGTTAAAAACATTTAAATCGAAAATGTAAGCAATAAATTTAAACTAAAAAAGATGAAAAAAACAAATCTCATTTTACACATTATCCCTCTAATCATTGTTTTGATAAGTTGTACTGAAAAAGAAGAGATGACTACAACATTCCGCTAGTGATGGTGACATTATAGGTGTTGTGGGAGACGCTAAAAAAGAACTTGGCAATATTCCAACGATTAGAAAAAGATTCATTGGATTTCAAACCTACTTGTACGGCAAAAAAGAAGCAATTTGACAAACACAACCGATACACATACCGACGCTTCACAGCCACACCATCCAAAGCTCTTAAAAGACTATGGCTACCCCAACGCTGACAGCCGGATG
>JAURRA010000018.1 GCA_030835825.1 Flavobacteriaceae bacterium
GGCACGCCGTGGGATTTGAGATAAAATATTTAGTAATACTTATTCCTGTATGGTAGTAATTTTGATCACGCCGTTGGTGCCTTTGTCGCCGTATGCCGCAGTGGCTTCATCGCCTTTCAGGACTTCTACCTTGGCAATGTTACTAGGATCCAATGCCTTCATGGCTTCATTAGTAGAAGCTTTGCCGTCGATTTCTACATAAGGCTCGGCCTTGGACTCTGCCATCCATTTCATCTTGTTTGGCCGGGCTTTATCGAAAACCGATGCTATGATTTCATCAATACTGTCTAGATTCAGGTCATCAATCAATTGGGTCATGTTTTGGTCAAAGAAATCAAAATCGATATCTTCTAAAGCCTCTACACCATCAAAAGCTTCTTTCATTTGCTCTTTGAATTTGGTCATGTTCTCGCGATGCTTTTCCATATTATCGCGGTGAATGCGCAAGTGCTCTCGGTGTTTTTCGGTCAAGCCCCTGAGTTCGTCAACATCGCGGTTTTTTTCAACACGAATTCTGGTGGTGTAGTCACCGTCTTCAGTATCACTGTAAAACATCATCACACGGTCGGAGCCTCCTATGGTAATGGGGTCAATACCTTTTGTGCTGGAAACAGACTGCTTAATTTCTTGGTTATCGCTTTTGTATTCAATAGAGATTTTAGTAATTTCTCCATCGGCATTGCGTTTGACTTTAGAATAGTCCAACACATGGCCTTGTTCTTTCTCCTGAGCGACTAAGGCTTTGAGTTCATCATCGGTGGTGTTTTTGTCAATAACAATTGGCGGGCTCGCTAAAGCTGATATTGAAACACAGAGCATTATCATGACTGCGGTTGCTCTTTTAAAAATGGGCATGTGGTTTACTAAGAGTTTCATAATATGATTTTAAGGGTTTATCCTTTGCTAAGTTAAGTCATAAAACAAAAAACCCCTGACTTGCAGGGGTTAAAAATGTGTTAAGATGCGACTTATTCGCCACTCAATTTTTTCATTTCTTTTTCAATCATGTCATAAAACTGATCGATTTTAGGCATGACAACGATGCGGGTGCGGCGGTTTCTTGAACGCCCTTCAGCAGTATCATTAGAGTCTAATGGCACATAAGAACTGCGACCAGCAGCAATCAAACGGGAAGGATTGACACCCAAGGACTGCAGCACACGGATGACCGATGTTGAACGCTTCACACTCAAATCCCAGTTGTCTATCAATACACCACTGCTGTATGACTGATCGTCTGTATGTCCTTCTACTAGACATTCGAAGTCTGGCTTGTCGTTAACGACTTTAGCCACCTTAGCTAAAATATCTTTGGCTTTACTGCTTACGGTATAACTGCCCGAATTGAATAACAATTTATCTGCAATCGAGATAAATACCACTCCTTTTTCTACACTAATTTCAATGTCTGGATCGTCAATACCCACAGATCTCTTCAAGCTCGTGACCAAGGCAAAGGTGACACTGTCTTTTTTGTTGATGGCATCCTGAAGACGATTGATTTTCAAATCTTTCTCACGCATGCTCTCCAACGACTTCTCAAGGTTGTCAGCCCCCTTAGATGTCAAGACGGTAAGTTCTTTTGTGTTTTGAATTAAGCTAGCGTTGTTTGCGCGCAAATCTATTATTTGCTCCTCAAGGGCTTGAACTCTTGCCAAAGCCACCGCTTTATCTTCGTCACAGATGTTTAATTTGTAGGTTGTGTTATTGAGCATATCTTGTGTTTCAGCTTGCTTGGCTTCCAAAGCGGCATATTGCTTTTTCGATACACAAGATGATAACAATAGAATTGCAGATAGGGTAAGTGCAAATGATGTTTTCATTGAAAGTTAGGTTTTGTTTGCGCAAATTTACTAAAATTTGGAACGCTTTCGAATTGTTAACACAACTTTTACATAGATTATAACTCGTCATATGTTTTACGACCCAGGAGATAATATTTCCATACGATAGATGGGTTTAAAGCAATCATTCTAAGTGCTTTAGATTGATGACCTCGATAATACTTACCCTTGCGATACAGGTCGATATGGGCCATAAAAATGGCTGCAAAATGTTTTGGCTTGCCCTGAAACATAAATCGCCAAGCGGCTAAACCGTCGAGAATCATTCTCACAAGTAGGGCAGGGAACAAATGTTTCTGAGTGTTTTTTATCAGCATGAACAGAGAATTGCGAAAGTTCAATCTTGTTTTTCTGGGGCTGTTATAGGTGAGGGTTCCGCCTCCCAAATGAAAGACCTGACTCTCCATAATGGCCCAAACTTGATGTCCCAAAAGTTTAGCTCTCCAGCACAAATCAATTTCTTCCATATGCGCAAAAAAACTACCGTCAAAACCTTTTAAGGATTCAAAGACATTTTTGCGTACAAATAGGCAGGCTCCTGAAGCCCAAAATATTTCTGCTGTGGCATATTGGTTGCGGTCTTCTTCCACATGGTCAAAAATCCGCCCTCGACAAAATGGATATCCAAACCGATCTAAAAATCCGCCGGCTGCACCGGCGTATTCAAAATGAGTGGGGCGGTTGAGGTTTAAGATCTTGGGTTGGGCCATGGCCAGCAACGGCTTGGATTTGAAGGCCGCGATCATGGGCTCGAGCCAACCCGCCGTGGTTAGGACGTCGTTGTTGATCAGACACAACAGGTCGGCGTCAATTTGACCAACTGCACGGTTATAACCATCGGCATAACCCAGATTGCTTTGATGTTGTATGAGATGAATTTCGGGGAAGTTGGTTTTGATAAAATCAACAGAACCATCGTTAGAAGCATTGTCAACGACATATACGGAGGCCAATGACTGAGCGTGTAACAGCAGATCTGGCAAAAAGCGTTCGAGCAGTGCCTGACCGTTCCAATTCAAAAGTACAATAGCTGTTTTCATTGGCGGAAGTTAGGTATGTCATTCAAAAAGATATAACGTTCTTGCTCGTGATCCATTTGACAGAAATAGTGATCCAGCCCGTTGGTGACCATTAAAAAGTCGGCCTTTAGGGTGAGGTTGTAGCGAGCGATTTGGTCAAAAGCGTTTTGCGATATCGATACACTTGGGGCTTTGCATTCCACCACTAAAGCCACCTGACCATTGGATTTATAGACAATAATATCGTAGCGTTTGGTTGTTTGGCCTACCTTGATTTTTTTTTCAACATTCGTTAAACTGGCGGGATAGCCCTTGTCCTGAAGGATGAACTGCAAACAATGCTGACGCACCCACTCCTCGGGTTGGAGTTGGACATATTTTTTGCGTATCGGGTCAAAAATGAGCCGTTTATTTTCGCTACTTTTGAACCTAAACGCATAAGATGGAAAAGACAGTGTCTGCATCTTGCAAAAATGATGAATTTTTTTGAATGAATGAGATCGACGCCATCTTAGCGGAAATCAGGAAACAAGAGTTTCGGCCTATTTACGTCTTGATGGGCGACGAAACCTACTATATTGACCTGATTACTGCTGAAATCAAAAAAAACGCCTTAAAAGAAGAGGAAAGGGCCTTTAATGAAATGGTATGCTATGCTAGAGATACCAGTGTGGAAGATGTGGTTTCGAGCGCTAAGCGCTATCCAATGATGTCAGCGCGTCAATTGATTATTGTTAAAGAGGCACAGGATTGGGTTAAAACCATAGATCAAATGGCTGCTTACGCTGCTAACCCGCAGCCATCTACGGTTCTGGTCCTCAATTATAAATACAAAATCCTAGACAAACGCAAGGCTTTCTACAAAGCAGTGTCCAAAAGTGGGGCGATTGTGGCATGTAAAAGCCTTTATGAAAACAAGGTCGCCCATTGGATTCACGATTATTTAAAGCAACGCCAATATGATATAGTTCCAAAGGCTGCGCAGATGCTGGTAGAATTTTTAGGAAACGACTTGTCTAAAATTGTCAATGAGTTAGAAAAACTAGAATTGCTTTTGCCTAAGGGACATCAAATTACACCCGAGGATATAGAAACCAATATCGGTATATCTAAAGATTTTAATGTTTTCGAACTCCGCAATGCCATTGGCTATCGGCAGTTGGAAAGAGCCTATCAAATTGCGGCGCACTTTGCAGAAAACCCCAAAATGCATCCTCTAGTACTAACTACAGGCATGTTGTTTTCCTATTTCTCTCAAATCATGCAATATCATGTATTGAATGACCACAGTCCCCGATCTGTAGCTTCGGCCTTGGGGATCAACCCTTTTTTCGTCAAAGATTATGCGATAGCTGCTGGTAATTACCCTATGAAATATGCCTCCCGTAATATTGCCTTGCTGCGAGAATACGATCTCAAAGGTAAGGGGGTAGGTGCGCGAGAAATTGCCGATGGTGACCTGTTGAAAGAACTGGTGCATCGATTGATGCACTGATCATTTACAGGGCTGGATACTGAGCAGGATTAGCCTCATTCATGATGGCGTAGGCCTTTTCAAAAATATCATCCACAGAAGGTTTTGAAAAATAATCGCCATCCGTACTGTATGCTGGTCGGTGCTCCTTTGCCGTCAAGGTTTGAGGCGCGCTGTCCAAGTATTCAAAAGCTTGTTGGCCATTGATAACCGCATCCAAAATATAGGCAGATGCACCGCCAGGAACGTCTTCGTCAACAACCAATAATCGGTTAGTTTTGGCGACACTTTTCTTAATATTTTGATTTAAGTCAAAAGGTATAAGTGACTGAATATCAATAACTTCAACATTTATATTGACAGTCGATAGTTCTTGTGCGGCTTCCAACACCAAACGCAAGGTGGAGCCATAGGAAACGATGGTTAAATCGGTACCCGATTTCAACGTTTCCACTTCACCAAAGGGTGTAGTGAAGCTGCCTAAATTTTCGGGTAAGGTTTCTTTTAACCGATAGCCGTTGAGGCATTCCACCACCATAGCTGGGGTATCAATTAGCATGAGGTGATTGTAAAAACCAGCAGCCTGAGTCATATTTCTCGGCACCAGTATAAACATGCCACGAAGTAAATTAACGATGCCTCCCATTGGCGACCCCGAATGCCAAATACCTTCTAAACGATGTCCTCGTGTTCTCACAATTAAAGGCGCTTTTTGACGGCCTTTAGTGCGGTAGTGTAAGGTAGCGATATCGTCGCTCATGATTTGAAGACCGTATAAAACATAATCTAAATACTGAATCTCTGCTATGGGTCGGAGACCTCTCATGGCCATGCCAATACCCTGACCAATAATGCTAGCCTCACGAATACCAGTATCGGCAACCCGCAATGGACCAAATTTCTCTTGCAGGCCTTCAAGACCTTGATTGACATCGCCAATAACACCAGCATCTTCGCCAAAAATCAATACCTCAGGATACTTGCTCAATAAGGCTTCAAAATTATCTCTCAAAATCACACGACCATCAACTTGAGGTGTGCCGTCGGCATAAACTGGCGGCACAACTGCGGATGATTTGGCTTGTTCGGATTGCACAGAATAGAGGAAACTACTGTAGTTATCGAATTGCCGAGCTTGGTAAGTCTCAATCCAATCATGTAAGCCCGATTTGTCTATTGGTTTGAGATCGTGACATTGTCGCAACACCTTTCTGGCAGTGGTCAAGACATCTTTTCTGATGGGCGTTTTATTCTCTTTGAGCGTGTTGATTGAAGTCTCAACAAAAGCTTTATTAGAGGTCTTAGTCAACAAGGGTGTTAATACATGAAGTAAATTTTTTTGCTCCTCCAAAATGGGTGCCAAATAAGCCTTCCAGGCAGATTTTTGCGCAGTATTGACCTCTTGCTCGCAGTCTGCCTCGACATGACTCAATTGTTGTTGGGTGCAATATTCTTTTTGAATAAGCCAATTTTTGAACTGCGTCAAACAGTCGAACTCATTCTCCCAACTCAATCGATCACTATTTTTATAGCGCTCATGCGACCCAGATGTGGAATGCCCCTGAGGTTGTGTCAATTCTGTGACGTGGATCAGGACTGGAATATGCTTGGTTCTGGCCAATTCGCTGGCACTTTCATAGGCGCCGACGAGGGCTGGATAGTCCCATCCTTTCACCTGTATGATTTCAAAACCAGGATTGTTCTGTGAGCGTTGGAATCCAGAGAGAATCTCAGAAATACTCTCTTTGGTCGTTTGGTGTTTGGCATGGACTGAAATACCATAGGTATCGTCCCAAACACTGATGACCATGGGTACTTGAAGGACACCTGCGGCATTAATGGTTTCGAAAAACAAGCCCTCGCTAGTACTAGCGTTACCGATGGTTCCCCAGGCCACTTCACTGCCACCTTCTGTGAATTTAGGCGCTGTGATTTCGGGTAATGCCCTATAAATCTTGGACGCTTGAGCCAGTCCTAACAACTTGGGCATTTGAGCTCCAGTGGGGGAAAGGTCGGCACTCGAATTTTTTTGTTCCATCAAATTTAACCAATTGCCGTTTTGGTCTAAACTGTGAGTAGCAAAATGCCCTCCCATCTGTCTGCCGGCACTCATGGGTTCAGCGTCGAGATCGGTATGGGCGTATAATCCGGCAAAAAAAGACTCTGGATTTAGGGCTCCAATGGCCATCATGAAGGTTTGATCCCTGTAATAACCAGATCGGAAATCACCATTTTGAAAGACTTTTGACCAGGCGAGCTGCGGAAGTTCTTTTCCATCGCCAAAAATGCCAAATTTGGCTTTTCCTGTCAATACTTCCTTGCGACCCAATAAGCTGCATTGTCGGCTCAAATAGGCCAAGCGATAATCTGATAACAAAGAGGCTTTGAAATCCTCGAACGTCAAAACAGTTTCTAAACCTTCAAAATTGAGCACCTTACTAGTTTTATGGAATGGACCAAATTTAACCATTATTGGGAGTCTGTGCAATTAAAACCATTTTCTCCTAAATAACTCTACCAACTTATTGGGTGATGTGGTCACCACAAATCTCAGTTTATTGGAGTAATTGGACTGAGAAATTTCCCAACCCAGATTCGAAAAAATAGGAAAATAGAGTTCAAAATAGTCAGGAATAAAGTTCAATCTGATGCCAGAATCATAGACGAAAAAGGGGGAATTATTGGTACTGTTTTTACTCCACCCGATATCGCCATAGGCTTCAATCCAGCGATAGATGCTCCCGCTGACGTTAGCTGTTGCCATCCATTCGTTGGCTGTTCGTGGATTGAGGATGGACTTGAACCCCCCATCAGAGATGTAAATTTGTTGGCTAAAAATACCCTGACTTTCTGCTCTTCCTAAATAATCGTACTCGAACAGATAATCGGAAGGTCGGTCAAGTGAAAAGTCGAAAAAGTCTGTATGCTTAATATTGTGGAAAAGGAAGGCTCCCGCAAATAGTCTCAAATTGAACTGACGTTTATTGGTCAATTTCCTGTATTGATATTCAAGACTTAGTTTGCCAAAGTCTCCTGATACCTGAAAATCTATCTTTCTGCTGTTGTAGTCAAACAAATTGTTGTCGGATGCGCCATATCTCAAATTCAATACACCGTAGTTTGGAGACAGATCTGATTCAAAAACAGCATCATTGGTGATTGATACATATCGTAAGGTGATATTTTGACGGGCATTGGAACGCAAGTTCTCAGGATCTCTAAAATTCAATAAAACAAAAGGTGAAATGAGTCGTCCAAATTTGTTAAGGCCGATAGAATTATAGCTGCCAAACACCCCCGAGGTGATGTTATATAGCTTAAAATTGGCGTTATTATGATAGTTAATGAGAGAAGCTCTTCCCGTCCATATTTTTGACTTGGTTGAAAATTGAGGCACAAAATTCACTCTGAATGATTTCCGCAATAAGGCATGGTTGGTAAAGTATCCACCTATACTAAGCCCGTCATAAATGTTTCCAAAATCAGCTACCGGAATAACAAAAAACTGACTGTGTGAAGAATCTTCTATATCGGTTCCGATTTTGATTTTGAACGGCCGGTAGGAGAAAAACCGTTTGCTGACGGTAGCACTGTTGTTATTGTATTTGACTTCTGGGATGCTGTTGTTGGGATTTAAAACAATCTGTTCAGTGTTTGGATCAGTCCATGTGGCGAAACCATCCTCTATCCACTTATGTTCCATCGTACCGTCCTTGTAGATGACTTTCATTTCAAAGGGAATACCACTTTTTGCTTGGTCGTTGAGTTCAAATTGTTCGGGTGATTTTCTTCGAATTTTAAAATCTAATTTATCATTTTGCTGAATGAATCGGTCAAAAAACCAGCTCAATGATTTACTTGATTTGGCTTCGACATGAGCACGAAATTTATCAGCGGTAAGTTTATCCGTTTGACCGTCCTTAAAAAAGGTTGACATGGCTTCTTTGACCAAGGGTTGCCCTGCAAAGCTGTCCATATATTTGAATCCTACACCTGCTTTAAAGGGGTTGGCATAAGTTTGATTGAATTTCAACAAGCTGTCTTTTGGGGTGGTCAGAGGTTGATCTCTATTTGTTCGTGCCGCCTGTTCGTAGAATAATCGGTATTGACCATTAAAAGGAAGTTTGGCCAAATTATAAGTTCTAATACCCCACCAATCCGATATGTTGCCCAATAATTTTAGGTCAGGGTAGTGAGTCTCAACAAACTGAATCAAAACATAGGTCTCTATACCAGATTGTAACCAAAATTCATCTCTTGGATTGATATCTAGCCGCTGATCCAACGCATTGTGAGTAATTTGTTTGACCAGTTCAAGTTCAAACTGTAACGCTTTAGGGTAGGGCTTTAAAAATGCTGGAAATTGATTTAAAACGTAAACAGGACTATGTTTTCCGGCCGCCTCAGTTACCGGCATCTGAGCCTCTGATATCTTTCCAAAAATATCAGTTAGAAAAAGTGTCACTTTTTCAATTGACGCCTCCTTGAGCTCATTTTCCAGATTCGTATCGTCTAAATCTGTTGCAATATGTAAATGGTCAGTTTCGAAAACAGTCAGCGGTTCTTCCCTTTGCAATATGAGGGTACAATTGTGGCTGTCTCCAAACCACTGTGCCGCAGCAGTGGGTCGGTTGATAGCATCGTTTGGATTGATCAGATCGGAGTAGATATACATCGGGCTATCGGTGGTCAGGTGAAACACCATTTGAGCTTTAGGGGAGTATAAATCATCCAAATTCTTATTGGATTGCAATATCCATTTCTCCTCATAAACAGCTGGCCAAAGCAACCAGTTTTTGAGATAAACGTTGCCTTTGTTGTCTTGACCATAGCCGGTAAATTTGCTGTTTGGTAATACCAATTTGTAGTCAATTGTAAACGGCAGGGTTTCCCCCGAAATCAATGGCCGATTCAAGGTAATTTTCCATATATCCGCTTGGTTAGTAGGGTGCTCATAGAGCAACACATCTCCATTCGCCTCTGTCCAACTCTTGATTTCAGTAAACCCATAATCTGAATTATTGGCGTAATAAAAATTTGAAATAAATTCTTCTTCAAACCTTTGGGCTAAAGCCGTGTTGCGAGAACTGTAGCTGTTGTTCCAATCGTGCAAATAGATTTCTGTTAAGGTGTCATTACTGGTATTGGTGTACTCAACGTCTTGAGTAACATGCAGTGTTTTATTGTGCTCTGAATATTGGGCCTTGACCTTCATGCTCAGTTGACCCCAAGTTTGACAAGAGACCAACAGTAGAAGAGCGGTAAATTTTGGGGCAGTGTTTGTCAATGTTTAAAAAATTTTTGAGCTGGGGCCGTTGAGACACTACTCTTTATAAGGTATTGGCCTTCGGGCATATGAGCTGAAGGAATGAAAAATTTAGAGTTGTAACCAATAGGTGTTTCGTAAATCAAACGACCCATAATGTCATAAATAAGCAGGTAATTTTTATCACCAAATATGCGGGAATTTACAGAAATTTCTAGACTGTCTGTTATATGGCTGTAGGCCAGTTCAAAGTCTCTATGGTTGAGGTTGTATGCCGACGTGTTTAAAAAATTATCATTTACGGCCAATTGCATCGTTATGGGCAAATGATCACTCATATGGTACAGGTGGTCGCGAAGTGCGATACCATATAACTCTCCTTCACAATCAACAGCATTTATCGATTGATTAAAGCAATCGGGGTTATTGTTATTGCCGACAGTGGCGTAGCTGTTTTCGATATAACTGATCTCGTTTCCGTTAATCAAGTTGCCCGAGCACAGGATGAAGTCAAACCGGTCGTCAAATCCACCAGAGGCAAAGCCGTCACCCGATAGGGCATGGGTTGATTGAGAAAACACATCCAGGTAGGCAACATTATTATGCCAATCACCTGGGCGATTCGCAGGATCAATTAGAGGGATATTATTACTGGCGTTCAGAAATTCTTGGTAAGCGGGCTCGTCATCGTCGTAGAGATTGAAATCTCCCGCTAAAATAACATAGGAATTACTGTCTAAGCTGTCAATGTAGGTCGTAAAATCTTGAGCCATATCTAATCTGAGTTGCTCATTGGTTGATCCAGAAGACGCTTTTAAATGGCCAACAAAAACGTGAAGCATTAGAGGATTAGTAGCCTGATTAACAGTATTAAGTTTTAAAACATAATGATTGAAGTCTCTCAAGTATGTGACTACAACATCTTGATCATCGAGGATAAATTTGTTGGTGTCGTAAAAAATGAGATTCTGTAAGTTATTGAGATCATTGCTGTTATCATCGGAGGAATTGGCCCAAAAGGGGGCAGCAACATAGGAGGGAAGGGTGTTTTGAAGTCTTAACTCTATAAGGTTTGCCCCTTCTTGATTATTTAGCTCACAAACCATAAATAGGTCTGGCCGAGTCGCGTCAATAATGGCCTCGAGATGATCAATGCGGTCGGGATTACCTAGAGAAGGGAATTGTAATAAATTGTAAAATATCAAATTGAGTGCCTCCTGAGCCCTAACCGAATTGATCGCAAGAGCGACGCCAATGATAAGGACAAATCGTATTTTCATATTCTGTTGTTATTTTCCTTGGTTATTGTATTGAGACAGACTGGATATAACAGCAGATAAGTGCAGCTTAGAAATTGGGGCTGTAGCTTGTGTTGCGGTAAAAATCATTAAGAATGGCAATGACCTCGTCAGGTGTATCGACCAGATGCATGAGGGACAAATCTTCGGGACTGATATTTTTGAATTGATTCAAAACCACTTTTTCAATCCATGCTATCATGCCTCCCCAAAAATCTTTACCGACCAAAATGATAGGGAAGGCACTCACTTTTCTTGTTTGAACAAGGGTAATGGCTTCAAACAATTCGTCCAATGTGCCATAGCCACCCGGCATAACGACAAAGCCTTGGGCATACTTGACAAACATGACTTTTCTGACAAAAAAATAGTCGAAATTCAGCAATTTGTCGTGGTCAATATAGGGATTGGCATATTGCTCCATGGGCAGCTCGATGTTCAATCCCACTGATGGCCCCTCGGCCTTTTTAGCACCTTTGTTGGCAGCTTCCATGATTCCAGGACCACCACCAGTGATTACGCCGTAACCATCTTCGACTATGCGCTCTGCAATTTTTTGACCTAATTGGTAATAGTGTTCTGACTCTGGTGTTCGGGCTGAACCAAAAATGGAAATGCAGGGCCCAATGCGACTCATTCGCTCGAAACCCTCTACAAATTCCCCCATTATTTTGAAAATCGCCCAAGAGTCATTTGTTTTCTTGTCGTTCCAATCTTTATGTGAACTCATTTGAAATGTATTATTGAGGTTAATATAACTCTTTTTTTAAATAGCGTGCGGTATAGCCTTTGGAAATTTTGCAAATCTCCTCCGGAGTTCCAGTGCCCATGATCTGGCCGCCGCCTTTGCCGCCTTCTGGACCAAGATCGATGATGTGGTCCACCAGTTTAATGACATCTAAATTGTGTTCAATGATTAAAACGGTGTTGCCCTTGTCGGTCAACCTGTTTAAAACACCCATTAAAATTCGGATATCTTCAAAATGAAGACCTGTTGTGGGCTCGTCTAAAATATAAAAGGTACTGCCCGTATCTTTTTTCGATAATTCTGTTGCCAATTTAATGCGCTGTGCCTCTCCTCCTGATAGGGTTGTAGATTGTTGTCCTAAAGAGATATACCCCAAGCCGACATCTTGAAGCGTTTTTAGTTTTCGGTAAATTTTAGGTATATGTTCAAAAAACACAACAGATTCGTCAATGGTCATTTCCAAAACGTCGCTGATGCTTTTCCCCTTATAACGCACTTCTAAAGTTTCGCGGTTAAAGCGCTTGCCAGAGCAGGTTTCACACTCCACGAAAACATCGGGAAGAAAATTCATTTCAATGACTCTTAGCCCACCACCTTTACATGTCTCGCACCGGCCACCAGTCACATTAAAGCTGAATCGTCCTGGTTTATACCCTCTAATCATGGCTTCTGGAATTTTGACGAACAAATTCCTGATCTCGCTAAATACACCCGTGTAAGTGGCTGGATTGCTTCGAGGTGTCCTCCCAATGGGAGATTGATTGATATCTATGACTTTGTCGATGTGTTCTAGTCCTGAAATGCTTGAGTAGGGCATAGGCACTTTCACTCCGTTGAAGTAATGGGCGTTCATTATGGGGTAAAGCGTTTCATTGACCAGAGTAGATTTTCCGCTTCCCGATACACCTGTCACGCCAATCATTAGTCCCAAAGGAAAATGTACACTCACATTTTTAAGGTTGTTGCCAGTGCACCCATTCAACACAATTTCTTGACCATTACCTTTCCGTCTTTTTTCAGGAATTGCTAACGATAAGGTGCCGTTGAGGTAGTCTGAGGTGAGGTTGTGATATTTTAAAATTTCCTTTGGGGTACCCTGAGCGATGATCTCTCCGCCGTGTTTTCCTGCGAATGGCCCCATGTCAATAACATGATCGGCTTTTAGAATCATATCTTTATCGTGTTCAACAACAATAATAGAATTGCCGACATCTCTCAAATTAATCAAGGAATGGATTAACTTTTCATTGTCCCTTTGATGCAGACCGATACTTGGCTCGTCAAGTATGTACAGCACACCAACCAATTGCGATCCAATTTGTGTCGCCAGTCTGATACGTTGTGCCTCACCACCAGACAATGACTTGGAACTGCGTCCTAACGTTAAATAGTCCAGACCTACATTCAATAAAAATTCAATACGTGTGGCAATTTCTTTGAGCACCTCCGAGCCTATGGCCAACTGTTGGCTGCTAAGTTGAGGTTCCAACTGAGCCATCCACGTGGACAACTCCTGAATGTCCATTGATGATAATTCAGCGATATTTTTACCGTTGATTTTAAAGAAAAGGGCTTCTTTTTTAAGCCGACCACCTTGACATTCTGGGCAAAGGACTTGCTCCATATACGATTTGGCCCAGCGTTTCAAAGGACCCGAATCGGTATGGTTAAATTGCTGCTCAATAAAGGTTACAATCCCATCGAAGTCAATTTTTAAATTGCGAGTAACGCCAAGTGTGTCGCTTTTGACTTCAAACTGTTCTTTGCCACCATATAAAATGATGTCGAGGGCTTTTTTTGGAATTTTGTTAATTGGGTCAGCTAGTGTGAACTGGTAGCACAGAGCAATGGTTTCAAGTTGTCGGCTAATCCATGTGTCCTTTGAGTTACTATGGGGCGCCAAACCACCCTGTTTAATGGACTGACTATCGTCAGGAATGATTTTAGACATATTGGCACGGTGTAATACCCCCAGACCGTCACAGCTAGCGCAGGCACCCTTTGGCGAATTAAATGAAAAATTATTTGGTTCTGGCTGCGCATAGGAAATTCCCGTTGTTGGACACATCAAATGGCGGCTAAAATATCTTATGTCTCCTGTCTCATGAGGTAAAACCATCAGCGAATCATCGCCTTGATACATGGCGGTAATGATACTTTCCTTCAGTCGTTTTTTAAAATCCTCTGTCGGCCTAACTTCCAAACGGTCTATGATAATCTCGATATCGTGGGTTTTATAGCGATCGACTTTCATACCGCGACTGATATCCATGATCACGCCATCCACCCTCACCTTGATAAATCCTTGCCGGGCTATGGATTCGAATAATTCCCGATAATGCCCCTTTCTAGATTTAACCACTGGCGCTAAAATGGTAATCTTTTGCCCATTAAAATGAGTTGTGATCAGATCCAAAATCTGTTCATCAGAATAACTGACCATTTTTTCATTGGTGTTATAACTGTAAGCTTCACCGGCGCGTGCGAATAGCAATCTGAGAAAATCGTAAATTTCTGTGATGGTTCCTACTGTCGACCGCGGTGATCTGTTGGTAGTTTTTTGTTCAATAGCAATGACGGGAGAAAGACCATCAATTTTATCGACATCAGGGCGTTCTAACCCACCTAAAAACTGCCTGGCATAGGCTGAAAAGGTCTCGATATACCGTCTCTGTCCTTCGGCATAAATGGTGTCAAAAGCCAAGGAAGACTTCCCACTACCAGAGAGCCCTGTGATGACTACCAGCTGGTTCCTAGGAATGCTTAAGTCGATGTTTTTCAGGTTGTGAACCCGGGCACCTAAAACTTCAATAAACTCCCCTTTCTGTTCCATATTTGGCAAACGGCAAAATTACACCTTTTAATTGCAAAGGGAAAACAAGTAGCACTTTAAGTCAAGAATAATAATCACAGAACACCTATGCTGAAACGGAGGTGTTTTTTCTCAGGATCTCAAGATTTTTTCCATAGCCTTGCCACGTGCCAATTCATCAATCAGTTTATCCAAATAGCGAATCTTTTGCATGAGGGGTTCTTCGATGTCCTCAACGCGATGACCGCAGATGAGTCCTTTGATTTTGGAGACATTGGGGTTTGGTCTGGGCGCTTCTTTGAAAAATGTTTGGAAGTCAGTTTTGTCGGCGATGATTCGTTGTAAAGCACCTTGATCATAACCGGTAAGCCAGAAAATGATGGTGTTAACATCTTCTTTGGTGCGCCCTTTTTTTTCGGCTTTACGGATGTAATGACGATAGACGCCTGCAAATGACATGCTGTATACTCTGTTGAGATCCATAAATTGATATTTCTGCGCCTAAGGTAAATAATTTTAGATGTTTTTTTGGGTTGGGGGTCATACAAATGCCGTATCCTTACAGAAAATTGTGAAGACTTCAAAAAGGGTAAGGCTTCAAAATAGGGAAGCCTCTAATAGCAAGGAAGCTATTTTTTTTATAATCTTTCCATTAAGATAAAGACTGTTTCACGTTGCTTCATTGAAATTCTTACTTAATAACATATGTTGAATACAGACAAGAAAATAGACTTTTTTTTGAGCACCTTGAAGTTGCTGTAATTGCGTCTAATGAGAGGTTTTACTAGCGGTTCAATGGAGATGGGGCCATTCTTTTAGCGCCTGAGTCTCAAGATCATTATAAAAGGCAGAAAACTCATTGTAATAGATGTCGTAATCTTTGATGATTTCAACAACTGCTGTATCCATGTTTGAATGATGAGAGGTTCTGCTGTGCATGCCTTTCAGGGCTCTATGTAGGCCATCTGTTGAACTGTAGGCGACAAGCCAATTTTGTTTAATGAGAAAAGGTTTGAGATGCAAAATCCTGTGGGGGAGTAAGTCAGTATTTTGATCCAGATAGGCATAAAACGTTTGGGCGTAAATTTCTAAAGGGGTATCGCTGAATTGCATCCAATTTTTGGCTAAAAAATGATCGTACATCATATCCACTACCACAGCAGCATAGTGACCTTGGGAAGGAAACAGGCGTTTTTTACTTTGTCGAACAATGGGGTGTTGATCGGTGAATTGATCAATCCATCTGTGCATTAGTATACCGCGCTGAAGGGCTTCAGGATAGTCTAAATATTGTTCCCCACGAATGCCATCCGCCATAAAATTACCAAGCATAACGCCTTGGTTTTTACCCGATAAATGCAAGTGTGCCAAATAATTCATCGGACGAAGTTAGGATTTCAAGCTCAGATAACCACATAGCTTAGTATCTTTGGTGAAATTTTATTGACATGACACTCATTTCTTCGATTTCTGGAATACGAGGTACCATTGGTGGTGCTCCAGGAGATAATCTAACGCCAATTGAGGCGGTTTCTTTTGCTGCCGCCTATGGTACTTGGCTTAAATCTAACTGGAACAAAAGTCAGTATCGCGTGGTGATAGGTCGCGATGCCAGACCCTCTGGTCCCATGATTCAAGAATTGGTCATGCAAACCCTTGTCGGCCAAGGTATTAATGTGGTCAATTTAGGGCTATCTACCACGCCAACTGTAGAAATGGCTGTTGTTATGGAGCATGCCGATGGAGGTATTATTCTTACGGCCAGTCACAACCCCAAGGAGTGGAATGCTTTAAAGCTGTTGGATCACCGAGGAGAATTTCTAGATGCGACAGCTGGTGAAGCCATCCTAAACCACGTTAAAGCCAATGATCACCAATTTGCTGGTGTTGATGAATTGGGTAAAATCACCATCAATGACGCCTATATTGATTTGCACATAGAAGCCGTATTAGAATTGGATATAGTAGATGTTCAAGCTATTCAAAAAGCCAAATTTAAGGTAGTGGTCGATGGAGTTAATTCTTCTGGAGGCATTGCTGTTCCGCGTTTATTGGAAGCTTTAGGTGTACAAACTATCCCCTTATATTGTGAGCCCAACGGGCAGTTTCCCCACAATCCGGAGCCGTTAAAAGCCCATTTGCGCGATTTGTCAGATATGGTCGTCCAACAACGCGCAGATTTTGGCATTGCCGTAGATCCTGATGTAGATCGTTTAGCCTTTGTGTGTGAAGATGGAGAAATGTTTGGTGAAGAATACACCCTAGTAGCTTGCGCAGATTATGTGTTGTCTCATACGCCTGGGGCAACGGTAAGTAATATGAGTTCTTCACGGGCATTGCATGATGTAACCATCAAATATGGTCAAACCTATAGTGCCAGTGCTGTGGGCGAGGTCAATGTGGTAAGTATGATGAAGGCAACCAATGCGGTCATCGGTGGTGAGGGTAATGGTGGTGTTATATTGCCCGAGTTACACTATGGAAGAGACGCCTTGGCGGGCATTGCTTTATTTTTAAGTTTACTAGCTAAAAACCCCATGAAAGTATCGGATTTGAGAAAATCTTATCCCGATTATTTTATGAGTAAACAAAAGGTTGAACTTACACCAGACTTGGACACTGACAGCCTACTGTCTCAAATGATTGAGCGGTATAAGCATGAACAAGTCACTACTATCGATGGCGTCAAAATTGACTTTGCTCATCATTGGGTGCACTTGCGTAAGAGTAATACCGAACCTATTATTCGAATATATGTAGAGGCCCCATCACAGGACCAAGCAGATGCTGTAGCTCAAGATTTTATTACCGAGTTGAAATCGCTCTAAGCGAAATTTTCACGACGGTGTTTCCATCTGCGATGCGACCACAGATAATAGGCCGGGTCTCTGTAGATTTGCTGCTCTAATTTTTCAAAGAAAATATCGGTGATGTCGTAGTCTGCAAATTCGGCAGGAGTATTGCTGATCAATTCGAATCGGGCTTCGTAATATCCTCGTTTTTGCTTATGAATATCAAGGAAGATAACCGCCATATTATATTTCTTGGCGAGCATTTCTGCGCTGGTATGCACAGGGGTTTCAATACCCATGAAAGACCTCCAATATCTGGCCTTTCTGGGATTAGGAGATTGGTCCGCATTGAAAGCACAAAATGTGAGTTGACTGCTTTCAACTCTTCTAGCTATAAGGGCCAGAGCCTCGGTAGTCGGGACGAGCAAGGTATTGTATCTGGCCCGAATACGTTTGACCATGCGATCAAAATATTTGTTGTTCAATTTTTTATAAATAGCAATGCTATGGTGTGAAATAAATTCATCTAAAATAAACATCCATTCCCAGCCTCCATAGTGTCCGCAAACCAAGTTGACATGCTGCCCTTGGTTGTAGGCGTCTTGAATGACTTCCAAGTTTTTAAAAGTCATCCGACGTTTCATTTCTTTTTCACTGATAGTCAATGACTTTACAAACTCAAAAAGCAAATCCGTCAAATGGTGAAAAAAACGCTTTTCAATCAGGGCTCGTTCATGAGCTGATTTGTCTGGAAAGGCTAATTTGAGATTTTCAGAGACGACTTTTTTTCTATAACCAAAGATCTTGTAGAGTAGAAGGTAGCAAAAATCGGAGAGGATATATAAGAATCTCATAGGAAGTAGTGAGAGCAACCAAAGCCAAGGGTAAATCAACAAAAATGAGAGCAGCTGCATATATTAGGGCGTGTTGGCCTCTGTTTTGGTGTTTTCAAGTAAATCGATGGCTGCTTTAATACGTGCGCCTCGTCTGCGATTGATTTCATTTTTTTGGATGGTCTTTGCTAGGGCCTGGTAACTGCTCTTAACTCTGTCCAAAAATTTTGGATTTAGTCGGGCTTGCACCATTTCATCAAGCATCAACAAACACATGTCAGAGTCAGCATTTTTTTCGATGAAATCATATGGAAAAAAGCGGAAACTACTGATAGATTCTTGGTAAATAGGTTGAAGTGAATCTTGAGCGACCTTGTCATTGGTTCTCTTAGCATCGCGCAGGGCTAATGAAACTGCCATCATTTTTTGGTTGACGACTTTGTTTTCTTCCCTGTATCCCATAAAGTCCTCGTTAGGTTTATTCCCAGTAGCAGAGGACAAATTGATGGTGTCGCGATTTAGAGCCACTTGGGTAGTTCCTGGCGCGAGAATAACTGGGAAACGACCCGTTATTCCTTCAATTTCAACAGCAACGAGTTCCAAAGAGTCGCACTGGCCCTTAAAGACAATCTGATTCTTGAAAACTACAGAGGAATCCTTTAAAATTTCTTTTCCTTTTTTACGAATAGTCATAAAGCTGCGAACGCCGTCAATTAAGCTATCTCCCTGAACGGTTACAGTGTAGGTGCCAAACCCGCGGTCCATATCAGTCTCGCATGACTGAAGTCCAATCAATGAGACCGCAAAAAGGGCAGCGGCGAATAGGTTATTTGTTTTTAGAAATGGCGATAAATTCATGGTAAAAGGTGTTGGTTTATGAAAGGCCAAATATACGATAGTTGATCAAATGCGTCAAGTCTCCTTCAATTTGCTAATTTTGCCGAAATGCAATCGATGACAACAGCTTACCAACCAGATACTATTGTGGCTATCTCAACCTCACAAGGTATGGGAGCCATTGCGGTCATTAGACTGTCAGGTGATGATTCCATTGCTATTGTCGAGAAGGTGTTTAAAAAACCGTCTGGTGAATCCCTAGCTGCTCAACAATCTCATTCCGTTCATTTTGGTTCTCTGTGGCAGGGTGAAAGATTATTGGATGAAGTTGTGGTTAGTTTGTTTAAAAACCCGAAGTCTTACACTGGTGAAGACATAATAGAAATATCTTGCCACGGCTCAGTTTTTATTCAACAAGAAATTTTAAAGTTATTGATCCAAATGGGCGCCAGATTGGCCAATCCAGGAGAATTTACATTGCGCGCATTTCTCAATGGAAAACTGGATCTGTCCCAAGCAGAAGCCGTTGCCGACGTTATAGCTTCGGAATCACAGGCCGCCCATAACGTGGCTATGCAGCAAATGCGGGGTGGTTTCTCTACAGAAATTGAAGATTTGCGCCAGCAACTCATCAATTTTACAGCCTTAATTGAACTCGAACTCGATTTTTCGGAAGAGGATGTGGAATTTGCTAACCGGTCTGAATTGGAAAAACTGCTAGAAACATTGCAATTTAAACTCAATTCCTTGGCCGATTCTTTCGCCTATGGCAATGTGCTCAAAGAGGGCGTTCCAGTAGCAATTGCCGGAAAACCAAATGCGGGCAAATCGTCCTTACTCAATGCCTTGTTTAAGGAGGAAAAGGCTATTGTGTCCGATATTGCTGGAACGACACGAGACACCATTGAAGACACCTTGGTCATTCAAGGTATCAAATATCGATTCATTGATACGGCGGGCCTGCGCGAAACTTCCGATCAAATTGAGTCTATGGGCATTGAAAGAGCCAAAGAAAAAATTGCCAATGCCAAAATCCTGCTGTATTTATATGATCGTTTAGACAGTACGCCTGAGGAGGTTATTCGAGATATCAAGACCTTATATCACGATAAGTTGATTGTCATATTGGTCGAAAATAAAATAGATCAACACGGTGGTTTTTTCGAAAATGAATTTAATTCTCAGCTAAAGACTGAACTCAACGGAACCTATGCCAATACTTTGACGGGTATCAGTTGTTTTGATGACGCTTCCATCCGTTCATTGAAAGGTATGCTCGATTGGGAGGTCAACCAGATGAAGAGCTCCAGTGAGGTGGTAGTGGCCAATATCAGACATTACAATGCCATGATCCAAGTATTGGCAGCCGTTGGATCTGTGCAACAAGGCTTGCAAGCGGGGCTCTCGGGAGACCTGCTGGCGGTAGACTTGAAAGAAGCTCTTTACGCCTTGTCCGAAATAACAGGTGCTATTGATGTGGATAAAGATATTTTGGGCACCATTTTCGGCAAGTTTTGTATCGGAAAGTAATTATTAAACCTGCTATCAAGCCATATTAACACCAAAAAAATGGCCTACCAAGGCAGTAAGTCCCATAGTTACTGTACCCCAAAAGACAATCCGTACAATAGCTTTTGGAACGCTTGAGCCCCCTGTTTTAGCTGAAATGACTCCGAGTAAAATCAAAAAGAATAGGGCAAAGCCGTATAAGCTGTACGCCATAGATTCAAGGGGTAAAAAAGTGTTACGATAAAAGGTAGAAGACCACCAACCGTAAAGGCTCCACCAGAAGCTAAAGCTGCTTGAATGGGTTTGGCTTGACTGATTTCGTTGATCCCCAATTCATCGCGGATATGGGCGCCCAGGGCATCGTGGGCTGTCAATTCTTCGGCAACTTTTTTAGCGGTTTCTTTTTTTAACCCTCTATTTTCATAGATTTTCGCCAAAAGTTGAAGTTCCACTTCGGGCATTTCGAGAAGTTCTTGTTGTTCTCTTTCGATATCTGCTTTTTCAACGTCGGTTTGCGAACTCACGGAGACGTATTCACCTGCGGCCATAGATAGTGCTCCAGCAACCAAACCAGCTAAAGTGGCCAGAACAATAGGAGAGCGCAAATCGCTAGCGGCAGTCATGCCAATCGCAATACTGGCAGTTGATAAGATGCCGTCATTAGCCCCGAGAACTGCAGCGCGAAGCCAATTACTTTTATGAATAAAGTGCTTTTTGAGGTATGATTCCAATTCGTGGTTTGTAGTTATCATAATTTGAGGTTTACCTCAAATATATAACATATTGAAATGAACCATCAGCGGTTTCTCCCAGTTGGGTAAATAAACTGCACTATTTTTTTAAAACTAATAATCGGGCGGTGTAGCCCGTGGTAAGCATCCACTGGTGTGAAGCAATCACGAGTTCGTTTTCGTCGAAGACCTTCATCTCAGCTGTATTAGGTCTTGAGCTGCCTTCGTTAAGAGCAAAAAATTCTAAGGTGTTGAACCCATCTGTTAGGGTAATTTCTATATAAACCACAGCATTTCTCAAAATCAAATTGGGATGAACGATCTTGCCATTATGGATCAGCCGAACCCGATCACCATCTTCGTACTCGTGATCGCGACAGGCCACCCTGATCTGTCTAGAGGTGGTAGATATGTCACCCATATCATAGTCCCTGCTGAACTGTTCCAGATTGCTCTTACCTTCTTGAAATCGCGGTTTCCTAGTCCATGTGGGAGAAGGCAGTGGATTGGGGTCAATCATAGCAATTCCCTTTTCTTTTCTGTCAACATTAGAAAGCGGTTGATTCAAGAATTTTGGTGACACAAAAATATTGGTTAGACTGGGTTTGTTTGTCAGACGCTTGAGTTCGAAATTGGTTGTAGCTTCAATATCAGGTTGATCTATATCGAAGGTGAAAATGCCTCCTGTATCTATCTGCCCATAGCACGACAGGCCTCCTCCAACTATCATAAAAAATAAGCACCTTTGAATCATTGGGTAAAGATAATAGGATTGAAGTATTTTAAATTTTACTTTAACAGGCATTTATAACTTTTATTTGATCACTTATTAACTGTTTTTGAGTTTTATAAATCAATTAATTCCCATATCTTCAAATCGTGGATATTTTAGAAGGCAATTTACTTGAATTAGAGCTTCAACAATTGTGCCAGCGCCTTGCTGGAGAATTGAAATGGGATCCGTTACATTTGGCGCTATATGCAACAGATGCGAGTGTCTATCGGGAGAAACCAACGGCTGTAGCATGGCCAAAATCTTCCCAAGATTTGAAAGCATTGGTTCGGTTTTCTAAAAAATTCAGTATTCCCATAATACCTAGGGCCGCTGGAACCTCGTTAGCTGGTCAAGTTGTGGGTAACGGGTTGGTCGTAGATGTGTCCAAGTACATGGATAGGATTCTCGAATTGAATACCGATGAATCCTATGTTTGGGTGGAGCCCGGTGTAGTGAGAGATGCGCTCAATTTGTACCTAAAGCCCTTTGGTTTATTTTTTGGACCTAACACTTCAACCGCTAACAGAGCTACCATAGGTGGTATGGTAGGTAACAATTCGTGTGGTTCTACTTCCATTGTCTATGGCAGTACCAGAGATCATGTTTTAGCACTGACCACCGTATTGAGTGACGGTAGCGAAGCCACCTTCGAGGCTTTTACTCACAATCAGATCGAGGGTAAAGTAATTCAAGACCATTTGGAAGGTCGACTATACAAGGCTACAATTGCCCTACTCAGTCAAAAAGAAGTCCAAGAGCATATCCACAGAGAATATCCAAAGCAGGATATCAAAAGACGTAATACTGGATATGCCCTAGACGCCTTAATTCAAATGGGCCCCATTGTCCCTGACGGGCGTTTATTTAACTTTTGCGAATTGCTTTGTGGCTCGGAGGGAACCCTTGCTGTGACCACCGCTATAAAATTGAATTTAGTGCCACTGCCACCTTCAGAAAGTGTATTATTGGCAGTTCATTTTAGTGATTTGATTGAAAGTTTAGATGCTACTGTATTGATGATGACTCATCAACCTTCGGCCTGTGAGCTCATGGACAAAACGGTCTTGGATTGCACTAAAAACAGTCCAGAATACAACAGCCATCGGTTTTTTATTCAAGGAGATCCAGAGGCAATTATTTTGTTAGAATTTAGGGACCATTCTCTTGATGGTGCGACAAAAAAGGCCCAACGGTTAAAGGCTGAACTGGTGGCGAAGGGAATGGGATATGCCTTTCCCATTTTGACAGATCAAAACGCCGATGCCATATGGGAATTAAGAAAGGCTGGGTTGGGATTACTTGCTCTATTACCGGGAGACAAAAAAGCGGTAGCTTGCATCGAGGATACTGCCGTTTCTCTGTCGGATTTACCTGAGTACATCACCCAATTTTCCAAATTGATGGCCGAATATGGACAACAAGCTGTTTATTATGCTCACGCTGGGGCAGGGGAGCTGCATTTACGTCCTATTTTGGACTTGAAAACAGACCAAGGGAAGCAACATTTTAGAGCCATAAGTGCCTCATCGGCTGATTTGGTCAAATCTTTTGGAGGTTCTCTCAGTGGAGAGCACGGCGACGGTAGGGTCAGAAGTGAGTTTATTTCAAAAGTTTTAGGCGAAGACAACAACCGAGTCCTTGAGAAAATAAAGAGCATTTGGGATCCAAAAGGCATCTTTAATCCGGGTAAAATTGTGCATCCTGTTAAAATGGACGAACAACTGAGAACGGATACGGGAAGAAGTGATCAATTGGAAACAATGATGGATTTTGGCGGTTCAAAAGGTTTGCTTAGAACAGCAGAGGCTTGCAATGGGTCTGGAGATTGTCGAAAGATGCAATTCGCTGGGGGTAGCATGTGTCCTAGTTTTAGGGTCACAAGAAACGAAAAGGACAGTACCCGCGGTAGGGCCAATCTGCTGAGAGAGTTTTTGAGCAACAGTACAAAGGATAACCCATTAGACCACCCAGAGATTAAAGAGGCGATGGCACTATGTGTAGGCTGCAAAGCCTGTGTCAAAGAATGCCCATCTGCAGTCGATATGACAGCTTTGAAGTCTGAGTTTCTATTCCAGTTTCACAAAAACAATAAAAGATCAAAGCGCGATGTGATGATTGCTCGTGCTCACAACTTGAACAACAAAATTAGGTTCTTTGCCCCCCTGTTGAATATTCTACAAGAAACGCCAGTCCTAAAGACAATATTTAAAACTTGCTTGGGCTTCCATCCCAAACGAAGCCTGCCTAAACTACAACGTATTACATTTTCCGATTGGCTCAAAAGCTATAATCAACCTAAAGGACAAAGGATGGTTTATTTATTTATTGATGAGTTCATGGAGGATTATGACCGTGAGATAGGCATCGCGGCGGTGCAATTACTCAATGCTATGGGATACCATGTTGCTTACCGGTTGCATAAGCCTAGTGGCAGGGCTCAATTATCTAAAGGATTTTTGGATGAGGCCAAGATTTTAGCAGAGTCCAATGTTGTTACTTTTGCTGACTTGGTGGATGCTGGTCATCAATTGATTGGGGTCGAGCCTTCAGCCATACTTGGATTCAGAGATGAATATCCAAAATTGGTAGGGGATGACTTGAGAGCGAAAGCCCAAGCATTGTCTAAAAATGTATTGACCATAGACGAGTTTTTAGATAAAGCTATAAGTGATGGTAGTCTGCATTCTGGTTTGTTCGTATCGAAGGAACAAAAAATAGTCTTACACGGCCATTGTCATCAAAAGGCCCTGTCAAAAATTGAACATACCGTTAATTTGTTACAAGTTCCTGATGGTTATAAAGTGAGCCTAGCGCCTTCAGGGTGTTGTGGCATGGCTGGTGCTTTTGGCTATGAAAAAGAGCACTATACCACTAGTATGAAAATGGGAGAATTAGCTATTTTGCCTTATTTGAGACAACAAGAGAAGGAGGTTGTTATTGCTGCTACGGGCACCAGTTGCAGACATCAGATTACTGATGGAGTAGGCCGAATGTCCTTCCATCCTGTTGAAATTCTTAGAGACGCTTTAATTTAGGTATTTAACATTACTGGCATGACCAACATGGTAATGGATTCTCCTTCATCTAGGCCATTTGAAGGTGTTAGAATGCCAGCTCTATTGGGCAGACTCATTGAGAGCAATACCTCTGATGAGGTTAGATTGGTCAACATTTCTGACAAAAATCTGGAGTTAAATCCAATTTGAATATCATCGCCTTGATAATCACAAGTCAACCGTTCTTCGGCTTTATTACTGAAGTCGATGTCTTCAGCAGAAATATTCAACTCGGCACCAGCAATTTTAAGTCTGATTTGATGCGTAGTTTTGTTTGAAAATATAGAAACACGCTTGACAGAGCTCAAAAATTGCGTTCTGCTGATGGACAATCGATTTGGGTTTTCCTTGGGAATAACCGCGTCGTAATTGGGGTATTTTCCGTCTATCAGCCGACAAACAAGGGTTTTGTTGTCAAAGGTAAACTTGGCATTTGAATCATTATAGGTTACTGTCACATCTGCTTGGTGTCCTGTCAAGAGGCCTTTCAGCAGATTGAGTGGTTTTTTTGGCATAATAAATTCAGCTGTTTGAGCCGATTTAAAATCATTACGCTCGTATTTAACCAATTTATGCGCATCTGTCGCTACAAAGGTCAATCCCTCAGTTGAGAATTGGAAGAAAACACCACTCATCACTGGTCTTAAATCATCATTACCAGCAGCAAAAATGGTATTGGAAATGGCCGTGGCTAGCAGGTCTCCTGGAAGCGCAGTGGAACTGGGGTCATCTAATTCAATTGCCTTTGGAAACTCAGCGCCATCAGCGTAGGCAATAGCGTATTTCCCTTGGCTCGAACTAATTTCTATGGTGTGGTTGTCCTCCACAACAAAAGTTAGCGGTTGTTCTGGAAAAGTTTTTAAAATATCAAGTAATAACCGTGCCGGTATGGCGACAAGACCAACAACTTCACTTTCTACAGTTAAAGACGCTGACATGGTCGTTTCGAGATCACTCGAAGAGACTACCAACGAACTTTTGTTTAAATCGAATAAAAAGTTGTCTAAAATAGGTAGGGTATTTGAACTGCTGATTACACCGCCTAACTCTTGCAATTGACGTAATAACTCTCCGCTGGATACAATAAATTTCATAAACTTTTCAAAATTAGAACACAATCCCTATTCATCAGGCCTGTTATGTCCTTACAAATATATTTTTTATTGATTATTCTAGGAAACAAACTTATCAACAGTTTGGCTGTATTTGCGCTTTCGGGCTAATAGATTCAAGTTGGCTACAGTAAAAAGTACCAGCAGCGGCAAACCAATGTTAATAGATTGCCAAAGCTTTTTATTTTTTGAGATTTTCTCGGGATCGAGAAAGGCCAGTTCAACCGTCTTTTGCCTGAGTGGAATAAGGTCAAAATCATCTAATAAATAGGAGACTGTATTGAGAAATAGTTCTTTGTTGCCAAAACGCAGACCAGTCCATTGGTCATATCCCAATTCTAGTGGTCCATTACGACCAAGGGCGTTGGCAATCAATTGGCCATCAGAAAAAACAACCATTTTACTTTTTTCACTTCTATTTTTTCTGTCTGGAATATCAAATGGTGCTATTCTCATGTGATATGCCGACGGTATCTGTCCTTCTAACAAAACGCCTAGGGTGTATTTTTTTTCAGAATCAGGAATAGTGTCAAATTGAGAGATCAAATCTAAGTTGATAACCCTGGGTAAACCCAAAGATGCCGATTTGTTAGATGTCTCTAATAAAACTGTTTTATTCACGTGGTTGTTCAATAATTCAATGGGGTTAGCAAAATCGAATTTGATGTCCGCAAGCTTTGCAGTGATGGGCTGATTGGGGTTTGAGGCTAGTGGGCTAAATGGCCAAGGGAAAGTTTGAAACTCGGTTTTACTGCCTTGCCCCACGGCAAGTGTCAGGGGAGCTGAAAATTGATCGACCAGTAGCTGGGGATTGAGTCGAATGCCGTAGCTGAAGAAATAATCGGTTAAATTATAATCATCATAAAGAGCAGTGGCAGCACCTTGTTCATTAAGTAAATTTTCAATAGAAATGTCTGCATTATCAAGCATCCATAGGATATTACCGCCTGACATAAAATATTGGTCTAAGGTAAATTTTTCATCTTCTGTAAATCTCTCCCTCGGATCTGCAGAAATAATCAAATCGTAGTTCTGGATGGCTCTAAGAGTTGCTTGGGGGTTGGTCGCCACGCTATCCAGGGTAAAAGGAGCCAAGTTATAGAAATAGGTTAAGCCAGATAATGCATCTGCTATTTTGAGATCAGGTAGTTGTCCGTTGCCTTTGAGGATAGCAATTTTTTTAGTTTTTTCTGAGATCAGCTTGTTTAAACCATCAATGATGGCCCATTCCAATTGAGCAATAGATTCTGTCGCTAACGCGTCTTGATCCTTATTCAGGTTATCACTTATTAACTTGATTTTGACCGTTTCGCTTTTGAAACTCGCCAATGCCCAGGGAAAAATCAGTTGCCGTTTCAGTTGTCCATTTTCTTGAACCTCCATTTGCATTGGATTCAATCCGCGTTGCGTAAGGGATTCTATATTTTGAGATGAGGTTTTAGGATCTGCCAAAGGATTGATAGTTTGGAAAGAAATCAAGTCATTCATGACAGCTATTTCGTCCAATATTGCAATAACCTCATTTCTGAGTAGTTGAAATTCTCTAGGAAAATTATCGCCCTCTAAAAAAATATCGATTACCACATTTTGATCGACCTTCTCGATAACCTTAATACTAGCATCGCTTAAGGTGTAGCGGCGATCATCGGTAAAATCGGTTCTGCCTTTAATCAAAATGGAAAGGGAGATTAGGATCAAATAGGCCATAACGACTTTGACAAAAGGCCGAAAAGTAATTTTGACCGATTTCAGTTGCCGCACCATGATCAAACTAAGATGGAGAAACAGAGCCGCAATGAGTATAAAATAGACTAGGGTCTTCGTTGGTATTACCCCTCTATTTAGGCTTTCCAACACATATTTGAATTGAAGTTCCCCAAGTCCAATTGCCGCCAAACCTTGATATCCCAGACCACATATAAGAGCTCCTAGAATAAAAGCTATAATGGGTTTATCTGTAGAGCTCGAAGCGAAGAGGCTGAGGGCAGCAAATGTTAAAGCCAAAACTAACAACCCCAAATACCCACTTAACATACTCCCCGTATCCACGTATTCTGGGACATTACTCGTTTGATAGATGGTAAGAATGTAAATTAGGCTGGGTAAAAAAGCGATGGTTATAAGTCCAACCATGCTGAGATATTTCCCAAGAATTAATTGCCATTCAGACAAAGGACTCATCAACAACAAATCAATCCTGCCTTGCTGCATCTCTTGAGATAGGCTCCTCATTGCAATTGCAGGTATGAGCACCATTAAAAGCCATGGTGTAAGCTCAAAATAGGGCTGCAAATGCCCAAATCCAAATTTAAAAATGTTGAATGGGGAATCGATGACCCATAACATCAGGCCAGAAGCTATTAAATATGTCCCGATAATAAGCCAACCCATGGCAGACGAGAAAAACCCGCGCCATTCTTTTTGGATTAATCTATAAATTAGAGTCATACTAGTAGAAATTTATAGTAATCACATCACGTTCTTTGAGCCCCATCAAGCTGGAAGCACCACCGATCTGACCAGTGTTGCCTTTGTAAAGCGCAATCTCAAGAAAATTTGAGCTATTGAATAGCGCCAGTTTTTTGCCTTCATCTTGACGCTGTGCTGATGGCAGGTCGAAATTCACGATGTCGGAATATTTTTCAACAATGGTATCGAATTTATAATTTCTTGCATTGACTTCAAAACGCCGCCCTTTTCTGTTTATTTCAAATAATTCTCTGGTGATGTTAGTCACTACATTACCATAATTATCAATATAAATGACATAGCCCGTTATTTTTCCTTTGTCCTCGGATAAATTAGGAGCCAAATCTTTAATTGGTTTAATTTGATTGATTGATTTTCCAATCACATCAAGATCGCCGCCTCGAGCAATATGACAGGCAACGTGAGCAAAGACGTCCAGCACAGGAAAGCTTGTGTGCAGTTGGTTATGAATATTAATTTCCACAATTTTTTGCGGAGTGATATGATTCGACAACATGCTTAGAATGCCATTGTTAGCGCAAATAAAATAATGACCATCCAATAACAGGGCAATATGCTTATTTTCGGGACTTAATTCGGAATCGACACCTATAATATGAATGCTTCCAGACGGAAAACTTTTGTAAGCGCCTTGAATAATGTAGGCTGCTTCAGGAATATTGAAAGGTGAAATGGCATGGGTGATGTCCACTACAACAATATCTGGCATAAGCGCTAAAAGCGCACCCTTTACGCTGCCTACAGAAGGGTCCTTCAAGCCAAAATCAGTGGTCAATGTTATGACAGCCATAATGAATCATTTCAAAACTTGGATCAAAAATGAAATCGTGAATTACCAACAAAAATCGGTGGAAAAAAAACATACTCCGATTATTTTTGAACCTTTATTTTCTTTAAGTTCGTATGGTACTTGATGAAATCATTTAGGATTTGATCAGACATCACAAATCTAAGAAATCAATAGGGATTTATATTAATTTTTACACTTTTGAACGAACTTACCATTGAGCTAGAAGAAGTGAATCCAAAATATTTTTTTGGAACACAGGATGCGAACGTCGATATTCTCCGACGTTATTTTCCTAAACTCAAAATAGTTGCTCGAGGAAATAGGCTCATGGCCTATGGCGATGAAACTTTACTCGATGAGTTTGATCAGCGGATGGCAGAACTATTGGAACATTTTCTGAAATTCAATGTATTAGAGGCTGATGCGGTAGAAAATATTTTGATCAATGCGGGTCAACCTCCCTTCGACGAGAATTTGGGAAATGATGTTTTAGTGCATGGTGTTGCAGGCAGAGCCATCAAGGCCCAAACGGCCAATCAGCGAAAGTTAGTTGACCTGATGGATAAAAATGACATGGTTTTCGCTATCGGACCCGCAGGAACCGGTAAGACCTATACTTGCGTTGCCTTGGCAGTAAGAGCCCTGAAACGCAAAGAAGTCCAACGAATTATTTTAACCAGACCAGCAGTAGAGGCAGGGGAGAACCTGGGCTTTTTGCCAGGAGATATGAAAGAAAAATTAGATCCTTACATGCAGCCTTTATACGATGCCCTTCGAGACATGATTCCTCATGAAAAACTCGACAATTATATTGAAAAAGGCGTAATTCAAATTGCACCTTTGGCTTTTATGCGTGGACGCACCTTAGATAGAGCATTCGTCATTCTTGATGAGGCTCAAAACACCACCCACGGTCAAATGAAGATGTTTTTGACCAGAATGGGTAAAAGTGCTAAGTTTATGATTACTGGCGATCCGGGGCAAATTGATTTGCCGAGAAGAATGATTTCTGGTTTGAAAGAAGCACTACTTATTTTAAACGATGTTGAAGGCGTTGGCATTATAAAACTAGACGATAGAGATGTGATTAGACACCAGTTGGTTAAAAAAATTATTTCGGCATATAAAGATATAGAAAACCTAAACGAATGAGTCAAACAATAATGCATACGGACTTTAATTTCCCGGGCCTTTTAAATATTTATAGAGGCAAGGTCAGGGAGGTCTATCGCCTTAAGGACGATTTGCTGGTGATGATAGCAACTGATCGCATTTCTGCTTTCGACGTGGTGCTGCCCAGAGGTATTCCCTTTAAAGGTCAAATACTGAATCAAATTGCAACCCATATGATGTCAGCGACAGCAGACATTGTTCCCAATTGGCTGCTTGCTTCGCCAGACCCCAATGTTGCCGTTGGTCAGGCTTGCGAACCCTTTAAAGTGGAAATGGTAATTCGGGGTTATTTATCAGGACATGCGGCCCGCGAATATAAGCTTGGAAAAAGAACTTTGTGTGGGGTGCCAATGCCAAACGGGATGATTGAAAATGATGCTTTCCCCGAGCCCATCATTACACCTGCAACGAAGGCTGAAAAAGGATTGCACGATGAGGATATTTCGAAAGAAAATATCCTAAATAGGGGAATCGTCAGCCTTGAGGATTATACAATCTTGGAAGATTATACTATTAAGCTATTTGAGCGAGGATCTCAATTGGCTGCCGAGCAAGGTTTGATTTTAGTGGACACCAAATATGAATTTGGTAAAACAAAAGACGGAAAAATCGTTTTAATTGATGAAATTCACACGCCCGATTCGTCCCGCTATTTTTATGCCGAAGGCTATGAAGATCGCCAAAAAGCAGCAGCGCCACAAAAGCAGTTATCAAAGGAGTTTGTCAGACAATGGCTCATAGAAAACGGATTTCAAGGTCTAGAGGGTCAACAGATGCCCTTTATGAGTGACGAATTCGTCGAATCTGTCAGTGAGCGTTATATTGAACTGTACGAGCTCATTACTGGAACCTCCTTTAAAAAGGCGGACACGGTATCAGTTCAAAAACGGATTGAATCCAACGTAAAGACCTGTTTGAATCAATTACAATAAAACTTATTTTGAGTTACCATATTCAATCTTATCAGCAATACCAAAAAGATTGCCTTCAGGCAAAGTCAGACCCAGGACAGTTTTGGGATGTTATTGCAAGAGATAATTTTGTCTGGAGAAAGCCTTGGCACACTACTTTCGAGTTCGATTTTTCTATTCCAGAAGTCAAGTGGTTTGAGGGAGGACAATTAAACATAACGGAGAATTGCTTAGACCGTCACCTGGCCGATCGTGCACTTCAAACGGCTATCATTTTTGAGCCCAATAATCCGCAAAGCGAGGCGGAACATATCAACTACCTAGATTTGCACCAAAGGGTTTGTCGGTTTGCCAATGTGCTGAAAGACAATGGGGTAGTTAAAGGAGATCGCGTTTGCATTTATTTGCCCATGATTCCTGAATTGGCCATTGCTGTTTTGGCTTGTGCTCGGATTGGAGCAATTCATTCTGTTGTTTTTGCTGGATTTTCTTCTACAGCCCTTGCGACACGGATTGTTGATTGTAATGCTAAATTGGTGGTCACCTCTGACGGTGGATTTCGCGGTGATAAGATTTTAGACTTAAAGACCATTGTCGACAAGGCATTGGAAGATTGTGCCATGGTAGAGGCTGTTCTGCTGGTTAGGAGAACAGGTAATCAAGTTGTCCTTAGGCCAGATAGAGACGCTTGGATTGAGCCGCAATTGGAAAGCGCTTCTCATGACTGCCCAGCAGAAGTCATGGAGTCGGAGGATCCTTTGTTTATCCTGTATACTTCTGGATCGACAGGTCAGCCAAAAGGGATGATGCACACTACTGGGGGCTATATGGTCTATTCGGCTTATACTTTTAAAAATTATTTCCAATATACCGATGGTAATGTCTACTGGTGTACTGCCGATATTGGTTGGATTACAGGGCACAGTTATATAGTTTATGGCCCCCTTTTAAATGGGGCAACAACGGTAATGTTTGAAGGTGTTCCTAGTTATCCTGACTTTGGTCGATTTTGGGAAATTGTTGAAAAGCATAAAGTAACCCAATTTTACACCGCCCCGACTGCAATTAGAGCATTGGCAAAACAACCTCTTTCATTTGTAAATTCACATGACTTGAGCAGCCTGAAAGTTCTTGGCACTGTGGGAGAGCCAATTAACGAAGAGGCTTGGCAGTGGTATCATGAGCATATTGGTGGCGGTACGACACCAATCACTGATACTTGGTGGCAGACCGAAACAGGAGGCATAATGATTGCCAATTTACCGGGTATTATCGCGGCAAAACCTACTTTCGCTACTAAGCCAATGCCTGGGATTCAGGTCGTTTTAAAGTCTGAGGACAGCCAAAGCTTAGATGGACCTGCAGAAGGAAGTCTGTGCATTGATTTTCCGTGGCCATCAATGGCTAGGACTATTTGGGGAAATCACAGTCGTTTTAAGGAAACTTATTTTTCGGCCTTTCAGGGCTGTTACTTTACCGGAGATGGCGCTATTCGCGACGACCAAGGTAACTACCGCATTACTGGACGGGTTGACGATGTGATCATTGTTTCTGGTCACAATCTAGGCACAGCACCCATTGAAGACGCGATCAATGAGCATCCCGAAATTGCAGAATCGGCAGTAGTCGGAAGACATCATGATATCAAAGGTCAATCCCTATGTGGATTTGTAATCCCAAAACATCAAAACCTAGAGGTTTCGGGCTTACTGTCTGGTGTGAACGTTCTTATTTCTGACCAAATTGGACCTATTGCCAAATTAGATCAAATCCTGATTGTAAGTGGCTTGCCTAAAACTCGCTCGGGAAAAATCATGAGACGCATTTTAAGAAAAATTGCTGCAGGAGAAACAGATCATCTCGGAGATATATCGACCCTTCTCAATCCTGAAGTTGTAGAAGAAATTATCAGTCAATTAAATCAATCGAAATAACTAAAAGATTCGTTGTTTTCGATTTTCAATAAGGTGTGATAAATCATTAAAATTACGTTTTCAACGTCCTCTTTTCTAACCATTTCCACGGTGGTATGCATATAGCGCAGCGGCAATGATATCAGTGCGGATGGTACTCCACCATTGCTATAGGCAAAGGCGTCAGTGTCTGTTCCTGTGGCTCTTGAAAGAGCGTTTCTTTGAAAAGGAATATCATTGGCAATAGCAGCAGCAATGATCTTCTCTCTTAGTTTGTGCTGCACTGCTGGAGCATATGCAATAACAGGTCCTTTACCCATTTCACAATGACCTTCTTTTTTCTTCTCGATCATTGGGGTTGTGGTGTCATGCGTCACATCCGTAATGATAGCAAGGTTGGGTTTGATTGTATTGGTAATCATTTCGGCACCTCTGAGACCAATTTCTTCTTGAACAGAGTTGGTGATATAAAGGCCAAAGGGAAGCGTTTTTTTGTTTTCGTGCAGCAATCGTGCTACCTCGGCAATCATGAACCCACCCATCCTGTTGTCGAGTGCACGACAAACAAAATTGTCTTTGTTTAAAATATGAAATGTATCGGGATAGGTGATAACGCATCCAACGTGAACGCCTAGCTTCTCGACCTCTTCCTTCTTGGTACATCCTACATCAATAAAAATATTTTGCAGACTAGGCGCTTGCTCTTTACCATCGCGACGGGTATGAATGGCTGGCCAACCGAATACGCCTTTGACAATTCCTTTATCGGTGTGAATATTTACCAATTTACTTGGAGCTATTTGATGGTCACTGCCACCGTTCCGGATGACATAAATCAATCCGTCGTCAGTAATATAATTTACATACCACGAAATTTCGTCTGCGTGACCTTCAATGACGACCTTATACTTAGCCTTTGGATTAATCACGCCAACTGCGGAACCATAATTGTCAGTAATAAACTCATCTACATAGGGTTTGAGGTACTCCATCCACAGTTTCTGACCTGTCCATTCGTAGCCCGTAGGTGCAGAATTATTGAGATATTTTTCTAAAAAATTGATTGATGATTTTTTAAGAATAGACTTTTTCATGATTCATTTTTTACAGCCACTAAAATAGTAATAATAATAACGTATTAAACGTTCGAATTGTAGCGATTTGCTAAATTTGTAATATGATTTCCCTACCACTGTCCAGAAATTATTTTATTGTTCTATTCTTTTTTGTGCATGCATCTAATGCGCAAATTTTAGAATCTGAAAATGACAGTATAAATAACAATTTTATCATCGTGGAAGGGGATTCTCTTTTTGGCCCAACGATTGATCTAGACCCTATTACCCTTTTTCCTAAAGTCAAGTATGAGTCCAGTGCAGCCCGTCGGCGATACCTCACTTTAAAAAGAAAAACGCATAAAGTCTATCCCTATGCCAAATTGGCGTCCGATAACTTAACCAAACTCAATGAGCGACTCGCTCAACTGAAAAGAAAGAGCCAAAAGAAAAAGTACGCTAAGACCATAGAAAAATATCTGGAAGGTGAGTTTAAGGAAGAACTCCAAAAATTCACAATTACTGAAGGACAAATTTTAATTACTTTAATTCATAGACAAACAGGGATAACCGCCTTCGACCTCATTAAAAGTTTAAGAAGTGGCTGGAAAGCCTTTTGGTATAATAATACGGCCAAACTGTTTGATATGTCCTTAAAAGAGGTCTATAACCCTTCGGCTAATTTTGAGCATTATTGCATTGAAGATATTTTGCAGCGCGCCTTTGCAGACGGTGATTTGGAGGCTCAAGACCCCGCTTTTGAAATTGATTATTTTCAATTGCGATCGCTGTGGCTGAAAAAAGGTCTGAATCCAGGCTCGGCCAGCGAGTAAGTTCAAGGGTGTCAGGTCTTTCTTAGAATTTTAAGCTTACCTTTGCCGTAAGATGAATAGACAAAATTTTACCATGATCGCCAAAACCCTTTTTGGGTTCGAAGAACTTTTGGCGAAAGAGTTAAAACAATTGGGAGCACAGTCAGTCAAGGTTGGTGTGAGAAATGTGAGTTTTGTAGGTGACCTTGGTTTTATGTACAAGGCTAATTTGGGCCTTCGTATGGCGATTAAAATTTTGAAGCCTATCGATAGTTTTATTGTTGCGAATGAAACGGACCTTTACAATAAGGTTAAGCGATTGCCTTGGGAAAACTATTTATCAGAAACGGGTTCTTTAGCAGTGGACTCTACGGTTCATTCAACTGTTTTCAAGCACTCCCAATACATTGCACTGAAAACCAAAGATGCTATAGTTGATCGTTTTCGTGAAAAAACTAAAAGTCGTCCAAATGTGGATTTGAAATATCCCGATTTGAGGATAAACATACACATTGACAGGGAGCGTTGTAGCGTGTCTTTGGACAGTTCTGGTATGTCATTGCACAAAAGAGGTTATCGCTCTGCGACGAATATTGCTCCCATAAATGAGGTATTAGCAGCCGGATTGGTATTGCTATCGGGTTGGGATGGTCAATGTGATTTCTTTGATCCCATGTGCGGTAGTGGCACAATTTTAATTGAAGCAGCCATGATAGCTGCCAATATTCCCCCAAATATAAATCGTAAGGAATTCGCTTTTGAACGCTGGAACGATTGGGATCCGGAACTTTATGAGGCTATTCAACAGTCTTTATTGAAAAAGGTAAGGGAGGTTCCTGTGAAAATATACGGTTTTGACAAAGCACCATCAGCCGTCCGTAAGGCATTAGATAATATCAAAGAAGCGAATTTGGAAGAATTTATCTCAGTTACACAGGATAATTTTTTTAAGTCTGAGAAATCCACGGAAGGCCATTTGCACCTTTTGTTCAATCCGCCGTATGGAGAACGCTTGGACATCGACGCAGAGGTGTTTTACAAACAAATCGGTGATACCCTCAAAACGTTTTATCCCGATTCTGAAGCCTGGTTCATCACTTCCAATCTTGAAGCTATTAAGTCTGTAGGCTTGCGACCTTCGCGAAAAATTAAAGTGTTCAATGCTAAACTCGAAGCCCGACTTTTGAAGTATGAGATTTATGCTGGCAGTAAGAAAAATAAGCATCAAGAATCCGATGCTTAATTACTTTTTGTAAAATGGAATGCGGTAGGAGATACCATAACTTACACCGGATCCAATTTGTCCATCCTGATAAGTTCGGTTAAATCCAGGGATGTAGAGATTGTCAATTTGTCCCGACGATTGGTTTGACACCAGTCTTTTTAGTTGTAAATTCAAAAATCCAAACATGTTTGGCAGCAGTTCTACTTTAATTCCGAATTGCAATTCCAGCCACATGGCACTTAAGCCCGCATAAGTACTGTTGGTTTGATTTACTGAATAAGGCCATGTTTGATTGGTAGTGTAAACGATATAGCTATTAATAGTTTGAGAAAAACGTGAAATACCGTACCGCAGTCCAGCATAAATCATGTTGTCCATGCCATCCCAATTTCTATAGAGATTGAAATCCCCACCCACTTTGAGGTAGTTGCCTTTGCTACTAAAATTAATGTTGGGTTCATCGGTTGTTTTATCGGCACTGCCAATTTCGCCAGCCACATGAAACCGCTCTGTCAATCTGTAATCTCCCGATAACTCGAAGCCTTTGAAGTCATTATTAAACAGTGTTCTGCCGAGGCCAGTCAGATCGGCCCCAAGTCTAAGGCCAAATTTAACAGGCGTTTTAAGGCTATCCGATACAATGCTGTCCTTAGCTATTTGCGCAGACCCATTACAAACAAACATACAAGCCAAAAAAAGGTTAGTGATATATTTTGACATGGGCATGTATGGTGTTGTTAATTTCGGTTTGGATTACCTCGGTGCTCAAAATCCAATTATCAGAATCTGTTTGTGTTTCCGCACTCAATTCGGAGTAAAATGTTTTAAATCCGCAGGCTCGCGATACAAATAGGTCCTCTGTTTGAAATTCAGTAAGAAAGTCATCGCCATTGCCTATGGTTTCTTCGTCGAGGTAGCCGAGATACAATCTGAAACTAGCCGCATTAAGATTTGTGGGAAGCGGCAGAGCTAAAGAATCAGTTGTTAGTGTTGTTTGTCCAATGATATCGAAAGTGTTCCCTGAATTGTCAATCCCAAAAACATTAAGATCCTCTGCTGCTTTTAATTCTGAGGGATTGTAAAAATCGTAAAATCTTATAATCAGACTGGGGGTTGTTGGTGTCGATTCTGCACAGATATCGTCTTTCTCACATTGCATAAGAACCAAAGACAAACTAACAATACCGATTCTGGTTAAGAGTTTCATGGAATTAAACACTTTTCTCCAAAAGTACGACATTTTCGCAATGATGGGTTTGGGGAAACATGTCAACAGCTTGAGATTTGGAAATCTGATAAAAGTCTTTCATCAAGGCCAGATCTCTTGCTTGCGTGGCACTGTTGCAACTGACATAAACGATTTTTTGAGGTAGTACTTTGAGCAATTGAGCAATTACATCGGGGTGCATCCCGTCCCTTGGGGGATCAGTAACAACAACATTTGGCTTACCGTGATCTACAATAAAACGGTCATTAAACAAGGACTTCATATCGCCCGTGTAAAATGCGGTGTTTTGTATGCTATTGGCCTTAGCATTGGCCTTAGCTGCAACAATAGCCTCGGGTACAGATTCTATTCCAACAACTTTCTTTGCTTTCTTGGCGACGAACTGAGCAATGGTTCCCGTGCCAGTGTACAAATCATAAACTAATTCATCTCCTTTAAGACCGGCAAAATCGCGAACAACCTTGTACAGTTCATAGGCTTGAGCAGAATTGGTTTGGTAAAAGGACTTGGCATCAATTTTAAATCTTAGGCCTTCCATTGCCTCAAAGATGTGATCTCGACCAGAATGACACAGAATGTTTTGATCATAAATAGTATCATTGGCTTTCCCATTAAACACATAGAGTAAGGCGGTAATTTCTGGAAATGAATTTCTTAGGAAATCTAAAAGCAACTGACTCTTATGGTGATCTTCCTCAAAAAATTGGATTAATACCATTAATTCCCCGATACTAGAGTTTCGAATCATCAAGGTACGCAGTAATCCTTCTTGTGAACGTGGATTAAAAAATGTCAATTGTTGTGATTCAGCAAAGGCCTTAATGGCATTTCTAATAGCGTTGCTAGGGTCTTCTTGTAGATGGCATTCGTCAATGTCCAATACTTTATCCCAAGCGCCAGGTATGTGAAATCCCAGGCCGTTTCGTGATGTTATGTCTTGCCCTTCGGCAATTTCTTCGGGTGTCAGCCATCGGCTACTGCTGAAAGAAAATTCCATTTTATTACGATACATGTATGGTTTCTCACAGCTGAGAATGGGCAAGAAAAGACCAACATCAAGACCTCCAATGCGTTCGAGATGATTTTTCACCTCTTTGTTTTTGAAATACAACTGATCTGTGTAGTTCATACTTTGCCATTTGCATCCGCCACAAGTTCCAAAGTGTCTGCATTTGGGATCAGTTCTTTTATCCGAATAAGTGTGAATATGAACTGCTTTGCCTTGATAAAATTGTTTTCGCTTTTTAAGAACCTGAACATCTACTATGTCGCCAGGTACAGCGCCACTGATAAATACCATGCGTCCATCTTCTGCCTTACCCGCTGATTGTCCTTTTGACCCTGTGTCAAACACTTCGATTTTTTCTAATAGGGGTAGTTTTTTTCCTCTTGCCATGGCGCAAAAATAGAATAATTGTCTTATCAATTGGCGTATTGAGCCTTCTTTTGTAATTTAGAGCCAAATCTCAATTGCCACAATACATCAGCATTATGATCGACGCGTCTACAGTATCAAAATCAGACCAATTTATCAATTTGGAGGACCAGTTTGGTGCACATAATTATCATCCTCTTCCTGTGGTGCTTGAGCGCGGTGAGGGGGTGTTTGTTTTTGATGTCAATGGTAAAAGATATTACGACTTCTTATCCGCTTATTCTGCAATCAATCAAGGACATTGTCATCCGCATATAGTCGGTGCCTTAGTCGAACAAGCCAAAAAACTGACACTTACCTCTCGTGCCTTTCATAACAATAGGCTAGGGGAATATGAACAATTTGCCACCGCCTTCTTTGGTTACGATAAATTACTACCCATGAATACTGGTGCTGAAGCGGTAGAAACAGCCATTAAAATTGCTCGAAAATGGGCCTATGAGGTCAAAGGTATTGCCGGAAATAACGCTCAAATTGTAGTTTGCGAGAATAATTTTCATGGCAGAACGACCACCATTATATCCTTTTCAAACGATCCCGTGGCAAGAAAAAATTTCGGGCCTTACACGGGTGGCTTTATCAAAATTCCCTACGATAACTCTGAAGCTCTGGAAGAGACTTTAAAGAACAATCCTCATGTTGCAGCCTTTTTAGTGGAGCCTATCCAAGGCGAGGCGGGCGTTTATGTTCCAAGCAGTGACTATTTAAAGAAGTGTAAAGCAATTTGTGACAAGTATAATGTCTTGCTTCTAGCCGACGAAGTTCAAACGGGTATAGCACGCACGGGTAGGCTTCTCGCTAGTTGTGGCAATTGTTCTTGTGCCGATAAAAATTGCAGTCAAACACCCGAAGTTAAAGCCGATATATTGATTTTAGGAAAAGCCCTTAGCGGTGGTGTTTATCCCGTATCGGCCGTTTTAGCAAATGACGACATTATGTCCGTAATAGGGCCAGGGAATCACGGTAGTACTTTTGGCGGTAATCCCATAGCTGCCGCAGTCGCCATTGCTGCCTTGGAAGTAGTAAAAGAGGAGAAGTTAGCTGAGAAAGCACACAAATTGGGAGAGTTGTTTCGCGCTAAAATGAATGAGTATATTTCCAATAGTCTCATAGTAAAACAGGTGAGAGGCAAAGGATTGCTCAATGCGATTGTGATTAATGACCACGAAGAAAGTGATACGGCCTGGAATATATGCCTGTCGTTGAGAGATCATGGGCTATTGGCTAAACCAACTCATGGCAATATAATTCGCTTTGCACCACCCTTGGTGATGACAGAAACTCAATTGCTGGAATGTGTGGGTATTATCACAGAAACATTGTCGGAGTTCGAACCACTATAAATTACAAACTTTGTTGCATCATCCAGTCGTCACCCATTTTTGCCATGGCTTCATAGCCAATGGTCACCAAGAGAAATATGATCTAAACAATATACAGTGCACTTAAGACAATTCCAATGATCGCCAAAACCCTGCCAGTGCGAACATTGTTATACTGGGTATATTACTCAGGATTGCGCCGGTGTAGAGCTATTGATTTATTTGCCAAAACTAAAGCGATAATGCCAAAAACGAGTCCAAAAACACCATAACAATAGCAGCATAAAATGGAAAGAATACCAAAAATCAGAATGAGGGTAGCGTGAGGTAGTGGTTGTTGATGATTCATGGTTTAATTGAATTGACTCATTTTTATCGTATAACTGATTGCAATTGTGAGCACATTGACTGCCCCGAGGCCGTAAATGACCTTTGAATGGACTGAGTAAAATTGAGATAATATCAAAACACACCCAAACAATATGAGGGTATAAATTGCTGGATACATAAAAAAAGCTGATGCGAAATCTCCTTGAAGAATCATAAGTAATGCCCGCTGAGCACCGCACCCTGGGCAGTCAATGCCAAAGATCGCTTTGTTCAGGCAGGGCAACATAAATCCAAGTGTGATCATTTTTTTAGGTGCTATACCTCAAAAGTAATAATTTTACCTTACTTTTCTACTGCCTAAACCCTACTTATGAAAACCTACTTCAGACAGGCCAAAATTGTATTTGCTGTCACTGGCGGATTACTCCTTTGGTTTTCTGATCAAACTGTTAACTGGCAAATACATATGTCCTTGGCAGGCATAGTATTTTTGATGATTGGATTGTATTTGATGCAATCCAATAATTCTTGCGATAAAAGAGATGATTACGAATAAAGTGTTCAAAAAAGGTGATAAAGTTGCTCTTAAGGATGATGATATCTCGGGTGTTGTATTGGCTGTAATGGACAAAGAAGTGATAGTTCGCACGGCAGATGGGTTTGACATGTCGTTCGCCAATGATTTGTTGGTCAAAGAAGACACTAACTCTTTTTTAGCCGAAATGTCCCATGTATCCATTATCGACGCGAAAGAATGGGCAGCCAAGTATAAATCTCAACCGAAATTATCGAAGTCTAGGAAACAATTGACACCGCCAATGGAAGTAGATTTGCATATCCAGCAACTGACGCATTCAATTAAAGGAATGACAAACCATGATATGCTGACACTTCAGATTAATACAGCCAAAAATCGACTTGAATTTGCCATCCAAAAAAAGATTGCTCATATTATTTTTATTCATGGAGTAGGAGAAGGAGTGCTTCGAGAAGAACTGATATTCTTGTTAGGACATTACAGTGGTATTGAATTTTTTGACGCTCCCTATGCCAAGTATGGTATGGGCGCTACTCAAGTTTCCATCAGTCCCAATGCCAAAAGACACTGATATCTAGATTACAAATAAAATCCGTTGGCTTTTAACTTCTAATCATTTAAATTTGGTCTGGATTTTAAAGAAGATATAAGTGGAATCACATTACTTTGATAATGCGGCAACAACTTGCTTAAGACCAGAAGTGGTTTCGGTAATGTCTGAGGTTCTTAACAATTGCTACGGAAACCCTTCCTCAAGTCATAGTTTTGGCCGACAGGCAAAATCACAAATAGAGAACGCTAGAAAACAGATTGCAGAGTCTATTGGAGCAACTGCTTCGGAAATTGTTTTCACCTCGGGAGGAACAGAAGCGGATAATCAAATCCTACGTGCCGCTGTCCGAGATATGGGTGTTACACGAATAATCTCGTCAAAAATCGAACACCACGCAGTCTCGCATACGCTTGATCAATTGATTGTTGAATACGGTCTAAAGGTCGTGTTTGTCGATCTGCATGAGAATGGTGAGGTTGACGTGAATCACTTGCAGCAGCTTCTTGAGTTTCAGGATGGCATGACCTTGGTGAGTTTGATGCATATTAATAATGAAATAGGCGTGAAGATAGACCTTGATGAGGTAGCTCAGTTATGTAAAGCCAATGGGGCCTTGTTTCACAGCGACACTGTTCAAACAATAGGTCATTATCATATCAATATGGCTCAAACCCCAGCGGATTTTATCGTAGCTAGTGCTCATAAGTTTCACGGCCCAAAGGGAGTGGGGTTTGCTTACATAAGAAAAAATACTAATCTGAAGCCTCTGATTTTTGGTGGCTCGCAAGAACGTGGACATCGTGCTGGAACAGAAAGTGTTCATAATATTATAGGGATGGCGAAGGCCTTAGAAATATCTTTAGATAAACTAGAACAAGAAAAAAAATTTATTACCTCCTTGAAAGTGCATTTTGTAAATAGAATAACATCTGAATTACCTGATGTTAGATTTAATGGAGATTCTGACCGAGCCGATCATAATACTTATACCCTAGTTAACGTTTGCCTTCCGATACCTGCCGAAAAAGCACCCTTGCTTTTATTTCAGTTAGACTTGAAGGGTATTGCTTGTTCAAAAGGCAGCGCCTGTCAAAGTGGTAGTGATGCTGGTTCGCATGTGTTGTCAGCTATTTTAACCAAGGAAGAATTGGCAAAACCGTCGATTAGATTTTCATTTTCAGCTATGAATACTCTGGCAGAGATTGACTTCCTTGTGGATGTTCTCAAGGAATTGTCTTCTCCGACAGCCTAAAATGAGGCGCCAACCCTAAAATTGATAATTCGGGAAGTCAAGTAATTTGGAATGGCGTATTGTAATTTGGAATAAGAATCACGGACCCAAGTATTTGTGATAGAATTTTGTACGTTGAAGATGTTAAATAACTCCAAACCTAAGTTTAGAGTTTTCAGGAGGCTTGTTCTTGTTGGTTTGCTATTTTGAATCATGCTATAAGTCAAACCTAAATCCGCCCTTTTATAATCTGGCAACCTGTTTTGATATTGATAAGCATCGGCATAACTGGGTGATCCGCCAGGAACCCCTGTTTGATAGACCAAATTCAGATACATTTTTAAGTTGGGCATATTAGGAACGTAGTCTTGAAATAAAACACCAAACTTTAACCGTTGGTCAGTGGGACGGGCGATGTAACCTCTATTACTAATATTTTCCTCTGTCTTCAAATATCCGAAACTAAACCAGGACTCTGTGCCGGGAACGAATTCACCATTTAATCTCAAATCTAATCCATAGGCATAGCCCTGAGAACTGTTGTTCGCCGCATATCGAATACGAACATTTTCTACGGTGTATGGATTGAGGTTGTCAAGTTTTTTATAATACAGTTCAGAGTTGAATTTGAAAGGTCTATTCCACATTTCAAAGCTGTAGGTATTGCCCAGCACTGCGTGCAACGATCTTTGGGCGTCAACATTCGCTACCACTTGGCCTTCAATATTTCTCAATTCGCGATAAAAAGGTGGTTGATAATAAATTCCCGCACCAAATCGCCAAAGCATACTGCTATGGTTTTTTGGTTTTAGAGCGAATTGACCCCGTAAGCTCCACACATGTTGTTTGTTCGAAAGCCCGTCCTTTACATTGACTTGCCATGAATGTACTCGCGTGCCAATATTGGCGAAAATTTCGTTGCCATTGACCTCGCCTTTATAACTATACTGCGCATAGGCTTGAATCCGATCAATTGTTACAAATTGCGTCACTCTGACATTCTTGAAAGGGATCAAGGGACCTACAGATGGTTGGTAAGGTTGGTTTTGAAAAACTCCGAGATCAGGTGGGTGAATAGAAAATCCTGCCGAATCTATTACCTCCCATTCCACTAAACGGTCTCGGATATCTTCACGATTATATTTTGCCGACCATGACCATACATGTTGGTTGCGTTTATATTCTCCCTTGACTTCGGCAGATGCAATGAGGGCGTCTAGATCGTTTCGGCCATGATTCAATTGACTTCCAATGGCTTGGACAAAACTAACGTCGCCAAAGTCCTCATCCCCAATATTACTATTAACCTCTCCGAGACTGTACTGCGCGAGAATGTCAAAATACTCTTGCTCTACCGTATGAAAAATAGAGCCGATGGCATTGAAATGAAGTTTAGAATTGGGTTTGAAGTTCACCGTGAAAGCACTGTTGAGTGTTTGGTAGCGGTCTTTTTCTCTACCTTCATAAAGTACTCTTAGGGCAATGGGCTGGTCGATGGTTCCAAAATTCGTTTCTCTGGACTTGGGTTCATAATGGTATGCGTTTAAGCTGGCGTTGCCCAAAAAGCCATAACTCCATTTTCTATTGGCGCGATATGTCAATAATAATTGTAAATCTCCAAAAGCTGGTTTGAAGTTGGTCTCTATGTCTTGAGAATTAACAAGAAGACTGTTATTTCGATACCTAATTCCTGTAAGGACACTCCACTTATCATTAGCGGAAACTCCTTCGAGGGTTGCAGAGAACCCGAGAAGACTGAGATCTACTGAGGCTGCGTTGGATGAAGGTTTTCTGTACTCAATATCCAAAACACTTGACATTTTGTCGCCATACTTAGCCTGAAAGCCCCCCGCCGAAAATTTCAGATTGTTGACCAAATTACTATTCACAAAACTCAATCCTTCTTGTTGTCCTGATCTAATTAGAAAAGGGCGGTAGATTTCTATCCCATTGACGTAAACTAAATTTTCGTCAAAATTACCACCTCTAACATTGTATTGGGTGCTCAATTCGTTTGAAATAGAAACTCCAGGTAAGGTTTTTAGAATATTCTCTACTCCTGGCTGGGCTCCTTTTATTGTTCTTAGGATCGCTGGCGCGATGGTTATTATACCCTCAGCTCGATCTCTATTTGTTCGGTTAATCACAACTGGCGCAATCTGCTCAAGATTGTCTTGAAGCACTGGATTGAATTCGAAGGACTCATTCGCAGTTAAATTAAAAGTAGCTATCAATCCTTCAAAACTCAAATGTGTAAAGGTTACGCTAACATTCTGATTTGAGGGAATTTCAAGGAGATAGAAGCCGTTGCTATTGGATGTGGTTCCATCATTTGTAGTGCTGATATTTACATCAGTAATTGGTCTATTGTTTGTGTCTAAGATGACGCCAGTTAACACAGCGTTTTGAGCCATAAGACCCAAACTGAATAGGATACAGCATAGGGTAACAGAAAAAACTCGGATGTTTGGAAATCCTTTATTGACGGTAGAAGACACTTTCAAATGTAGTACTATTTCCAATATTATCAGTTACAATCACTTTTAATTTATTCTCTTCCTGATCAATGACTCCATCGTTAAAGTCATAGGTCAAGGTGCCCGTTTTGGACTCATATTCCATTAAAATCCATTTACCGTTTATGGTGGCTTGGTAAGCACTAATGCCAGAGAAATCGTCACTAATCTTCAGTTTGAGGTATCTGTATTTTGACATCCATTGACCTGAAGTGAAATTGCTAGGACGAACAACCGGTGGGGTGCGGTCTTCGGCCAAAGTGTATCTGGAAAATGATTTGGTGTACGCACTCAATTGATCTCCTTTTCGGCTTGTGGACATTGGGTACATGGTTCTGTTTCTTCCCCAAACGCTCGCTATCAATAGATATTTTCTGTCTTCTAAAGCATAACTGCTAATATCGAAACTTATGAGAAATGATTTTTGAGCTGCTGATATAGGACCTCTGATTTGGAGTGTATCATTATTGTTTATAATAGAAATCGGGACATCTTCGTAAAAACAATTTTTAGGAAAATACGAACTGATGTGTCCTTCTCGAATATTGAAATCTTCTTCATAGGGTATGATGATATCATTGGAAGAGTCGGAAACTATTTCCTCTGATTGAGGCTCGGAAAAGGTAAGAGGAACAATAATGGTGGTTTTATTTCCAGTATAATCTGTTACTAAAACTTCGTAGACCACACTTTGATTGGGTTCCACCTGTACCACACCATTTTGAATAACATTTTTATATAAACTCAGCGGATTATTACTTTTCTTAAATAAGAGTTGAAGTCTTCTTTTGTTTTTTTCATAATATTCAAAATCGATTAATCGGTTAATGTGCTTGCTTTCATCGAATGAAAATTTGTTAAAATCCAGCAGAAAATTTTGTTGCCCATTGATTTTGGTTTCAATACCAGTCAACCCATTTTTGTTGGCGGCTTTATCTAAACGATCAAAGGCCTCAATAGCAAATCCAATATCTCCTGCTGCTGAAATTGATTCTGAGGTGTAATTTCCCTGATCATTACGTGTCAGTCTCAGTTTAGTGCGCTGCCTCTGGTGATTCACGTGGGCATCACTGGAAAGCGCATAGGCATAGAGGCCTTCAATAACTGGTGATTGGTTGTCATCAACCACTAAACCGAATAGCATGGGATTCATCGGTCGTTGGTTGTTGTCTCTGATTTCAAAATGGAGGTGGGGAGCACTCGATCCTCCTGTATTGCCGCTGTAGGCAACTACTTGGCCGGCGGCAATTTTAAGTTGATTTTTGGCAGGAAAACGCTCAATAACATAAGACTCACTGCTGTATTGTTCGGACTTGATAAATGCTTCTATTTCTGGGCCGAATTTTTGAAGATGGGCATAAACGCTTGTATAACCATTGGGGTGGGTGATGTATAAAGCCTTGCCATATCCTCCTTCACGTATATTAATTCTACTTACATAACCTTCAGCGGCAGCGTAAACTTTAAGCCCCTCCCGTTGCTTTGTTTTTATATCCATTCCAGAATGGAAATGGTTTGATCTCAATTCGCCAAAGGTGCCTGCAAGGACAATAGGGATATCGAGCGGTTTTTGAAAATAACTTTGGGGATACGGACTGTTGTTTTGCCCAAAAGAGCAAGTGAAAATGGCTGTAGCCATAGATAGAATGAGACCCTTTTTCATAGCTCCCGAAGTTAAAAAATCGGTTTCTCCCGTGCAAATAAAGGATCAATCCTTTTATGCAGATAGTATTGGATTACGAATAATACAAAAATTATATTGTAATTTGTCCATTTGAATCTTATCTTTGATTTTAGTATTAGCCTGTCGATATGCAAGATGCATTACATACCTTAAAGTCAATTGAAAAGAGTTCATCGCTTTTGATGGAGCGCTATGATACTCTCCGAGAAAGTCACAAGGCCTTGCAGCTGGAGCTGGATTCGACAAAGTCTAAACTTGAGATGCAACAGCTTGATTTAGAAGAATGTCAGCATAAATTTCAGTCCTTGAAGCACGCTAATACTTTGTTAGGTAGTGATAACGACAAACGAGATACAAAGCTCAAAATCAATACACTCATAAGAGAAATAGATACTTGTATAGCGCAATTATCGCAATAAAGGCATATGACCGATCACTTAAAAATAAAATTATCAATTGCTAATAGGATTTATCCTTTGAATATTGTGAAAGATCAGGAAGAGGGATTGCGACGCGCTGCACAAAAAATTGATCAAATGATAAAACAATTTGAGCAAAGCTATTCGGTTCGAGATAAGCAAGATGTATTGGCCATGTGTGCCCTGCAATTTGCCTCTCAAATTGAACAGCAAGACATTGATAAATCGGGTTTAGATGATAGCTTAAAAGATCGATTATTAGAAATCGATCAACAATTGAAAGCGCATTTGGATTCGAACGTTCTTTAAATAAACAGTTATTACTGCCTGTACTGGTGATTATTTTTGATAAACTCAACGAATAATTCTTATAAAAGGGGTGTATAAAGATTGTAAAAGCGAGCTGCCTTCGAGCAGATACTTGATCAGTTTTTGAGCCTCTAAGCTTAATTTATAGGAGTTTATGCAAATCATATCCAGTGCAGGCTTTTTAATTTTTAAAAATAAAGTAATGGACATAGTTTTTATAGCAGTTGGGATTTTAGGAGGGATTATACTAGGTTTGGTCATTTCCCGATTATCAGAGAAGTCTAGGGCCTCAAAAGTATTGGATCGAGCGAAAAGCGAGGCTGGTCAAATCATTAAGGAGGCTAAAACTAATGCGGAGAACATGAAGCGAGACAAAATGCTTCAAGCCAAAGAAAGATTCCTTGAGCTGAAAACCGAACATGAAAAAGTCATTCTAGATCGTGACCGCAAAATTTCTGAAGTAGAAAAACGACTTAGGGACAAAGAGTCTCAGTTGAACTCCGACTTAGCCAAAGTCAAACAATCGAATTCCGCTCATGCACAGGCCAAGCAAGATTATCAGAGAAGAGTAGAATTACTCGAAAAGCGTCAAGAAGATCTTGATAAGGCAAAAAATCAACAAATCAACCAACTAGAGGTCATTTCAGGCATGTCTGCTAGTGAAGCGAAAGAGCAGCTCTTTGAATCACTTAAAGACAAAGCGAAAAATGATGCCATGGCCTATACACAGGCTAAATTAGACGAAGCTCAGCTCACCGCCGAAAAAGAAGCAAAACGAATTATTATCAATACGATTCAAAGGATAGGGACCGAAGAGGCAGTTGAAAACTGTGTATCGGTTTTCAACATTGAGTCCGATGATGTCAAAGGCCGAATCATTGGTAGAGAAGGCAGAAATATCAGGGCTTTAGAGTCTGCTACAGGAGTTGAAATCATTGTAGACGACACTCCTGAAGCGATCATTCTATCCTGTTTTGATCCTGTTCGTAGGGAAGTTGCCCGCTTGTCTTTGCACAAATTGGTCACCGATGGACGGATTCACCCTGCAAGAATTGAAGAGGTAGTGGCTAAGACCCTAAAGCAAATCAATCAGGAGATTATTGAGGTAGGTAAGAGAACAGTAGTTGATCTGGGTATCCATGGTCTCAATTCTGAATTGATCAAATTGGTTGGACGCATGAAATACCGGTCCTCATACGGACAAAATTTATTGCAGCATTCAAGAGAGGTTGCCAAACTCTGCGGCATAATGGCTTCAGAGCTTGGATTAAACGCTAAAATGGCCAAGAGGGCTGGATTGTTACACGATATTGGAAAAGTACCTGAGGCTGAGACTGATATGGAAACGCCACACGCTATTTTAGGGATGCAATGGGCCGAGAAATACGGTGAAAAACCTGAAATATGTAATGCCATTGGCGCGCATCACAATGAGATTGAAATGAAATATTTGATCTCACCCTTGGTTCAAGTGTGTGATGCTATTTCTGGGGCTAGACCAGGAGCGCGTCGGCAAGTTATGGATTCCTATATTCAACGATTAAAAGATTTAGAAGCAACAGCGTATAGCTTTCAGGGTGTTGAAAAGGCATTTGCCATTCAAGCTGGTCGAGAACTTCGTGTCATTGTAGAAAGTGATAAAATTAGCGATGAGAATGCGGCCAAGTTATCCTTTGAAATAAGTCAGAAAATACAAACAGAAATGACCTATCCCGGACAGGTTCGAGTGACTGTAATTCGTGAGACCAGAGCAGTAAACATTGCTACCTAACTATGCCCTGGGGTGATGTTTGATTAATTGATCTCTGAGATGAGTTTTGTCTAAATGCATATATATTTCTGTTGTAGTAATGCTTTCATGTCCCAGCATCATTTGAATCGACCTTAAATCCGCCCCATTTTCAAGTAGATGTGTAGCAAAAGAGTGTCTAAAGGTATGTGGGGAAACTCTTTGCTTAATGTTCGCTTTAATGGCTAAAGTTTTGACAATTTCAAACACCATAGATCGGGTTAGTGATGTGCCTCTATTGTTGAGGAACAATATGTCTTCGAAACCCTTTTTTATTGTATACTGTTGGCGAGGTCCATGACGGTAATTGTCTATTTGATTCTGAGTGTATTTAGGAATTGGGATTAATCGTTCTTTATTCCCTTTTCCCAGAACTTTGATAAAGTCCTCCTTAAAAAACAAATCTGATAATCTCAAGCTTACTAATTCTCCCACTCTCAAGCCACAACTGTAAAATAGCTCAATGATAGCCTTGTTCCTTAAGCCATTGGATTGGCTAACATCTATTTTATTGATCAACGCATCAATTTGAGCTGCGCTAAGGGTTGTGGGTAGTTTCCGCCCTAGTCTTGGCGATTCTATAAGGTCGAGAGGATTGTCTTTTCTAAACTCATTTAGGATGAGAAATTGAAAAAAATGTCTTAAACCAGAAATCATCCGTGCTTGCGTTCTTGGACTGTGAGTTTTGGAAATTTCGTAAAGGCAACTTTGGATTTCGCTACTTGTAATATGACAAGGTTCAGGAGTAGGGTCGTGCAAGCTATCCACCAGACGTTTGATGTCAGAAGAATAGCTTGCAATAGAATATTTTGAAAACCCTCGCTCCAACTTGAGGTAGTATTTAAAATTTTCGAGAGCCCCTTGCCAATCCATGCTTTAAAGATATGTTTTTATTGCGATTTCAAAGAATTAATAAAATCTGAATAATTACGATTTTTGGTATCATTTATAAATGATATTAACAATTATTTGTTGATAAAAATAATTTTTTGTTAATTTGCACTGTTAACTTTAAACAACAAAAAATGAAAAAGTCAATTTTTTCAATTGCGTTTTTAGCATTAGTTACTTTTGCTAGCGCTCAGATTACTACAAATGCTGGTACTTTCACTAAGCCTGATGCTGGTGATACCATGTTTGAATTGCAATTTATGCCAAACCTTCAAGGTTCTGGTATGTTTTCTGATTCAGAAGTTGCTTACGGCGCTTTCATGATGCGTAAATTCGATTCTAGTACGAAAGCAAAACGTTACATGGCTTCCTTGGAAGTTTCAGATAGCGGTATGGATGGTGCTGATACCTCATTCGACCTATTGGTAGGTTATGGTATTGAGAATCATTTTGCTGGAGCAGAGCGTTTGTCAACCTATTGGGGTTACCAAGGAGGTTTGGCCTATGCTAACAATGCTGAAGGAGGCGATGGTTCTACCGTAGGCGTTGTTGCTGGTCTATTCTTGGGTGCTGAGTACTATTTCATTCCTAATGTTTACATTGGAACAGAATTAGGTTACAACCTTGGAATCAATGCTGTAAGCCCAGATGGTGGTGACGGTGTTACCTCTTGGGGATTAGGTTCAGGAGTTACTGGATTTTTAAGATTAGGTTTCAAATTGTAAGCCATATAATCATATTTAAAACCCCGCTTTTGCGGGGTTTTTTTTTGCTTATTGGTTAAGCCAATCGGTAACTACCTTGTCATCTGGTTGAGTTCGCGGAGAGATTACTTTAACCAATTCACCATTTTCGTCGATAAGAAATTTTTGAAAATTCCATGACACGCCTTCATCTGAAAGGCCATTTTCTGATTTGGTAGTAAGAAATTTATACAAGGGATGCTTATCCTTGCCTTTGACGGAAATTTTCGACATCATGGGAAAAGTTACGTCATATTTTGTACTGCAAAATGATTTGATATCTTGATTTGTGCCTGGCTCTTGCCAAAGAAAGTTATTGGCTGGAAATCCTAATATGACAAATTTATTGGGCCCATATGTTTCATAGAGAGCCTGAAGTTTCTCATACTGTGGCGTTAAACCACATTTACTAGCCACATTGACAATCATTACTTTTTTGCCTTTTAGATTGGACAGGTCAAATGCTTGACCGTCGATATCGGTAACGGTAAATTGGTGAACAGTTTTATTACTGGATGGAGGCGTCGGTTGTGCGGCTGATAAGGTCATAAATAAAAGAGTAATTAATTTCATGGTTAGTATTTTCCCAAATTTACGTGTCGTGAACTTCAAAAACGTGATTTTACATTTTTTTTATGGTTTTTTTAATAGTTTTGGGCATGAATCAAAAAATTGTCATTATCAATGGTCCTAATTTAAATCTATTGGGCCATCGCGAGCCAGATATTTATGGGGATCAAAATTTTGAAAGTTATTTAAGTCAGTTGCAAGCACTTTATCCTAATGTTGCTCTTTCTTTTTTTCAATCCAATATAGAAGGAGAAATTATCGATCAACTGCAGGCCGTGGGTTTCGATTGTGATGGTATTATTTTAAATGCGGCAGCCTACACCCATACTTCTGTCGGGATTGGAGATGCTGTTAGAGCGATATCAACGCCAGTTGTAGAGGTTCACTTGTCCAATACGCTGTCAAGAGAGGAATTCAGGCACCATTCCTTCATTGCTCCTCATGCTAAAGGTGTCATTATAGGATTTGGACTGCTAAGCTATGAATTGGCTTTGAGAAGTTTTATAAGTGAATAACCTCCCCGTAGGCATCTGCAACAGCCTCCATTACAGCCTCACTCATCGTTGGATGAGGGTGTATCGTTTTTAAAACGTCATGTCCAGTTGTTTCCAATTTACGACCTAAGACAGCCTCAGCGATCATGTCAGTGACTCCAGCGCCAATCATATGACAGCCTAACCATTCGCCGTACTTAGCGTCGAAAATAACCTTAACAAAACCATCTTTAGTACCTGAGGCACTGGCTTTTCCTGAGGCAGAGAATGGAAATTTACCAACCTTAATATCATATCCCTGTTCCTTAGCCTGTGCTTCGGTGAGACCTACACTAGCTATTTCAGGCGAGCAATAGGTACATCCTGGAATATTGCCATAATCAATGGGTTCTACATCATGTCCAGCGATCTTTTCTACACACAGAATACCCTCCGCAGAAGCGACGTGAGCCAGTGCTGGCCCTTTGGTAACATCACCAATAGCGTAATAGCCAGGCATATTGGTCTGATAAAAATCATTGACCAAAATCTTATCTTTATCCACAGCAATTCCAACATCTTCAAGGCCAATATTTTCAATATTCGTTTTAATTCCTACTGCTGATAAAACGATCTCTGCTTCGAGTATTTCTTCGCCATCTTTTGTTTTTACGGTGGCTTTCACCCCTTTGCCTGACGTATCAACTGATGTAACTTCAGCAGAGGTCATAATATTAATCCCGCTTTTCTTGAAAGTGCGTTCTAATTGTTTGGATACTTCCTCATCTTCTACTGGCACAATTCTTGGCATGTATTCTACTACAGTAACTTTTGTCCCCATGGCATTAAAGAAATAGGCGAATTCAATTCCAATGGCTCCAGATCCTACCACAATCATTGATTTAGGCTGTTTTTCTAAAGTCATAGCTTGGCGATATCCAATTATTTTCTTGCCGTCTTGAGGAAGATTTGGAATCTCTCGAGATCTGGCTCCTGTAGCAATAATTATATTTTTCGCACTGTAGATAGTGCCGTCGACGTCTATTTGCTTGTTTGATTTAATTTTTCCAAAGCCTGAAATAACATCAATTTTATTTTTCTTCATCAAAAACTGAACTCCTTTGCTCATACCTGAAGCCACATCACGACTTCGCTTCACTACAGCGGAAAAATCTTTATCTACACCTGACACACTAAGTCCATAGTCAGCAGCGTGATTCAGGTATTCAAAAACTTGAGCAGACTTGATCAATGCCTTAGTAGGAATGCATCCCCAATTTAGACAAACCCCACCTAAACTTTCTTTTTCAACGATGGCTGTTTTAAGACCTAATTGGGAGGCTCTAATGGCTGTAACATATCCACCTGGACCGCTTCCTAGAATAATGACGTCGTATGTACTCATGCTGTTAATATTTTGAGCCACGAAATTACAAAATGAAACCGAAACCGAAACCGAAACTTAAAAAAGTTGAAATTCTTTGTCTAAAATGAGGGTAATTATCACGCCTTTTCGAAATCAATGCTCAAAGAGTTTACGCAATATCTTTTACCAGTTGGCGTGGGGCCGTCTTCAAATACATGACCAAGGTGTCCACCACAAGAAGCGCAAACAATTTCCGTGCGAACCATGCCATGAGAAATGTCTTTTTTATAGAGTATTTTTCCAGGTAATGACTCATCAAAACTTGGCCATCCACAATGGGCATCAAATTTGTTTTGACTATCGAATAGGGGAGTACTGCAGCCAGCGCAGCAATAGGTGCCTTTGTCAAAGTGCAAATTAAATCTACCAGTGTGAGGGCGTTCAGTTCCCTTTTGTCGTAAGATATAATATTGTTCAGGTGTCAATGACGCCTCCCATTCCTCCTCTGTTTTAATGATTGGATAGTGACTCATTAATTGCTTGGTATGAAGTTTAAGGCAACACCATTGATGCAATGTCTTTTGCCGGTTGTTTTTCGGGGTCCGTCGTTAAATACATGTCCTAAATGACCGCCACAATTGGCACAATGTTCTTCAGTCCTAGCGTAGCCTAAGTTATAGTCCACAGAAAACGCAACATTACCTTTAATTTCACGGTCAAAGCTTGGCCACCCAGAACCAGAATCATATTTATAATCGCTTTTGAAAAGTGGCGTTTGGCAAGCAGCGCATACATACACTCCAGCAGCATGATTGTTATTAAGTTCACTGCTGAATGAACGCTCTGTACCTGCTTTCCTCAATACATAATATTCCATATCACTCAATTCTGCCTTCCATTGGGCATCGGTTTTTTGAATTGGAAACGTTTCTTTTTGAGTGTCCTTGTTTTGCGATTGACAACTTGTGAATGCAAAAATACTTAACAATAAAATTCCTTTTTTCATGTTGTAAATTTACATTTTATTGCAATGATTCAAAAACCGTATAAATGATTTCTTTTTAGCTGAATTTATACTGATTTTAACCCTTTCTTCATAAATTTGGTAACCAATCTATTTTTTCATGAAAACTTTAAACAATTACCTTACAGTTTCTATTTTATTCGTTTTAGCTTCCTGTGCGACTAACCCGTTTACACAACAAAAAACTATTGCATTAGTTCCAAATTCGCAGTTATTCCCGATGGCTTTCCAGCAATATGATCAGTTCTTGTCGGATAATGAAACTATTAAAACAGGATCTGATGCCGAAATGATTTCACGAGTGGGACGCAGAATTGCCTTGGCTGCCGAGCGCTATCTGGATGCCAATGGCGCTGTGGGCTATTTAAACGACTATCGTTGGGAGTATAATATGGTTAGAGATTCATTAGTCAACGCATGGTGTATGCCAGGCGGTAAAATTGTTTTCTACACAGGTATTTTGCCTGTTGCTCAAAACGAGACTGGAATTGCTGCTATTATGGGGCATGAGGTGGCACACGCCCTTGCCAATCATGGCCAACAGCGCATGAGTTATGCCGGACTACAGTCATTGGGTGCTCTTACGGTAGGTATTGCCACTAAAGATCAGTCTCAAGAGGAAAGAGATAAATTTATGAGGGCTTATGGTGTTGGAAGTACGGTGTTAGGTATTCTACCCTACAGCCGAAAGCATGAAAGTGAGGCAGACAAAATTGGAATTTACCTCATGGCAATTGCTGGCTACAACCCAGAATTGGCTCCCGAGTTATGGGTTAGAATGAAACAGCATGCTGAAGGTGCTGCGCCTCCCGAATTTCTTAGTACACATCCATCTCACGATTCCCGCATAGAACAACTCACTGGACTAGTTCAAAGTGCCAAAGCCGAGGCTGCTAAATTTGGCGTGACAAGCTTCCGGCTAGAAAAATGAGACGTGTGATATTTTTTGGCTAAATTTGGTCGAGTTATAGGTTCACCCATCCATACTTCTCCTACTTAACAAACAAAGGTCAATGGCTAACTTAGAAAAGGGAAGTAAAAAATTACTCAATGCATGGGCGTTTTATGACTGGGCCAATTCAGTTTATCCCTTGGTCGTTACCTCAGCAGTTTTTCCCTTATTTTACGGAGCTATTACTGTGATTAAGGATGCCGATGGTAATAAAATTAGTGATACCGTCAATTTTTTAGGATATGCAATGAATAATGATTCTCTCATTGGATATGTCACAGCCTTTAGTTTTCTTCTCATTGCGTTTATGTCTCCTATTCTTTCTGGAATATCGGACTATGTGGGCAACAAGGTCTCCTTTTTGAAATTTTTCTGTTATTTGGGCGGTGTTTCTTGTATTGGCCTGTTTTGGTTTTCACTGGATAATTTGATAGTAGGGGTTTTGTGCTATATGACTGCCTTAATTGGTTTTTGGGGAAGCTTAGTTTTTTACAATTCTTATTTACCTGATATTGCTTTTCCCGAACAACAAGACCAGATTAGCGCTAAAGGATTTAGCCTTGGCTACATAGGCAGTGTACTCTTGTTAGTGGTTAATTTGTTGATGATCCTCAACTACCATTACTTTGGTTTTGAAAGCCAATCTTTGGCAACTCGCATGTCATTTATTTTAGTTGGGATATGGTGGATGTCATTTGCACAATATTCTTTTAAACACCTTCCTAAGGGTACTCACGAGCCTCAACGAGTTACGCGAAAAGTTTTGATGAATGGTTTTAACGAACTCAATGGAATTTGGGTAGCATTGGGTAAAAATCTTGTTCTAAAGCGATTTTTAAAGGCGTTTTTCGTTTACAGTATGGCTGTCCAAACCATCATGATTGCAGCCACTTATTTTGCAGTTGAAGAATTGGACTGGGGGCCACAGGATCCCACGACAGGTCTTATAGTGAGTATATTATTGATCCAACTAGTTGCTCTGGTCGGTGCCATGGCTACAGCCCGACTCTCAGATCGATTTGGTAACATACCTGTTTTGATGTGGATACTGGGGATGTGGACGGTGATTTGCATGTATGCCTATTTTGTGGTCACTCCCAATCAGTTTTACATTACTGCAGCTAGTGTAGGACTGGTTATGGGGGGCATTCAATCTTTGTCGAGGTCTACTTACAGCAAGCTACTTCCGTTGAATACCGAGGATTCGGCGTCTTATTTTAGTTTTTATGATGTAGCTGAAAAAATAGGAATTGTTTTAGGTATGTTCATGTATGGTTATATCGCTGATGTAACGGGAAGCATGAGAGGTTCAATTTTGTTTTTCATAGCCTTTTTCATCATCGGCTTATTTCTTCTAAACAAGGTGAGAATTCAAAACTCTTCTGGCAAAGCGCGTGTTTAATTCTTTTGGCACAGCAATTGAACGCCTATGGAGTGTAATTGACCTTGAAATACCATAACACATTGATTTCAAGATTTTTATTTTTTTTGTAACAATTAAATTCAAAGGAGATTTGTTTGTAATATGACAAAATGTCCGTTTAAACCTATGGCTAAATCTAGTTTCCTAAATATAGACAACCTGTCAGCAAGTGATTTTGACGAAAATTCTGAGTTAATTCCCTTAATGACATCGGAAGATGAAGATGAAATAAACGCTGAGACACTCCCGGATTCTCTGCCAATACTACCATTGCGAAATACCGTTCTGTTTCCTGGCGTAGTAATACCCATTACGGCTGGACGCGACGCTGCTATTGAGCTTTTAAAGGATGCTAACAATGGCGACAAGATTATAGGTGTAGTGGCCCAAAAAGATTTAGAAGTTGAGGAACCTGGTGTCAATGATATCTATTTGGAAGGTACCGTGGCCAAAATATTACGAGTCCTGAAAATGCCGGACGGAAATACCACCGTGATTATACAAGGTAAAAAGCGTTTTAAAATTGAGGCTATTACCCAGGAGATACCCTATATGACTGCTGAAATTAAGGACAATGGTGATGTTAAACCCAATTATTCAGATGAAGAATTTACAGCAATAGTGGATTCAATTAAGGAAATCGCCTTACAAATCATAAAGCATAGCCCTAATATTCCATCCGAGGCATCTTTCGCTATCAAAAATATCGAAAGCAGTTCTTTTTTAATCAACTTTGTTTCATCGAATATGAACCTAAAGGTTGAAGAAAAGCAATCTCTTCTTGAGATTCACGATCTCAAAGAGAGGGCTTTGGCAACCCTTCGCTTCATGACTTTAGAGTTTCAAAAACTGGAACTTAAAAACGATATTCAATCCAAAGTCCAAAACGATCTGAACCAGCAGCAGAGAGAGTATTTTTTGCATCAGCAAATGAAAACCATTCAAGAAGAGTTGGGAGGCTTGAGTTATGAGGAGGAGGTTGAAGACATGAAAGTACGCGCCAAATCAAAAAATTGGCCAGAAAAAGTAGCCAAACACTTTGATAAGGAATTGGGTAAGCTACAACGCATGAATCCTCAGGTAGCCGAATATTCTGTTCAGCGCAATTATCTTGATCTATTTCTAGATCTCCCATGGAATGAATTTAGTAAAGATATTTTTGATTTAAACCGGGCGCGAAAAATTCTGGATAGAGATCATTTTGGACTAGAGGATGTCAAAGATCGGATTATTGAATATCTGGCAGTTTTAAAGTTGAGAAATGACATGAAGTCTCCAATCCTATGTTTGTATGGGCCTCCTGGAGTTGGAAAAACGTCCCTAGGAAAGTCAATAGCTGAGTCGTTGGGTAGGGAATATGTTAGAATGTCTTTAGGAGGCTTGAGGGACGAAGCCGAAATCAGAGGACACAGAAAAACATATATTGGTGCTATGCCAGGTCGTGTGCTCCAAAGTGTCAAGAAAGCGGGAACCTCAAATCCTGTTTTTGTCTTTGACGAAATCGATAAATTGACCCAATCACATCAAGGAGATCCTTCGTCGGCAATGCTCGAAGTTTTAGATCCTGAACAGAATACGGCTTTTTATGATAATTTTCTCGAATTGGGATATGATCTTTCTAAGGTCTTATTTATTGCCACCGCAAATACACTAAACAGTATTCATCCTGCACTTCTCGACAGAATGGAATTGATAGCGGTAAATGGATATACCATTGAGGAAAAAATTGAAATTGCAAAAAAACACCTTTTACCCAAGCAGCTTAAAGAGCATGGTTTATCCAAAAACCAACTCAAAATTAACAAAGGCCAACTTGAGCAAATCGTTGAGGGCTATACCCGAGAATCCGGTGTTAGAGGACTCGACAAGCAATTAGCTAAAATGGTGCGAAATGCCGCTAAAAATATTGTGATGGAATTGCCGTACAACACGGTAGCAACTTCTCAAGACATTCAAGATGTTTTGGGCCCACCTAAGACGTTAAGAGATCTGTCTGAGTCCAATGAGGTGGCAGGTATTGTTACCGGATTGGCATGGACTAGTGTAGGCGGCGATATTTTATTTATAGAATCTATTTTGTCAAAAGGCAAGGGCAGCTTGACAATTACTGGTAATTTAGGTACCGTTATGAAAGAATCGGCTACCATTGCTATGGAATTTATTAAAGGGAATGCCGCCCACCTGGATATTGATCCTTCGATATTTCAAAATTATAACGTCCATATTCACGTGCCAGAGGGAGCTACTCCAAAAGATGGCCCAAGTGCTGGTATTACAATGCTCACATCTTTAGTGTCTTCCTTTACGCAGCGCAGAGTAAAGAAAGGATTGGCAATGTCTGGAGAAATTACACTTAGGGGCAAGGTGTTACCTGTCGGTGGTATAAAGGAGAAAATTTTAGCAGCTAAGCGTTCTAAGATCAAAGAGATAATCTTGTGTGAAGAAAACAGAAAAGATGTGGAAAAGATTAAGCAAGATTACCTTAAAGGTTTGTCCTTTTATTATGTCAAAACCATGCAGGAGGTTATTGACTATGCGATAACACCTCAAAAGGTTGTTCGCGCAAAAGTTTTGTAAAATATAGGACTTAGAATAATTTATTTATTTTACCGTTTTGAGGAAGTATTCTTACCCGTTATAATATGGTCATTTGGAGGTTTTTGTTTTTTTTTGTGCTCTATTCGGCCACCTCATATGGGCAATTAGGCGGTAATTCCACTTATCAGTTTCTAAATCTAATATCGTCGCCTAGACAGGCCAGTTTGGGAGGAAAAGCCATTACTAATGTCGACTACGACGTGAGTCAAGGTCTGTATAACCCAGCAGCCATAAATCCAGAAATGGATGGTGAATTGGCCTTGAACTTTGCTAATTATTTGGGTGATATATCCTATGGAACAGCAGCTTATGCTTTTACCGTAGATCGGCGTATACAAACGTTTCACATCGGAATGCAATTTGTCAACTACGGGACATTTGACGGTTATGATGTCGCTGGATTGCCTACTAATGAATTTTCGGCAAGTGAAGCAGCCTTGTCCCTGGGGTATGCCAGACAGATTGGACGGTCGGATTTTTATGGTGGTACAGCAATTAAAATAATTACTTCTAAACTGGAGCAGTACAATTCCATTGGACTTTCTGCTGACTTTGGAATCCTATATATCAATGAGGCTATTGATTTTAATATGGCATTAGCAGTCCGAAACATTGGAGGTCAACTCAAAACTTATGCTGGCCTTCAAGAGAAACTACCTTTCGAAATTACATTGGGTCTTTCTCAGAAATTAGAAAATGTACCTATCCGATGGCATTTGACTCTCGAAAATCTTCAACAATGGCCCTTAGCTGTGGCAAGTCCGGGGCGGGTAGAAACAGATTTAGACGGTAACCAAACAGAAGAAAGGGTTGGGTTTGCCAATAAGGCGTTGAGACATGTTATTTTTGGGGCCGAATTATTTCCCGATCGCGGTTTCAATCTACGTATAGGCTATAGTTTTCGGCGGGCCGAAGAATTGCGTATTTTGGAGCAACGTAACTTTTCTGGATTGTCATTTGGTTTTGGAATGAAACTCAATAACTTGCGCTTCAGTTTTGCGCATGCCCGTTTTGCTGCTGCATCTAATACGAGTTTTTTCGGATTGCAACTCAAATTATGAGAACAAATAAAATAACAATAGCTATCGACGGCTATTCTTCGACAGGAAAAAGCACTCTAGCTAAAGCTTTAGCAAAAGAGTTGGGCTATCTGTATGTTGATTCTGGCGCCATGTACCGTGCTGTGACACTTTATGCTTTGGATCATGGTATAATTTCAGACCGTTTAGATACAGATTTACTCATTACAAAATTACCGGAAATTAATATTGAATTTAGATTAAATGCATCCTCTCAAGTTGGTGAAATGTTTCTCAATGGTAAAAATATAGAAGGGCCTATCCGCAGCATGCGCGTTTCGGATTGGGTTAGTCCAGTTGCTGCCGTGTCTGAAGTGAGGACAAAAATGGTTGCCATGCAACAAGCCATGGGTTTAGATAAAGGAGTCGTGATGGACGGTCGTGATATAGGGAGCGTTGTCTTTCCTGATGCGGAGCTCAAATTGTTTCTCACGGCAAGCGATGATATTCGCTCTCAACGTCGGTTCGATGAATTGAAATCCAAGTCAACAGATCTTTCCCTTCAAATGGTCAAGGCCAATTTGATCTCTCGAGATCAGCAAGATTCTTCTCGCGAAGACTCTCCGCTGATAAAATCGCCTGACGCCATAGTTATTGACAATTCAAATTTGACCATAAAGGATCAATTAGAATTGGTCCTAAAACTTGTTGAAGGATTGGATTAAAAGGTATAGCCAATTGTAATTCCTAATCTTGGCGAAATTTCAGGTGTATTTTTTGTGTCTAGAAAATTTCTACCCACACCTCCATAGATAGATCCTACAAACCCCAGCTTTGACCTGAATTTTATGCCAACCGACAGACCAACAGCGAGTTGAGAAAATTTTTCGTAAGTAGCATTTACATCATATTTTCCGCGACTGTAGATGAGGTACAATTCGGAAAAAAAACCTGAATTGGGTCGATCGCCAAAATAAAATTTATAAAATCCAGTTAGCGCAAAGGATTCGTAGTAATAGGGGCCATCATCTGAAAACCGTTTGTCTCCACCTAAGCTGATGAGTAATGAGGCTCCAACACCAGATTCTTCATTGAGGTAGCGCTCATAACTTAAATCAATGGCCTTAAAAATGAGAAGGTTACCTATATTTAACGAGGCCTCGTTATTTCGAATTGTTTTTGCTGAGGGTTCCTCTTGACAAAAAGCAATTGTTGAACATAGTGCAAGCAGGTAAAAAATGGATTTCATGATTATCGCATCAGAGGTTAAACGTTCGGAATTATTATTTTTTGATTGATTGATATTTTGTTTGGACTCCTTATTTGATCCCTATTGGCATTATAGATGTCAATATATTTACGCGGATCACGGTAATATTTTCTTGCAAGAATGGTTAAAGTCTCACCCTTTTTGACGCGGTGTAAGTGATAATAATCTTTGTTTAACACTTTAATATTAGCCCTAAAATCATTTGGTTTTTCCCCGCCAACACTTTTGAGCGGAGGTATAATTCGTTCCTTTCATATGGGGTATTGACGATACCGACCATATTGATCTTACCGTCGACAACGTCAATTTTACCGTTTTTTATTTTTATTTTTTTCCCTAGCCGAAAGACGCTAGCGTATTTGGAGAGTAAATCCATAATTGAGGTAAGTTTTGATTTGGTTTTACCAATATAGGTAAAAAGAACAACATAAAGCCCAAAAAAAACCAGAATATAGGGTTGTTTTTCAGGTATAATTGTATTTTTGCCCGCCTTTGAATGCGATTTGGTGGATTTCATTGGCAGCTAACAACAATCAACTTCTGATTTGAATCGCTCAATCCACTTAAAATCAGAATACAAAACCAAAACCATCAGCTATGGCTGAAAACGAAACACAAGACGAAGCTTTGCACAACGAAGATGCGTCACAAGAAACCCCACAATCAGAAACTGCTGCTACCGATGCAGTTCAATCAAAAGAAACAACAGATTACCACCAAGTTGATCCGGACCAATTCCTGAAAGATTTTAATTGGGAAAATTATGAAGAGGGTATTGACGCTCTTGAGGATAAGCAATTGGCTGAATTTGAGAAGTTAGTTGAAGCCAACTTTGTGGATACATTAACGGATGAGGTAGTCAAAGCGACAGTAACTTTTATTTCGGATAGAGATGTAATTGTTGATATCAACGCAAAATCAGAAGGTGTCATTTCACTTAACGAATTCCGGTACAATTCAGCGCTTAAAGTCGGCGATACTGTAGAAGTTATGGTAGATGTCCGTGAGGATGCTACGGGACAATTGATCTTGTCACACCGTAAAGCTCGGGCCGTCATGGCATGGGATCGCGTGAATGCGGCTCATGAGTCAGGTGAAATTGTAAACGGATTTGTAAAATGTCGTACTAAAGGAGGAATGATTGTAGATGTTTTTGGCATCGAAGCATTCTTGCCGGGCTCGCAGATAGATGTCAAGCCAATTAGAGACTACGATCAATATGTCAATAAGACGATGGAATTCAAAGTGGTGAAAATCAATCACGAATTCAAAAATGTTGTTGTTTCTCACAAAGCACTGATTGAGGCCGATATCGAAGAACAGAAAAAAGAAATTATTTCTCAACTAGAAAAAGGACAAGTGCTAGAAGGTGTGGTGAAAAATATCACGTCATACGGTGTATTTATGGACCTTGGAGGTGTCGACGGTTTAGTTCATATCACTGATTTGTCATGGTCAAGAATATCACATCCTAGTGAGATCGTTGAATTAGACGAAAAACTAAACGTCGTTATTTTAGATTTCGATGAAGATAAATCACGTATCCAACTTGGTTTAAAACAACTGAGCAAGCACCCATGGGAAGCTGTTGGTGAAGGCATGAAGGTTGGGGACAAGGTCAAAGGTAAAGTAGCTGTTATTGCGGATTATGGTGCCTTTGTTGAAATTGCTGATGGTGTAGAAGGATTGGTACACGTTTCGGAAATGTCTTGGTCCACGCATTTGCGTTCAGCTCAAGATTTTGTTAAAGTTGGCCAAGAGATTGATGTTGAAATTTTGAGCATCGATCAAGAGGAGCGTAAAATTTCTCTTGGAATCAAGCAATTGACTTCCGATCCTTGGACTGATATAACCTCAAAATATCCAGTAGGGTCTCGACATAAAGGTGTTGTTCGCAACTTTACGAACTTTGGTGTTTTCCTCGAACTTGAAGAGGGCATCGATGGGTTGATATATATTTCAGACCTATCATGGACTAAGAAAGTCAAACATCCAAGTGAATTTTGCGCCGTTGGCGATGAGCTGGAAGTCGAGGTACTTGAATTGGATGTTGAAGGACGCAAACTCAGTTTGAGCCACAAACACACTATGGATAACCCATGGGACAAATATGAAGCCGAGTTTGCTCTAGGTACTGTTCACTCTGCTCAAATGACAGAAATGGTTGATAAGGGCGCTACAGTTGAGTTCAATGAGCACATCGTAGCATTTGTACCATCACGTCATCTTGAAAAAGAAGATGGATCCAAATTGACAAAAGGAGAAACAGCAGAATTTAAAGTTATAGAATTTAACAAAGAATTCAGACGTGTTGTTGCATCTCATATGGCCATCTACAAGGAGGCCGAGGCTCAAATTGTCAAAAGCGCTGGTAAGAAGTCAAAACAATTGGCGGATGACGAGTCGAAACCAACTTTTGGTGATGCCAATGACACATTGAAGAAGCTGAAAGATGAAATGGAAGGCAAGTCCTAACAAATGATACAAAAACCCTCCATTGGAGGGTTTTTTTATGAATTGGCAATACGATTTAAATTACATAAAAATGGCGTAACTTTGCCACATGAGTAATATAAGATGAGTCAAAAAGAGCTACTTAGCGCCCGCGATTTGCAAATCACAATTCGAAGATTGGCCTGTCAATTGATTGAAAATCACGGCGATTTTAGGGATACTGTCCTCATCGGTATTCAGCCAAGAGGCAAAATGCTCACCCAAAGACTCGTCCATATTCTTCACAACGAGTACAATGTTCAACATATTACATCAGGGTTTTTAGATATCACTTTTTATCGAGACGATTTTCGCAGAAACGATAAACCTATTGAGGCCAATTCCACTGAAATTGATTTTGTAGTTGAAAATAAGAAAGTTGTTTTTATTGATGATGTATTGTATACTGGTCGAAGTATAAGAGCGGCTCTGACAGCAGTGCAGGATTATGGTAGACCATCCCAAATTGAACTATTAATTTTAATTGACCGTAGATTTAGCAGGCATTTACCAATTCAACCCGATTATTGCGGACGTCAAGTCGACGCTATTAATGAGGAACATGTGGTGGTGAGTTGGAGTGAGCTTCATGGAAATGATGCAGTATTGCTAAAAAACCAATGATCGAATGAGTGGACTAAGCGTTAATCATTTACTGGGAATCAAATATCTCAATGAGGCAGATGTGCAATTGATTTTTGAAACAGCAGATCAGTTTAAGGAAGTTATTAATCGACCGATCAAAAAAGTGCCTTCCCTAAGAGATATTACTATTGCCAATTTGTTTTTTGAAAATTCTACAAGAACAAAGTTGTCTTTTGAATTGGCCGAGAAAAGACTATCTGCCGATGTATTAAATTTCTCCGAATCACAATCCTCAGTCAAAAAAGGCGAAACTCTAATCGATACGGTTCAAAATATTTTATCGATGAAAGTCGATATGGTAGTGATGCGTCACCCAAGCCCGGGGGCACCTATTTTTCTTTCAAAACATATCGATGCGGCCGTGGTCAATGCTGGAGATGGAACACATGAACATCCAACTCAGGCGCTGCTCGATTGTTATTCCATTCGCGAACGTCTCGGTGATGTAGCGGGTAAAAAAGTAGTGATTGTAGGAGATGTATTACACAGCCGAGTGGCGCTTTCTAATATTTTTGCCTTGAAACTCCTTGGCGCTGAAGTTAAAGTCTGCGGCCCAAAGACTTTGTTGCCAAAGCATATCCAGAGCTTAGGGGTGGGTGTAGAATCAAACCTGAAGCAGGCCTTAGAGTGGTGTGATGTTGCCAATATGCTTCGTGTACAAAACGAGCGTATGGTGACCAGTTATTTTCCCTCTACCAGGGAATATGCCATGCAGTATGGGCTGACTATGGATATCCTTAATGGGTTGAGTAAAGAAATTATTGTCATGCATCCGGGACCTATCAATAGAGGTGTCGAAATCACTTCTGAGGTTGCCGATTCCGATCAAGCTATCATTCTTAATCAAGTTGAAAACGGTGTTGCAGTGCGGATGGCTGTGATGTATCTATTGGCTTCAAAAATCAACCGATAACGAGATTCCCATGAGAGACGATTGTATGGTCGTGGTTACCAATGACGAGGCTGCAGTTTTTGAACAACTCAGTCATATTAATACCATTGAAAAGCATCTCATATTAGACCTTCATAAACTCGGGGTTTTGTCTGAAGAATGTATTATTAATTGTATTCAGGCCAGCGCCTTTCTCAATGGCCGATCTTTATCACTAGTGCTAATTGTATCGGAAAAAAACATTTTGGAATTGCCTGACAGCTTATCTGTTGCCCCAACTTTAGTAGAAGCAGTGGATGTGGTGGAATTGGAAGTGATGGAACGGGATTTAGGATTTTAAATTAGCCGATTTGAAACTAACCATTTTAGGATACCATTCAGCAACACCCAGAGAGAATGCCAATCCAACATCTCAGGTTCTTGAGATCAAGAATCACTTTTTTCTGATTGATTGTGGTGAAGGTACTCAAGTGCAATTAAGGAAACATAAGGTCAGTTTTTCTAAAATTAAACACATTTTTATCTCTCATTTGCATGGTGATCATGTTTTTGGCTTGATTGGATTGGTGTCTACCTTCAGATTATTGGGTCGTACATCCGATTTATATATTCATGGCCCAAAAGGAATTCAAGAATTGATTGAGGTCCAATTGAAACTGTCCCAATCTAGAATAGATTATAACTTGATTTTTAATGAATTAGAAGGAAATCAGTCACAAGTTGTTTTTGAAGACCAAAAGGTTGTCGTGACGAGCATTCCGTTAAAGCATCGCATCTATACCAATGGTTATTTGTTTTCAGAGAAACCGTCAGAAAGGAGATTGAATGCGCCTGCTTCCCATGATGCTCATATCGACAAGGCCTATTTTTCAAAATTAAAGCAAGGTTATGATGTGACAAATAATTTAGGTCAATTAATTAAGAATGAAGAAGTTACGCTAGACCCGCCACGGGCCAAATCATATGCCTATTGCAGCGATACAGCTTTTTCGACCTCTATCGTTCCGCTTATCAATAAATCTAATGTCTTATACCATGAAGCTACTTTTCTTAATGAAGATGAAGATTTAGCTCGTAAAACCCTACACAGTACGGCTGCTCAGGCTGCCGAAATCGCAAAATTGGCACATGTACAGCAATTGATTTTAGGTCATTTTTCCTCTCGATACGACGATGAAGATCGTTTTCTGAAGGAAGCCGGCGCCATTTTTAAGCCTACCTTTTTGGCAGAAAATGGTAAAGTTTTTGAGTGGTAACATTCTCATTATCACATTTTTTAACCAAAGAATTTCTTGTAAATTGCACCTATGAAAAACGATCTAGGAGATTTGAGAAAATCCTATCAAAAAGGGGCTTTGGATGAGGCTCAAATTCCTTCAAACCCTTTGGTCCTTTTTGATCAATGGTTTTTAGAAGCCGCTAATCACGATGGGGTGGACGAAGTAAACGCCATGACCCTATCAACATCTGATACTGACGGTTTCCCTGGCTCTCGTGTGGTCTTGTTAAAAGGATATAATGTGGATGGCTTTACATTTTACACCAATTATAACAGCCGAAAGGGTCGTGCCATTGAATCGAATTCACGAGTTTGTTTGTCATTTTTCTGGCCAGCGTTAGAGCGGCAGATTATTATTAAAGGAGAAGCGACTAAAATTAGTGATGCCGAAAGTTTAGCTTATTTCGAGAGTCGTCCTCGTGGTAGTCAAATTGGAGCCCATGCGTCTTCTCAAAGTGAGGAAGTGCTGAACCGGGACTTTTTGGAAGAGCAATTGGATTTTTATGAAAACAAATTTAAGGGTGAAGCTGTTCCCAAACCAGTCCATTGGGGTGGCTATTTGGTCCGAGCTCAATCCTTTGAATTTTGGCAAGGACGGGATAACAGATTACATGACCGAATTGTGTTTGTTAAAGATGGTCAACGTTGGCGCCGGATGAGGCTAGCGCCCTGATAGATATTTACTATGACCAAAACATTGATACTTATGAGACATGGTAAGTCATCATGGGACCATCCTGTGAGTGATCGAAGTAGACCATTACAAGCCAGAGGCATCAATGACGTTTCTAAAGTAGGCGATTTTTTTGCAGAACAAGGCTATAAAATTGATGCGGTTTATTCTAGCCCTGCCGAACGTGCTGCAATGACTTGTTCAATTTTCTGTTCAAGTATTGATTGGCCCCTTGAGAAGGTCGTTTTCAACGAAAAACTATATGATTTTTCCGGGGATTTGGTTTCTAAAGTAGTAGAGAATTTGAATGACGAATGGCATACAGTGATGATCTTTGGACATAATTTTGCACTTACAAAGTTAGCTAACTCTTGGGGCGATGAAGCCATAGCAAATGTACCAACTGGTGGCCTGGTAATGTTGTCTTTTGAGGTGAACTCTTGGAGGAAAGTTGGTACTAATGGCAAGACGGAATTATTTATTAAACCAAAACAAATTAGCATTTGAAAGATATTACAAATACATATGTGAATCGTGAGTTGAGTTGGCTCGATTTTAATGCTCGCGTTTTGCAAGAAGCCGCTGACAAACGCGTGCCGATCATTGATAGACTGCATTTTTTAGGTATATTTTCCAATAATTTGGATGAGTTTTTTAGGGTGAGATATGCCACTATTAAACGCATACAACTTTCTGGTAAGGATGCTGCCAGCCAACTGGGAGGTATTCAAGCCAGTCCTTTAATGGAAATGATTACCAAAACTGTAATACAACAACAATCAGAGAGTTTAAAGATTCTCGACATCATTAGCGAAGAATTAAAAACTCATAATATTTTCATTATCAATGAGCAGGAAATTTTAGATTCTCAAACCTTATTTTTAAAGCATTATTTTGAGCAGGTCGTTCTTCCCGATCTTGTTATCATAATGCTTCAAGAGGAACATTCCATGCCAATATTAAGAAATGATGCCGCTTATATGGCTGTGCGCATGCTGAATTCTTCCAAATTACCGCAATATGCTTTGATTGAAATTCAGAAATCTATTGATCGATTTGTCGTTCTACCCAAGGAAGGAGATAGAGATTACATCATTTTAATTGATGATATTTTGCGGTATTTTTTGAGTGACATTTTTAAGATATTTAATTTTAAATCCATCGAAGCTCATATGATAAAAATCACCAGAGATGGGGAACTGGATATTGATAGCGATTTGAGTAAAGGTTTTGTGAGAAAGTTGAAAGACAGCTTGAAAGATCGTGAGCTGGGTGACCCAGTTCGATTTGTATATGACAAGTCAATCCACGAGGATACCTTAAGATTTTTGATGCGCAAAATGGGAATCGACCAGATGGATAGTATTATTCCAGGCGGTCGTTATCACAATCGTCGAGATTATATCCGATTCCCTAGTTTAGGTCGGAAAGCATTGAAGTACGATAAAATCAAGCCACTTCCGATTCTGGCATTCGAACAGGGTAAAAGTATGTTTGATGTTATAAAGGTACAGGATAGGTTGGTCTATTCACCGTACCATTCTTTTTCTTATATCGTTAAATTACTGCGTGAGGCAGCCATAGATCCTAGAGTCAAATACATTAAAATCACTATTTATCGTTTGGCAAAAAACTCTCAAATTGCCAGTGCATTGATCAATGCTGCTAAAAACGGAAAGGCAGTTACTGCTTGCATAGAGCTTCAAGCGAGATTTGACGAACAAGCCAATATTAAAGCGGCGGAGCATATGGAAGCCAATGGTATCAATGTCATTTTTGGTGTTACTGGCCTCAAAGTTCACAGTAAAATTTGCATTATCGGTCGTTTGGAAAACAATAAAATCAAGCGTTACGGTTTTGTGGGTACTGGTAATTTTAATGAAGCTACCGCGCTCTATTATACAGATTTCACCCTATTAACGGCTCATCGTGGTATTTTGAAGGATTTTGAAAAGGTTTTCAACTTTTTCGAGACCAATTATAAAATTTATAGTTACAAACACATCGTCACTTCACCTAATCACACCCAATCTAAGCTCTATAAATTGATCAATAAAGAGATTGAAAAAGCCAAGTCAGGTCAAATGGCTCATATCAAACTCAAAATGAACAGTTTTTCTAATCATAAATTGGTGGACAAACTGTATGAAGCTAGTCGCGCTGGAGTTAAAATACAAATGATTGTAAGAGGTATTTGTTGTTTAATTCCCGGAGTCCCTGGTATGAGTGAAAATATTGAGGTCATAAGTATTGTAGATCGATTTTTAGAACACACGAGGTTATTTATTTTTGGGATAGGTGACGATGAAATAATGTACATTTCATCGGCTGATTGGATGACCCGAAATTTAGAAAACAGAATAGAGGTCAGCTGCCCAATCTATGATCCTCAAGTTAGGAGTCAATTAAGAGCTATTTTTGACCTTTGTTGGTCTGACAACGTAAAGGCAAGACTCATCAATTTGGAGAGGCCTAATACGTATAAAGTAACTGGAAGCACTCCTGTAAGATCGCAGATGGATGCATTTGAGTTAATTGAAAACGAATTATAATTTGAAACTTAATATAGACGTTATTGGAGGTATAGATATTGGATCCAACGCCGTGAGACTATTGATTGCTCATGTGATATCGGTCAATGATAAACTTGTAGCCATTAGGAAAGTGTCTTTAGTTCGAGTGCCTATTCGCTTGGGGTCTGATGTTTTTCACAATCAGCATATTTCTAAAAATAATATGACCCGTTTGACTGAAGCCATGCAATCCTATGCTCTTCTGATGCGTCTTCACAAAGTGAGTTTGTATCGTGCAGCCGCGACCTCCGCCATGAGAGAATCTAGTAATGGTAAGGCTCTGGTGAATCAAATTTTTAAAACTTCGGGCATAAGAGTTAATATCATTGACGGCATGGAGGAGGCTAATATATTGGCCAGTATGGATATGGCAAGTTCAGTAAGTCCTCACAAAACCTATTTGTATATTGACGTTGGAGGAGGTAGTACTGAGTTGTCGGTTATAAAGCACGGTAAGAAATTGGCCTCACAATCATTCAAACTTGGTACCTTGAGATTGGCGGCGACACAACAAAGCGAGGAAGAATGGTTAAAAGCCAAAGAATGGGTTGTTGAACATACAGAAAATTTGACGCGTGTACATGCCATGGGATCGGGAGGAAGCATCAATACAGTTTTTAGCCAATCCCGTAAAAAAGAAGGAAAGCCATTGACCTATGAGCATGTAAAGGCTTATTACGACAAAGTACAAAGCATGTCTTATGAGGAGCGTGTTGTTGGGCTTGGTCTTAAACCCGATCGGGCAGATGTCATTGAGCCGGCACTGAAAATCTATTTATACGCCATGAAATGGGGCAGAGCAGTAGATATCTTCGTTCCCAAAATTGGATTAGCCGACGGTATTGTAAAAAGTATTCATTTGGGCAATTTGAAAGGATACCCAGTGCCTTAACCGTGAATGGTCTCTTGGGTGCCCAAGTTTTCCATCACTTGAGCTTCGTATTTCAATAGAGCTTCCCATTTCTCGTCCGCGAGTGCTCTTCCACCATAGTCTCGAGCAAATTTCAAAAACAGGGTGTAGTGATTGGCCTCGCTAATCATGAGTTTTTTATAAAAAACAGCAAGTTCTTTATCCTTCAAATTCTCGGACAAGAGTCTAAACCTTTCGCAGCTTCTGGCTTCAATCAATGCGGCAACCAAAAGTCGGTGAACCAACTGGGTTACTCTACTTCCTCCTTTTGGAAAAAATGAACGCAGCTTAATGACATAATCGTCTTTTCGATCTTGACCCAAAACCCAACCTCTTTCAAGAAGTAAATCGTGAACCATCTTGAAGTGGCTCATTTCTTCAGTGGCTAAAGCGGTCATTTCTTGGACTAATTCAGAGTATTCGGGATAAGTCACAATAAATGAGATGGCTGTGCTGGCTGCTTTTTGCTCACAGAAAGCATGATCGACTAAGACATCCTCAATATTCATTGCTGCAATATTCACCCATCTCGGGTCGGTTGGTAATTTAAGTCCGAGCATCTTTGTCATATATCCAATTGAAAGGTTTGTCTTAATTGCTCTAGGGCAGGGTTTTTCTCTTTGAGCTTTTCATATTTTTCCTGATCCGTATAAGCGAATTTTTTCACAGTTTCTTCGTTGATTTCAATTTTTAAATCAATTGAAAAATTTTGAAGTGACTGATGCAAGTACTTTAAAAGAGCACCTTGCTCGCGCTGAAGTTCTTTCTTGTTGGTGGCGTTAGGCATACTAAGGCAGATGGTGTTATCGACTAATTTTGGTTGATCGATTCCCATTATTGAAGCCAAATTGTGTTGCCCACTTTCTTCCAGTTTTTGTCTGTATTTCTGCCAATAATCAATTAAATCTTCCTTGTTGAACGCCCTAGTAGGCAATTCCTCTATTTCTGCCTCATTCACCTCAATGCGCTTGAGATCATGCGCTTTTTTCTTTTCTATACTTTTCAAGGATAAACCCGAGGGAGGTCTAACGGGATTTTTGAGAATAATCTCTGGGGGCTTGGGTATTGGCTTTTCTTTTTTTGGAGTAACAGGATCGACCACCTTTTCTACTGTCACTTTATCGTCATATGACTCCGGTTGAGAGGCACTGGCTATAATTCTTGCCTTGTTCGCCGGAATTATTTTAGGACTGCTGTTTTTTTTTTTCATCACTAAAAGTGATGGAGGCGAGTTGCATGAGGCACAGTTCCACAAGAAGCCGTTGATTTTGACTGCCTTTGTATTTCAAATCACAGCTATTAGCTAAATCGATGCCTTGCAGTAGAAATGACTGATCTATCGCCTTGGACTGCGCCAGGTATTTCTGTTTGGTTTGTTCGCCCGCTTCCAAGAGGATCTGAGTCGCAGTTGCTTGACAAATCAAAAGATCCCGAAAGTGAGAGGCCAATCCACGGATGTAATGTTGACCATCAAAACCTTGGTCGAGTACCGCGTCAAAGGTCATCAGAAGGCTTGGAATGTCGTTTTTAATTATAGCATCGGTCGTTTTAAAGTAAATATCATAATCTAAAACATTGAGATTTTCCGTTACTGCTTGAAGCGTTAGCTCTTTGCCAGAAAAACTAACTACCCGATCAAAAATTGACAAAGCATCACGCATGGCTCCGTCTGCTTTTTGAGCTATGACGTGAAGTGCATCATCACTCGCGTCCACACTTTGGTCGTCAGCCACCTTTTTTAGATAACTTTTGACATCGCCAACGGTGATTCTTTTGAAGTCAAAAATTTGACAGCGCGACAATATGGTCGGAATGATTTTATGCTTTTCGGTGGTTGCTAATATAAAAATGCAATGCTTCGGCGGCTCTTCAAGGGTTTTTAAAAATGCGTTGAAGGCTGCCTGAGAGAGCATGTGAACTTCATCGATAATGTAGACTTTAAAGTTGCCTATTTGTGGTGGTATTCTAATCTGATCTGTTAAGTTTCGAATGTCGTCGACAGAGTTGTTAGAGGCAGCATCGAGTTCAAAAATATTAAAGGCGAAATCTTCGTTTTCATTTAGCGTACCGGTAATATTTTTACGATTAATCATTTTTGCTAATATACGGGCACAGGTGGTTTTTCCGACACCACGAGGGCCGCAAAAAAGGAGTGCTTGGGCAAGGTGATTTTGTTCAATAGCGTTGCTCAGTGTACTTGTAATGGCTGACTGTCCCACCACGTCCTCAAATACTTGAGGTCGGTATTTTAGCGCAGAAACAACAAAAGGTGTGTTTTGATCACTCATAGTTTTACCAGTCAGATGGTAAACAAAATTAACCAAACAGATTTGATTAGGAAAGGCGGTGAAAAGCAATTGTGATGACTTATTAACATTTTGATTACTTTTGCGGCAAAGCAGACCGCCTTATCGCTGCTCATTATTGAGTAGAGGAAAGTCCGAACACCATAGTGCAGCATAGTGGCTAACGGCCACCGATCGTGAGGTCAGGAAAAGTGCAACAGAAAGAATGTACAGGTCATGCTGTAGTGAAATCAGGTAAACTCTATGCGGTGCAATGCCATGTAAACCGGTGCTTGAGTGCGGCACGCACAATATCGGAGGGTAGGCAGCTAAAGTGTCATGGTAACATGACATTCAGATAAATGATAAGGGTTTCATGTATTTGAAATACAGAATTCGGCTTACAGGTCTGCTTTTTTTATTGTCTAAAGAAACTAAATACAGAGTGACCGTAGGCTCTTTTATTGTCAAAATACGGATGCTCACTGAGGTCTGTATGTTTACTGTGCTCAATGATCAACAGGCCCTCTTCCTTCAACACTTGACGCGCTACTGTTTTATCTACAATTGAAAAAAACTGCTCTTTAGAGAATTCATAGGGAGGATCGGCAAAAATCAAGTCAAACTGACGTATTTCTTTTTCTAAATATCTCATGACTTCCATGGTCCTTACTTCTATGTTAAAACCGAATGATTCTGCTGTTTTAGCTATAAAAGCGATGCAAGCCGGTGTTTTGTCAATGGCGACAATATTGGTCACTCCACGTGAAGCCAATTCAAAGCTGATATTTCCGGTTCCAGAAAAAAGATCAAGGGCTTTGGTATTGTCAAAGTCTATACCGTTGGATAAAATGTTAAATAAGCCTTCCTTAGCCATGTCCGTAGTAGGGCGCACGGGGAGTTTTTTTGGCGGTTGAATTCTACGACCCTTATGACTTCCTGAAATAATACGCATTAGAAACTGTTCAAGGCTACAAAATTCTGTTTGAGATTGACCAAATGGGTAGTAATTTTTGGCTCAAGCAAATTGGTGTGTCTTATATAGGTATAGGCTTCTTTAAAACATAAACTTTCTTTGTTGACCTTGCCAAATAATTCACAGGCCATAGTTTCGGGATCTAGGTCTAATTGTTCTACAAGAAATAATAAGTAAAACAAAAAATCGTGTGGTGTTTGAAGATTGAATCTGTTGTGACAAATCAATCGTTCGCCTTCAAAACAAATGGCTTCGAAATATTGATCCTGAATGTGTAACCTCAATACTTTCTTGCCATCAGGAGTAGAAATTGCCTGAAGCCGTTGAAGTAAAATGGTCGATTGATGGTGATACTCAAAACTGCCAAAATGTTCGAAAATGTAATTATTGATGTTTACAAATGGCACAAAAACTACAGCGCAGTTGAGACTATTCAATTCGTCACAAGCAACGAAATCATCTGGCAAGAGTGCTATATTGTATTTTAAATAGTCGGATAATTTTCCTGTATCCAATAGTTCTAGTGGTACCAGACTAGAAAGGGCGTTGTCATGAATAACTCTGACAGTGTTAAAATCTGTTTGTAAAACCGGTGTAGACTCAAAAGCGCTAATTAAGTCTTTAAGCAGATTCTCAGGTTTGGTGCTGTCTAAGGTGGGCCACTCAATATAATCTACAAAGGCGTTGGTCTTTAGATCTTTGACACAAAAAGAAAGTCCACTCAAACCCGTTTGAATGGACAATGCTAAATTGGTACTATTTGAGTTCGATTTAGTCGTTGGAATAATTTTTTGGCCAATTGCCGTTAGTGTTCACTTCTTCCATTGAGCCTACCCGCAAGGCGTTACCATTTACCCCATCAACAGAGACTACTTCCTCCTCGATTTTGATCAAGTTAGGATCTTCTCCAAAAAGAATGTATTTTTTTAACACCTTCGCCTCAAAAACAGGAATTTTGACACCATTTTGATCTATGGTTCCAGCTGTCATATCGAATGTAGTTCCTGGTTTCCCAACAGGAACGTTCATCATGGTTTTGTATCTGAGGTCGTTTCCAAATAACGAATCTCTCACTAGAACGTAACCCAAAGTATCTATAACTACAATCTCTTTAAAGGTTTCTACTCCTCCAAATCGTCTTGTCATTTCTACATCTAAAACCGTTACATCCCTACGTTGCGTTATGGTGAACTGTTCTGTTTCTATGAATTCTATCAATTTGTCAAAATCCTTTTGGAAGATGCCTTTCACTGCCCGATGAGCCAATTGAGCGTCTCGGATATCTTTTAAGCTATTGATCACCTTTTTATAAGCCACCTGCTTTCTTTGGTTAAATTGAATTTCACCATAAACTGACATAAAGGTATTGTAGGCCAAAAAGCCAATAAGAATATAGAGAACTATTAAAATATACTTCCTAAACGTATCTGGAATAAATCTATCGATTAACCAAACTAAGCCTACCGCAACAGCAACTAATGCGAAAACGACTAATAAGAGATTGAGCATAATTTCTTTTTAAATTATATTTTCAGGACTGAAAACAAATCTACAATTTTTTTTTATTCGTAAAAGACTGCACGGCGAAAATTCCTATATATCTTTGAACAGAATCAAATTATGACTCCAATAAATTCATCACAGGCTTTTTTTCAGTTGTTGTCGGATAAATTCCCTCACGAACTAACGGAAGGACAAGCCTCTGTTTTAAAACAATTGACAGCGTTTGTTATGTTGCTATCAGGCCCAGAGATCTTTATTTTAAGAGGTCATGCTGGTACTGGAAAAACGTCAATGATCAGCACTTTAGTTTCGAATTTGTGGCAAGTGCAAAAAACAGCCGTTCTTTTGGCCCCTACGGGTAGGGCAGCGAAGGTTATTTCTAATTATTCTGGTATGGAAGCCTCTACCATTCACAGATATATTTATTTTCCAAAGACGGATAAAAAGGGCGGCGTGAAATTCGTCCTGCAACCCAATAAAAAAAGGAAAACTATTTTTTTTATTGATGAGTCCTCCATGATATCTGATGGCTCTGGCGATTTTGGTAGCGATGGCTCTTCACTGCTGGATGACCTGATACAATTTGTTTTTAGTGGGTATCAATGTAAGCTGGTCTTTATTGGAGATACTGCCCAGTTACCCCCAGTCAGGCTGGATCTTAGCCCTGCCTTGGAGACTTCTTTTTTTGAAACTAATTATGACAAACAGGTCGATTCTGCCGATTTGACTCAGGTTATGCGTCAACAGTTAGAGTCAGGAATTTTATTCAATGCCACAGCGGTTAGAAAAGAAATTCAAAATGCTGGTTTGGGACAAATTAGGTTAAACCTTGATGGCTTCAAAGACATCGTTAGACTTCAGGATGGTAACGATGTATTAGACGCCTTAAATGATTCCTATAGCACTATAGGAAATGAAAACACTGCCATCATTGTTAGATCTAATAAAAGAGCGAATCTTTATAATCAACAAATCCGAACGAGAATATTATTTAATGAAGCTCAATTGTCTGTTGGGGACTACTTGATGGTTGTTAAAAACAATTATTTTTGGGTTAAACCCGAATCAGAAGCAGCCTTTATTGCCAATGGAGACACCATTGAGGTATTAGAGATTTTTAAATTTGAGTCATTGTACAATTTTGAATTTGCCCGGGTTAAAGCCCGTTTGGTCGATTATCCGAAAATGAAACCTTTTGAAACCGTATTGCTTCTCAACACTATTTCTGCGGAAACCCCAGCTTTGACTTATGAAGAAAATAATGAACTTTACAATGCCGTCAAAGAAGATTATGCTGGAGAGTCATCTAATTATAAAAGATTTTTAAAAATTAAACAAAACCCCCATTTTAATGCGCTTCAGGTCAAATTTTCCTATGCCATGACTTGTCATAAATCTCAAGGGGGTCAATGGGATACTGTGTTTATTGAACAACCATACTTACCAGATGGGCCAGACATCAACTATTACAGATGGTTGTATACCGCCATGACTAGAGCCCAGAATCGCCTGTATCTTTTAGGATTTGACCAGCTTTATTTTCATGAATAACCTCATGACTAAAAAACGATAATAATAGCTTAATTTTGAGTTTTACCATGCCAATGAAAATAATTGCAATGATTCCGGCCCGTTACGATGCCTCGCGCTTTCCCGGGAAATTGATGAAAAATCTGGGGGGTGAGCCAGTAATAGTACAAACCTATAGGGCCACCGTCAATACTAGTTTATTTGATGAAGTGTATGTTGTGACAGACAACGAACTTATTTTTAATGCGGTAGTTAACTCTGGAGGGAAGGCCATACGAAGCACAACAGATCATCAATCGGGAAGCGATCGCATTGCAGAGGCCGTCAGACAAATGGATGTTGATTTGGTGGTTAATGTACAAGGTGACGAGCCTTTTGCTGAGAAAAAAAGTCTGTCTAAACTCATTGCCGCTTTTGATCAAGACAAACGCAAAGAGATCGATTTAGCCTCCTTGATGGTAAGAATTATCCATAAAGATGAAATTCAGAGTCCGAATACGGTTAAGGTTATTACAGATTCAAATGGCTTAGCCCTATATTTTTCTCGCTATCCTATTCCATTTTCACGGGATAGTTCTGTGGACACTCAATTTTTTAAGCATAAAGGCGTTTATGCATTTAGGAAACAGGCATTGTTGGACTTTCAAAAGCTCGAGCCTCGACTTTTAGAATTGTCTGAAAAAATCGAATGTCTGAGGTTTCTTGAGCATGGCAGAAAAATACAGATGGTCGAAACGGATGTTGTGGGTATTGAAATTGATACCCCCGATGATCTGGTCGAAGCCGAAAAACTGTGGAATCGTAATACATCACCCCAATGAAATTGGCTTTTAGAAACATGACAATGGTACCCAGGGTTCTCTACGGAACTGGAGCTTTCGATCAGTTGACTTCTATTTTAGAGCCAAAACGCCTTAATCCTAGAGCACCATTTATTTTTCTCGTTGATGATGTTTTTACGCAATACCACGAATTCGTTCAAAGAATACCTATAGGTTATGAAGACGAAATTATTTTTGTTTCTACTTTGGAAGAGCCCACCACCAATCAAGTGGATGAATTAGTTCAACAAATCATTTTAAAATATAAGGAAATGCCCTCGGGCATAGTCGGAATAGGAGGTGGCTCAGTTATGGACTTGACCAAGGCTGTCTCTCTTTTACTGACTAATCACGGTAATGCTTCTGATTACCAAGGCTGGGACTTGATCCAAAACTCAGGCATATTTAGTGTTGGTATTCCCACAATATCGGGAACAGGCGCTGAGGTGTCGAGAACGGCAGTTCTTAAAGGCCCCGATATTAAATTAGGAATCAATAGTGATTTCACAACCTTTGACCAGGTGGTGTTGGATCCTGACTTGACCGCCGATGTCTCTAAAAACCAGTGGTTTTTCACCGGTATGGATTGCTTTATTCATTGTGTAGAATCGTTGAACGGTACTTTCCTGAACGCTTTTAGTCAAGCTCATGGGGAAAAAGCTATGGCACTTTGTCAGAATGTGTTTCTAAAATCGGCGCTTTCTGAATTAGAAAAACGAGAGCAGTTGATGATGGCGTCTTGGTTAGGAGGTGTAAGTATTGCTAACTCTCAAGTAGGTGTTGCTCATGCTTTGAGCTATGGATTGTCTTTCGTAAAGGGCATTAAGCACGGTCTGGGAAACTGCATTGTCATTGAACATTTAGACGCTTATTACCCAGAGGGAACTCAACTGTTTCGAAAAATGAGAGATTACCAGCAGATTGATATTCCCAAAGGAATTTGTGAAAATTTATCTGAAGACGAGTACCGTCAAATGACGAGAATAGCTCTTGGACTTTCTCCTTTATGGGAAAATGCCTTGGGTAAAAATTGGCAGTCCCAAGTCAATGAAAAGGTGGTAAGAGGGCTCTATGAAAAAATGTAATTAGTCATCCAACTCTTCCATAGTGTGATAGACCGATTGAACATCATCATCTTCTTCAATTTTATCTAATAGTTTTTCTATATCGGCTGCCTGTGCTTTATCTAGTGTTTTGGTAATTTGCGGAATACGTTCAAATCCAGAGGATAGAATTTCTATCCCTCTCGATTCAAGCTCTGACTGAAGTGCGCCGAAGGATTCAAAAGAGCCATAAATTATAATACCATCCTCGTCTTCAAATACTTCTTCTGCACCAAAATCGATAAGGTCAAAGGTCAGTTCTTCGATATCTAAACCTTCGGCATTTACCCTAAAATTGCAGGTGTGGTCGAACAAAAAGACGACCGATCCAGAGGTCCCAAGTGAGCCATCACATTTATTGAAATAGCTTCTAATATTGGCAACTGTTCTGGTATTATTATCAGTTGCCGTTTCAACTAAAATGGCAATACCGTGTGGCCCATAACCCTCAAACAATACCTCTTTAAAGTCACCTTGAGATTTGTCGGATGCCTTTTTGATAGCCCGATCAATATTGTCTTTAGGCATATTGACAGCTTTGGCATTTTGAATTACAGCGCGCAATCGAGAATTACTTGTAGGATCGGGGCCATTTTCCTTAACAGCCATCACGATGTCTTTACCGATGCGTGTAAAGGCCTTACTTATTGCCGCCCAACGTTTCATTTTCCGTGCTTTTCTGAACTCAAATGCTCTACCCATAGTTTGTTTTTTACAAAAATAAGCGGACTAAACCAATAATCCAATGCTTAGTTTTCATTGAGATAAATTCTGCTGCTGTTCAATTTCTTCTAAAAATTGTTGGGTTTGAAATTGAAGATGATTCGGCAATTTGTTGTTTTGAGGCAATACGGCTAAAAATCTGTCGTCGTTAGTCGTATAGACATACTTGATTTTACCGTTAGGGCGGTTTAGAGCTTTGATTAAATCTTTAAAAAAGTACTCATGATGCACCAAATCTGTACTCCCTAGATGATAAATACCAGTCAGGTTTTTGTTAATAATGTAGTGTAACTGTTGACACAGCTTTTGATCGGTTGTAATATTAACAATCAAATTGGGAAAAACTTCAATAGGCACATCGTTAATCAGGTGCTCTTTGATCTCAATCAATCGAGGTGATTGAAGTCCAAAAACCATGGGTAGTCTCGCAATGACCCAGTGTTTTTTCGGTAATCGCATGAGTAAATTTTCAATTTTAATTTTAAAATGACCGTAGATACTATTACTCATAGTTTTGTCTTGTTCGTAACTCGGAAACTTGCTGTAGGCATCGAAGACGTTGGCCGACGATAAGAAAACTATCTTGCAATTGGTCTTCAAAGCATAATCTGCGAGACATTCATGCGCATAGACTTGCTGGTTAAATGGTCCGCGTAGAGCCGAAATTACAACAGTAGGTCGGATAGTATCAAGAATAGCAGCGAGTTCATCCGTTGCTATATCGTAATGAAAGAAATGTTTGTTTTTTTCAAGACTTTTGCGCGCTGTAAAGTAGGTCCCATAGGTTTTGAAATATTGGCATAATTCTTTATAGAGAGCCTCTCCGAGAAATCCACTGGCTCCCAGAATTAGAATACGATTTTTTGGGGCTTTGTTGGTCAAATCTAGCTGTTAAGCTTGTTTTTGTAAAATGGAAGCTTGACTATTTTCGCAGGAATTTGATTTTTGCGGATTTGAACAAAAATAGTACTATCAAGAAGTGATTCTTCCGCCAGAACGTAGCCCAGTCCAATGCCTTTATTCATGCTTGGAGACATGGTTCCCGAGGTCACAATTCCAATTTCTTTACCTTCAGCATTGACAACAGGGTAGTCATGCCTCGGAATGCCTCGTTCTTCAAGCTCAAAAGCCACCAGTTTGCGTTTAGGGCCTTTTGTTTTTTCGACTAAAAGAGCATCACTGTTGGTAAATGTTTTGTTGAATTTGGTGATCCATCCAAGACCGGCCTCTATTGGAGAGGTAGTGTCATTTAAGTCATTACCGTATAAACAATAGCCCATTTCTAGTCTCAAGGTATCTCTAGCCGCTAAACCGATAGGAGCAATGCCATAAGAAGCTCCAGCATCGAAAACAGCATCCCAAACCTGTTTAACTTCTGAATTTTTGCAATAAATTTCAAAACCTCCAGATCCTGTGTAGCCAGTAGCCGATATAATCACATGCTCGATTCCCGCGAAATCGCCGACGACAAAATTATAATATTTGATGCCAGATAAATCCACACTACTCAATGAGGACATGGCTTCTACGGCCTTTGGGCCTTGGATAGCTAACAAGGAATAGTCATCGGAAAGATTGCGCATTTCAGCACCTAGGGTATTGTGATCACTGATCCAATTCCAGTCTTTTTCAATATTACTGGCATTGACCACCAGTAAATAAGTTTGTTCTTTAATCCGATACACAATCAAATCATCAATGATACCATTGCTGTCATTAGGCATACAACTGTATTGTGCCATGCCTATTTCCAGTTTGCTGGCATCATTGGAGCACAGTTGTTGGATGAGCTCTAAAGCTTTTGGCCCTTCAATCAAAAACTCTCCCATATGAGACACATCAAATACACCAACGCCCTCTCGAACAACTTGATGTTCTATATTGACGCCAGCATATTGCACAGGCATCATGTAGCCAGCAAATGGAACCATTTTGGCTCCCAAGTTGATATGCGTTTGATGTAAGCTAATTTGTTTCATAAGGAGAATATTTAAGGGCAAAAGTAAGTATTTTGAGATTGTTCAAACTAGAAAATTTATGAAACAATCTGTATGCTTCGATTTCAAAAATCACCACAATCTATTTGAAAATATTGTAGAAACAAGACGGTATCGAAAATTCATTTAAAAAAATCAACATACCTCTGAGTCAACATCAAAAGGCTAGAGCAACTTCTCTAGCATTTTCCTGATAGCAGGATCAGATGGTCTCGGAGCATCAGCCGATACAATGTTACTTTCCTTGTCGACAAGAATAAATCTTGGAATACTATTTATGAGATAAGCTTTGATAAATTCAGACTCCCAAGCATTATCTGCAAAAACCTGATTCCCTCCAAGGTCTTTGTCGGCTATCATGGCAAGCCACTTGTCAAAATCTTTTTCCTGATCTATTGAAATACTTAAAAAGGTTAAATTCTTGTTCGTATAATTTTTTTGTAGTTTTTCCAGAGCAGGAATTTCAGCTATACAAGGACCGCACCACGTTGCCCATACATCGATATAAACAAAACTACCTTGGAAATCCTCGAGTGAAGAGAATGATCCATCGGCGTTTTTATACGAGGTAAAAATAGGGGAAGACGTTCCTGCTGGAAATTGCCTTAACAAATCCAGTTTAGCCTGGTGGTAATCTTTATAAGATTGTTGCATGGCAACAAATTGTTTGTCAAAATCAGCTAAAAAATCAGAATTAAGTGATGGGAAGGCTAGTTTTAACGAATCGAATGACTTTTGCAAGCTTACAAAAGCAGCATCAAAATCTTCGACACTAAAGGAGAATATATCCTCAGGCAAGTGGGTTGCGGGGAGTAAGGCGTTGGCGATCATAAAATTATTTTTATCTGCTGCATCGCCCTTAAAAGAGAGTGTTTCGTCGAATTGGTCGGAGTCTAATTCAAAATGGACTTGCTGCCCGTTTTCAAGGTACATTTGACCGTACTCTTGGCCTATTTGAAATAAATACATGCCTTGAGTAATTTTAAGGGTGTCTTGAAATGTCCCGTCTTTAGCAATTGCGAGGACTTTTTCATATCCTTCGCGATTGAATACTTTAATTTCGTTGTTATCTCGGACGTTGGTGATCGTGCCAGATAGACTAGCAGCGTCTTTTGGATTTGTTTCGCAAGAAAAAAGAATGGCAGTACCAATGAGGAAATAAAAAAGATTTTTCATCTGAGATTCGTTTTGAGGGACGAAATTAACCTAATTTCAAAAAATACATTAGTTTTAGATCGAATAATTCAGAACTGATTTAGCATTGAAACAGAAATTAATTTTATCCACCCACCTTGATTTGAGAATGCTTCTAGAGGTATCAAACCAACCGATTCAATTGGAGTTGTCAGAAGATTCGAAACAAAAGGTAATTACTAATAGAAAGTACTTAGAAACTGTTTTAAATGACTCAGAAAGGATTATTTATGGCGTCAACACCGGATTTGGAGCCTTACACAATCATGTCATTTCAAAGTCTGATTTGAATCAATTACAAGAAAATCTAGTGCTTTCTCATGCTTGTGGCATGGGTGAGGAAGTGCCCAGTAAAGTTGTTCAATGGATGCTGTTATTAAAAATTCAGTCTTTGAGTTTGGGATATAGTGGTGTTCAACTACAAACTGTGCAGTATTTGGTCGACTTCTACAATACCGGAATTACACCAATTGTATTTACTCAAGGGTCCCTCGGGGCTTCTGGTGATTTGGCGCCTTTAGCGCATTTGAGTTTGCCTCTTTTAGGTTTTGGAAAAGTGAGATATAAAAATAAATTATTAAATGCTTCAACATTATTAAACCAACTGAGTCTGCAACCTCTGACATTAGGAGCAAAAGAGGGTTTGGCCTTATTGAACGGAACACAGTTCATGACAGCCTATGGGGTTCAAATTTTACTTAAATCCCTCCGCCTATCCTATTTATCTGATTTAATCGCGGCTCTTTCAATGGAAGGCTTTATGGCGCGTCAGTCTCCCTTACATGAGGCATTGCATTTATTGAGGCCTCATAATGGGCAAATAAAAACGGCAGCAAGAATTACTGAGTTTCTGCAAGATAGCCCCATGATGTCTCAGCCCAGAGTAGGCACTCAGGACCCTTATTCATTTCGTTGTGTGCCACAAGTGCACGGCGCTACCAAAGATGCACTCGATTATGTCTCAAAAATCATTGTAACAGAAATAAACTCTGTCACAGACAATCCCACTGTTTTTGATAGTCTAGATGAAGTGATATCTGGAGGAAATTTCCATGGACAGCCTTTGGCTTTGGCACTTGACCACCTCAAGATTGCCATGGCTGAATTGGGCAGTATTTCCGAGCGTCGTACCTACCAATTGTTGTCTGGCTCAAGGGGTTTGCCCTTGTTTTTAGTTAATGAACCGGGCTTGAACTCCGGTTTTATGATATCTCAATACACAGCGGCAAGTATAGTGTCAGCGAATAAACAACTGGCGACTCCGGCGAGCATAGATTCAATACCTTCGTCCAATGGGCAAGAAGATCATGTCAGCATGGGTGCAAATGCGGCCGTACAGGCCTATGATTTGGTCAACAACCTAGAAACTCTTTTAGCCATTGAGCTATTGTGTGCATCTCAGGCTCTGTTTTTTAGATCTGAAAAATGTTCTGATTTTGCCCAAAGCTTTCTTGATACTTTTAGGGAACAGACAGGGTTTGTTGAAAAAGACGCCTTGATGCATGATCACATGCAAGCCGCAGTCAAATTTATTCAATCTGTCCAAATCGACACTGACCTACTGTTGGATTAAGACTATTCCTTTGGTGCCTTTGGTTGTTTCTTCTTTTTGATGTTAACATTCAAGCCGTCCTTTGATTCATTAACGGCTAGCAGGATAGTATCGCCTTCTTGTAATTTGGATTTAATAATTTCTTCTGCCAATGTATCCTCAACATACTTTTGAATCGATCGCTTTAGAGGACGCGCACCAAACTCTTTGTCGAATCCTTTTTCAGCAATAAAATCCTTGGCATCATCCGACAACTTCAGATTATAGCCCAGTTGATCGAGTCTACTGTAAAGCTTGGTTAATTCAATGTCGATAATTTTATCAATATCGGCTCTTTCCAACGCGTTAAACATCACAACATCATCGATTCTATTAAGGAACTCAGGGGCAAAGCTCTTCTTTAAAGCATTTTCAATAACACTTTTGGCATGAGATTTTTCTTGAGATTTTTGAGCTGAAGTTCCAAATCCAACGCCCGAGCCAAAGTCTTTAAGTCTTCGCGCACCTATATTGGAGGTCATGATCAGTACTGTGTTGCTGAAATTGATTTTTCGACCTAAACTATCGGTGAGGTAACCATCGTCTAGTACTTGTAAGAGCATATTAAAAACATCGGGATGTGCTTTTTCTATTTCGTCAAGTAGTACAACGGCATAAGGTTTGCGTCTAATTTTTTCAGACAGTTGCCCACCTTCTTCATAACCAACATACCCTGGAGGTGCACCTATCAATCTTGAAATGGAAAATTTCTCCATGTATTCACTCATATCAATTCGCACTAAGGCATCTTGGCTGTCAAACAATTCGGAGGCTAATATCTTGGCCAATTGAGTTTTCCCAACACCAGTTTGACCAAGGAAAATAAATGAGCCTATCGGTTTGTTAGGATCTTTTAATCCTGCGCGATTTCTTTGAATAGCCCTTACGACTTTCGAAACGGCTTCGTCTTGACCAATCACTTTGCCCTTTATGCGCTCTGGGAGTTCAGCAAGTTTACTCAGTTCGGCCTGAGCTACACGCGTTACAGGTATACCAGTCATCATTGAAACGATGCCGGCAACATGAGTCTCAGTTACAACTTCGCGATGTGATCTCGACTCTGCTTCCCATTCGTTTTGGGCATCGCCCAGCAGTCGCTCGAGTCTTTTTTCGTCATCTCGCAATTTTGCAGCTTCTTCGTACTTCTGTCTTTTTACTACACTAGATTTAGATTCCCTGACCTCTTCCAATTGTTTTTCGAGTTCGACAATTTGCTCAGGAACATCAATATTAGTGATATGTACGTGAGAACCCGCCTCATCTAAAGCGTCAATGGCTTTATCTGGCAGAAAACGGTCTGTCATGTAGCGATGTGTCAATTTGACACATGCCTGTATGGCCTCATCTGTATACTCCACGTTATGATGGTCTTCGTATCTAGATTTGATGTTATTGATTATCTCAATAGTTTCGTCCACAGATGTGGGTTCAACAATGACTTTCTGGAAACGGCGCTCTAGGGCACCATCTTTCTCAATATATTGTCTGTACTCGTCTAAAGTGGTAGCTCCAATGCATTGAATTTCCCCGCGGGCTAAGGCAGGTTTGAACATATTTGAGGCGTCCAAACTTCCTGTCGCGCCACCTGCACCCACGATAGTGTGAATTTCATCAATGAATAAGATGATGTCATCATTTTTTTCTAGTTCGTTCATGACAGCCTTCATCCTTTCTTCGAACTGCCCCCGGTATTTTGTGCCAGCTACTAATCCTGCCAAATCCAAGGTTACTACCCGTTTGTTGAATAACACTCGCGACACATTTCTTTTGATAATTCTAATAGCCAAACCCTCTGCGATTGCGGATTTACCAACCCCAGGTTCACCAATTAATAAAGGATTGTTTTTCTTTCTACGACTCAAAATCTGTGAGACGCGCAATATTTCGCTTTCACGACCTACTACAGGGTCAAGTTTATTTTCTTCAGCTAGTGCGGTAAGATCTCGCCCAAAATTATCCAACACAGGTGTTTTTGACTTTTTGGCACTGGGTTTTGATTTGATTGGTGAGGGGTTAGGTTCTTCTGCAAACTGATCCTCATCGTCGCTGTCCGGAAAGGAAGACCCTTTGGTTTCATTGATGTCGTCCTCCTCATCTTCTGAAATCAGAAATTTAAATTGTTCCTTAACCCTGTCGTAATCCACATTGAGTTTTAGTAATAATTTTGTGGTTGGATCATTTTCATTTCTTAAGATACACAAAAGCAGATGCGCTGTATTGATAGATGAATTTTGAAACAACTTGGCCTCTAAAAAGGTAGTTTTCAGGGCACGCTCAGCTTGACGCGTGAGGTGAAGGTTCTTTTTCTCAGATGTATCTACTGGCAAACTGTTATTACTAGGGCTCAAAATTTCGACTTTCCGCCGTAAATGCGTCAAGTCAACATCTAAATTACCTAGTATTTCTATAGCTTTACCATTGCCATCTCGCAGCAGTCCTAGCATCAAGTGTTCTGTGCCAATAAAATCGTGGCCCAAACGAAGCGCTTCTTCTTTGCTAAATGCAATAACATCTTTTACTCTTGGTGAAAAATTATCGTCCATAGGTTCTGAGTTGGTATAAAAATACGAATTAATCATATATACAAAAATTATTCCATAAAAATTGACTGACATTTTGTGCCTATTTTTTAAAAAAGAAGAAACGCCTTTAATTGTGAATTAAATTTTACAAAACTGTTAATAAATAGACTTAAAAACACCATCAAAATGAATCGTTAGCCCATAAACAATCCTTAAATTAGCCTTACTATTTTTGAAACCAATTTTGTGAGAATTTGACTATGGAAGCTACGGAGAAATTGATCCCCATTAATATTGAAGATGAAATGAAATCGGCCTACATCGATTACTCGATGTCCGTTATTGTTTCGAGAGCACTACCTGATGTAAGAGATGGGCTCAAGCCTGTGCATCGGCGGGTATTATATGGCATGCACGAGTTAGGCGTTAGAGCCAACACAGCACACAAAAAATCGGCACGTATTGTTGGTGAAGTTTTGGGCAAATACCATCCCCACGGCGATACCTCTGTATATGACGCTATGGTGCGTATGGCTCAAGAGTGGAGCTTGCGTTATATGTTAGTAGATGGTCAAGGGAATTTTGGTTCTGTTGACGGAGACAGTCCGGCAGCTATGCGTTACACCGAGGCACGAATGCAAAAAATATCTGAGGACATGTTGGCTGATATTGACAAAGACACCGTCGATCACCAACTCAATTTCGATGATACCCTAAAAGAGCCCACTGTTTTACCAACAAAAATACCAGGATTATTGGTCAATGGCGCCTCAGGAATCGCTGTTGGTATGGCAACTAACATGCCTCCTCACAATTTGTCAGAGGTGGTCAGTGGTATTGTTGCATATATTGACAATCACGATATCGCAATAGAAGAATTGATGACTCATGTCAAAGCGCCCGATTTTCCCACTGGCGGAACTATATATGGTTATGATGGTGTTAAAGAAGCTTTCATGACAGGCCGGGGTAGAGTGATGATGCGCGGCAAAGCGGAAATTGAGGAGGTCAATGGTCGCGAGTGCATCATTATTACCGAAATACCCTATCAGGTCAATAAGGCTGACATGATCAAAAAGACTGCTGACCTGGTCAATGAAAAGAAATTGGAAGGCATTGCTAATATTCGTGATGAGTCCGACAGAAAAGGCATGCGGATAGTCTATGTACTTAAACGTGAAGCCATTCCGAACATCGTTTTGAATAAATTATTCAAATACACAGCCTTGCAATCATCTTTTAGCGTCAATAATATTGCTTTGGTTGGAGGTCGACCTATGATGCTCAATCTGAAAGATATGATTCTGCACTTTGTGGATCATCGTCATGAAGTTGTGACCCGCAGGACGCAATATGAATTAAAAAAGGCAGAAGAACGCGCACATATTTTGGAGGGTCTGATTATTGCCTCTGATAATATCGATGCCGTCATTGCATTGATTCGGGCGTCTTCAAACGCCGATGAAGCGCGGACCAAGTTGATGGAGCAATTCAAATTGACTGAAATTCAAGCCAAAGCCATCGTCGAAATGCGTTTACGCCAATTGACAGGTCTTGAGCAAGATAAACTGCGCAGCGAATACGCCGATTTGATGAAAACCATTGAAGACTTGAAAGACATCCTGGATAAAAAGGAACGTCGTATGGCCATTATCAAAGACGAATTATTAGAAGTTCAAAATAAATATGGCGATGAGCGGCGTTCGGTCATTGATTATAGCGGTAGCGAATTGTCAATTGAAGATATGATTCCTGATGAGCAGGTAGTTATTACCATTTCTCATGCTGGTTACATTAAAAGGACGCCTTTGAATGAATACCGTACTCAAAATCGCGGTGGTGTGGGTCAAAAAGCTTCCACTACAAGAAATGAGGACTTTTTGGAACACTTGTTCGTCGGAACGAATCACCAGTATATGTTGTTTTTTACTCAAAAGGGTAAATGTTTTTGGATGCGAGTCTATGAAATTCCAGAAGGCAGCAAAACTGCAAAAGGAAGAGCTATCCAAAACCTAATCAACATTGAACAAGATGACAAGGTGAAAGCCTTTATATGTACTCAAGATCTCAAAGACGAAGAATACATCAACTCTCATTTTGTCATTATGGCTACCAAACAAGGTCAAGTCAAAAAGACTTCCTTGGAGCAGTATTCGCGTCCTCGACTCAATGGCATAAATGCCATCACAATCCGCGAAGACGATGAATTACTCGAGGCTAAACTTACAACAGGAGAAAGCCAAGTCATGTTAGCACTAAGATCAGGTAAAGCCATCCGTTTTGAAGAAGGAAAAACACGACCCATGGGTCGCAGTGCTTCGGGTGTGCGTGGAATCACCTTAGCCCATCCTAAAGACGAGGTGGTTGGTATGATTTCTGTAGATGATATGGCCAGCGATGTGCTAGTTGTTTCTGAAAAAGGATATGGCAAACGCTCCAGTCTCGAAGACTATCGAATTACCAATCGGGGCGGAAAAGGAGTAAAAACCATTTCGATTACAGAAAAAACTGGTGATTTAGTGGCAATTAAAAATGTTTCAGATGAAGATGATTTAATGATTATCAATAAGTCGGGTATAGCCATTAGACTTGGCGTTGATAATTTGAGAGTTATGGGACGGGCGACTCAAGGTGTCCGGCTGATCAACATCAAGGGAGGCGATGCTATTGCTGCAGTTGCCAAAGTTTTTAAAGACGATTCCGAAGATGAAACCCAGGTGTCCGAACTTAACTCTGAGTCAACTCAGGAAAGCGAATCATAAAATCTTTTCATTTTCTTTGGCATTATTATAGAGTCAAGTATATTTAACATTGATTAAATTTAAACCCATGAAAAAATACCTTATTACTTTGATGGTCGTGGTTTTGAGTACCACTGCTTTTGCACAGAAAAAAGAATTACGTAGTGCACAATCCGCTATTGATGCTGGCGATTTTACAGCCGCCAAAGCTGCTTTAACTCAGGCCGAAAACTTTAAAACCGCTATGGACAACAAGACTCTAGCTAAATATTTTTATTTGAAAGGCCTAGCTTTGGCGTCTAATGGGGCTGGAAGCAATGCTGATATGAAAGTGGCTCTGGCTAGCTTTGAAGAAATGCAATCTGTTGAGGAGCGTATTGGTAAAAGCACCTACAGCTCGCAGGTTATGGCATCTACCCAATTGATCAAAGGCAGTCTAATCGAAAGAGGTCGTATGGCGTTGGAGAATGAAGACTATGCTGGGTCATCAGAAAATTTTGAATTTGCATATCGCTTACAGCCTACAGACACGCTGTATCTTTATAATGCCGCCGTTCTTGCCACTCAAGCGAAGGCCTATCCCAGAGCTTTGGAATTGTATGAGGAGTTGACTAATATAGGTTTCACTGGCATTGCTACTGAATACACAGCGGTCAATGCCGAAACAGGAGAAGAGGTCTTGTTCGAAAGTGAAGTGATGCGGGACATTTCGGTTAAGGCCGGAACACATTCAGATCCAAAGGTTACTGTAACCAAATCTAAAGTTGGAGATATTGCAAGAAATATTGCAGTCATTTATATAGAATTAAATGATAATGACAAGGCCATTGAAGCGATTGAGGCTGCTAAGAAAATTTACCCCGATGATTTTAGCCTGATTGTTACAGAGGCTAACATTATGTATCAAATAGGTGATATGGCGGCCTATGAGCAACTCATATCTAAAGCTCTAGAATTGCAACCAGATAATGTTGATTTGATGTTTAACTTAGGGGTAGTGGCCTCCGAGAATGGAGAAAATGAAAGAGCAATGCAATTTTACACTCAAGCACTTCAAGTTGATCCTTCCTACAACAATGCGCGATTGAATATAACTGCTTTGATGTTTGACAAAGTTGAAGAAATTGTGAATTCTATGAACAATTTAGGAACTTCCAGAGCAGATAATGCTAAATATGATAAGCTTGATTTAGAAAAAAATGAAATTTACAAAGAGGTTATTCCTTTTCTTCAAGATTTCTTAAACTACGATCCTGAAAATTTGGATGTTAACAAAACACTAATGAATATATTTAGCGCCCTGGGAGAATATGACAAGGTGAATGAGCTGAAAGAGAAGATTGCGACGCTCGAAGGTAATTAACTGCATCCAACTGATTTAAAGCGCTTCTTTCGGAGCGCTTTTTTTTATGCCATTTTTTTTAGTAATCGTAATTGATGGGAATGCTGGTTTGTGTCTACATTGTAAATCCCCGATTGATCTAATCGATCGATGCGGACTTGCCCGTGAGCATGGATGATGTAATTGTCAGGCATTACAATACCGACATGGATAATTTGACCTTCTGCATTATCAAAAAATGCCAAATCTCCAGGCTCTGTTTCTTCAATAAAACTGAGTACTTCTCCTTCGAGCGATTGGTCAGAAGCGTCTCTAGGTAAGACTATATTGTTCATGCGATAGACCATTTGTACGAAGCCAGAGCAATCTATGCCAAAGGGTGTTTTTCCACCCCACAAATAAGGTGCATTAAGGTAAGATTGTGCTGTCAAAAGTAAGTTTTCTTTTCTAAAAATTGGATCAGAAAAGTTTCCATCAAAGCTGTGATTCAAGAGTGACGCATTATGAATAGAGGCACCCAGGCTGATAGGTAGAAGTATTTTATCCGAATTCCAAACATACTCTACCAAATCACAATTATACTGCTTGGTCTTTCCCTGATAAGTAATAAAATCTTCCTTTGAAATGGGTGTGAATTGGTGGGTACTAATCCAGCCCTCATAGCCATCTTCCTCGAGCTTTACCCTACACCACTTTTCAGTTTTATTTAAAACAGTCAAGAGTTCACCATAGAGTATTTGTGAGGTCATTTCACTTTTGTCGGAAGCTTCCTCCCTCATGGGAACAACACTAAGATGACATATTCCGAATCCCTGCATGCGCTTATCGCTCGATCACCATGGCTGATGCGCCACCGCCACCATTGCAAATGCCAGCTGCGCCATATCGTCCTTGATTCTGTTTTAAAATATGAATTAGAGTCACTAAAATACGAGCACCCGAGCATCCTAAGGGATGACCAAGCGAAACGGCACCACCGTTAACATTGACTTTGTCCGGTGACAAGTTCAATTTTTGCATATTAGCTAAGGCTACCACTGAAAAGGCCTCGTTCAATTCAATATAATCTAAGTCAGTTATAGATAGGTTAGCTTTTGTTAAAGCTTTAGGTAAGGCTAGGGAAGGGGCAATAGTAAAGTGTTTGGGATCGGTGGCCGCATCGGCAAATGAAATAATTTTTGCCATAGGAGTTAAGTTCAATTCGCGAGCTTTGGTTTCGGACATCAAAACAAGAGCTGCAGCACCGTCGTTGATGGTTGAGGCGTTGGCCGCTGTTACTGTGCCATCTGCCGTAAACGCGGGTTTAAGAAATGGAAGCTTTGAAAAATCCACTCGTGCAAATTCCTCGTCCTGTTCCATTAAAATGGGCTCACCTTTTCTTTGAGGGATAGAAACTGGAACAATTTCATCTAGAAATTTCCCTGAAGCCCAAGCCTCGGCCGATCTGCGGTATGATTGCTCGGCATACGCATCTTGATCTTCTCTTGAAAAATGATGCTCGGTAGCACAAAGATCAGCGCAAGTACCCATAGCTTTTTGGTCAAATGAATCTGTTAAACCATCTGCTTGAAGGCCGTCTATCAAATTCGTTGACCCAAATTTCAGACCTTGTCTCAGGTGGGCATAATGTGGAATCAGACTCATACTTTCCATACCGCCTGCCACCACAATGTCATTGTCTCCTAAGGCAATACTCTGAGCAGCAAACATGATTGACTTTAGTCCCGATGAACACACCTTATTGATAGTTGTACAAGGAATATGGTTCGGAAGTCCTGCAAGGATAGCAGCCTGACGCGCAGGCCCTTGTCCAGCTCCAGCTTGAATTACTTGACCCATGAAAACTTCATTGACAAGGTTCGGGTCTAAAGCTATTCGATCCAAGGCACCTTTAATCGCTGCCGCACCCAGAGCAGTGGAAGGCATTGATGATAAACTGCCCATAAACGAACCTATGGGTGTTCTCACAGCTGAAACAATGACAACATTATTGTTAGTAGACATAAATTTGATTAGGATAAAATGATGCACTATCCTTAGGTTACGAAAGTACTAAATTTTGAGTAAAATTGCAGGTTCCTTTATAAATTCGTGGGTGCGCTTGATCTTAATATTTTGTACTTTCGCTGAGTATCATGAGTTTCAACATAAATTATCTTTACAAAACCAATAATTTATTTTACAAGGCCGTCTTGTACGCAATAGCTGTAGGTGTTATTGTTTATGTTTTTCCCAAAAAAGCTCAGTTCTTTTACGATTACGACAATGGGAAACCTTGGCAATCTGAAAATCTCTATGCTCCTTTCGACTTTGCAATCAAAAAATCAGATAAGCAAATTGATTTTGAACGGAAAGAAGCGCTGAGCCAGACTCCTGTTTACCTCGATCGCGATCCAGAAGTATGGCGACAAGTGGAGAGCCAATTCAATGAGGCCTTCGAGACTTTTTTAGTGAACAGTATGGATTCAGAGATGGACAACGCGCTGCGCTTTTTGAGGGTAAAGGAGGCGTTGGTTGGACTCTACGACAAGGGGATTGTCGCATCTGGTTTGGGATTTTTTCCAGAAAAAACGGCTGTTATTTTGGATCGTCAAAAACAAGTTGCACAAACCAGTATAGGTCAGTTGATAACATTAGAAGGTTTGTCGGCTTGGGTGGACCTTGAAATTGATAAGCTGGGTTTAACAGAAGACAAGGCCTCTATTCAAGTGTTGTTTAGGTCTATCGTAAAGCCCAATTTGAGATTGAATGTTACGGTAACCCAACAAGCAAATAACGAGGCTCTAAGTTTGATATCAGAGGTTAGAGGACGGGTAGGCAAGGGTACTATTATTATCGCTAAGGGTGAAATTGCCACCTCTGAAAAGATCAATATTTTGAATTCTTTAAAATCAGAATTTGAAAGCCAAGTCGGTTCGGCCTCTAACTACAAATGGATATTGTTTGCCTACACCATTTTGGCGGCAATGGCATTGCTCATGTTACTGCTGTTTATCAGGAAATATAGACCGGAAATTTACGAACACAATACTAAAGTGACTTTTGTGCTTTTTAATGTGGTCACTATTGTTTTGCTTACAACCTACGCCGTTCAATACAATGCAGATTTTGTCTATTTGGTACCGATTTGTGTTTTGCCGCTCATTCTAAAAACTTTTTTTGATGCGCGCCTAGGGCTGTTCGCTCATGTTATAACCGTTCTTTTACTTGGCTTTGTTGTGGAGCAAAGTTTTGAGTATGTATTCCTACAAATCATTGCTGGTATTGTCACCATTTTGACCGTAACTGAGCTTTATAAGCGTGTCAATTTGTTTATATCAGTGGGACAAATCACCATTGTCTATTTAGTGACTTATTTCGCTTTTTTTATGATTCAAGAAGGAAGTTTAGACGAACTGACTTGGGAGCCTTTTGGTATGTTTGCGCTAAATGGCCTAGCTACCCTATTTGTTTTGCCTTTGATTTATGCCTATGAAAAAATATTTGGACTCGTATCTGATGTCTCCCTGCTTGAATTGACTGACACCAATGCTTTGTTGCTAAAGGAGTTGTCTAATAAGGCTCCAGGAACCTTTCATCATTCTTTGAATGTGGCTAATTTGGCTGAGGCTGTGGCCAATGAAGTAGAGGCTAACGCTATGTTGGTCAGGGTGGGTGCGTTATATCACGATATAGGAAAAATGAAGAATCCTACCTACTTCATTGAAAACCAGTCAACAGGTATTAACCCTCACGATGAAATGGAACCTAGAGACAGTGCCCAAATTATCATAAATCATGTTATTGATGGTATTGAATTGGCTAAGAAACACAATCTTCCCGATCGAATTATAGACTTTATTCGGACCCATCATGGTACCACCATGACCTATTATTTCTATAGCCAGGAAAAATCAAAAAATCCATTGGTAAAAAAGGAGGACTTTGTTTATCACGGTCCAAAACCATTTTCTAAAGAAACAGCTATACTGATGATGTGTGATAGCGTTGAAGCAGCGTCGAAAAGTATGCCAGTCATTACAGCTCAAACGATTGAACAATTAGTTGAAAAGATCATTAGTAAGCAAATGGAAACTGACCAATTTCTCAATGCTAACATTACCTTTCGAGAGATCATGCAGATCAAAAAAGTACTCAAGCACAAACTCGCCAATATCTATCATTTGCGAATTGAATATCCAGAGTAGAAAAAAGAGTGGAAATGTTTGTTTGACAGTAATTGAAAAGTTACATTTGCCTCCGCAAATTACAGCCCGCGTGTTGTAATTTGGAGAGGTGCCAGAGTGGTAATGGAGCAGATTGCTAATCTGTCAACGCGTAAGTGTTGCCTGGGTTCGAATCCCAGTCTCTCCGCACTCGGGGTGTAGCGTAGCCCGGTTATCGCGCCTGCTTTGGGAGCAGGAGGTCGCAGGTTCGAATCCTGCCACCCCGACAAGACCGGACTTAATTGTCCGGTTTTATTTTTTACAACTCAGACCAGTATTACTTTGGTCGCCTATATATTGGTCGCGTAGCTCAGCTGGATAGAGCATCTGCCTTCTAAGCAGACGGTCATAGGTTCGAATCCTATCGCGATCACGAATAACCCTTTGATATACAGAGGGTTATTTTGTTTTAAGACAGTTCTGATTTGGTCTTAAATGTTTAATTTTAGTCAAAAGTTTGCACATAGTTTGCACA
>JAURRA010000019.1 GCA_030835825.1 Flavobacteriaceae bacterium
AATACATTAAGACTAGAATTGGATAAGTCGTCTACAACACAAACCTGATGTCCATTAGCCATTAGGGCAACAACAGTATGTGAGCCTATGTATCCTAGTCCACCTGTAACGAGAATTTTAGCCATTGATAAAATCTAAAATCGTTTTAGCAATAAAATCAATCTGTTCTTGATCGAGTTCGGTATGCATGGGAAGTGAAAGTACCTCATTTGACAATCTGTTGGTTACAGGAAAATCGGCCTCGTTGTATCTGCTGTCAGCATAGGCTTTCTGACGATGTAGAGGTATAGGGTAATATACCCCACAAGGGATATTGTGCTTTTGTAAATGGGCAACTAATGCATCCCTATCTACACCCTTAATTTTCAAAGTATATTGATGAAACACGTGACAATCACATTGTTCACAAATGGCTTGACAACCATTACTCATGGCCGGTAATTCTATATTAGGGTGATTGGAGAATGCGCGATTATATGCTTTAGCCGCCTGACGTCTTTTAGCATTATAAGTATCCAAATGAGGTAATTTAGCCTGCAGAACGACAGCTTGTATGGTGTCCAATCGGGAATTTACTCCAACCACATCGTGATGATACCGGACATACATACCGTGATTTACAATGCCTCTAATAGTGTGCGCCAGCTCGTCATCGTTAGTAAAAATAGCACCTCCATCGCCATAAGCCCCTAAGTTTTTAGATGGAAAAAATGACGTAGCGGCCACATGACCCATGGTACCTGCCATTTTTTTCTCGCCCGTATTTCTGGTATATGCGGCACCAATTGCCTGAGCATTGTCTTCAATGACAAATAAATTGTGCTTTTGAGCCAATTCCAGGATGGCATCCATATTGGAGCACATTCCAAACAAATGTACGGGCACAATGGCTTTGGTTTTTGAAGTGATAGCTTTTGAGATGGCGTCAACATTAATATTGAAGGTATCTTCGTCCACATCGACCAAAACAGGGGTAAGCCCTAAGAGGGCAATAACCTCAACAGTCGCCGCAAAAGTAAAATCTGCGGTAATGACTTCGTCGCCTGACTTTAAACCCAATCCCATCATGGCAATCTGCAAGGCATCCGTACCATTGGCACACGGAATCACATGCTTAACGTCGAGATAGGTTTCCAAGGACTTTTGAAATTCATGAACTTTTGGCCCATTGATAAAAGCTGTTGTTGTAAATACCTCTTCAATCCCTTGGTCAACCTCAGTTTTGATGGCCTCATATTGACCATTGAGGTCAACCATTTTAATTTGTTTCATGTCTAAAATACTAATGTTGGTGTTTTGTCCCTTGCTCACTAACAGATGCGAAATTACAAATTTGCCAATGAGCAATCGTATTTTTGAAAGAAGAAATGTAATTTCGCACAAAGATTAACCGTGGGGCTATTGTATCGATTTGTGATTTTTTTATGTGACCTACTGATACCAGTAGTGTCAATCGTCAATAAAAAAATACGTGCAGGTATGTTGGGCAGAAAATCAACCTTTGCCGTTTTACAGGGCTGCATTAGTGCAAATGATAAAACACTCTGGTTTCATTGTGCTTCACTTGGAGAATTCGAGCAAGGTCGGCCGGTCTTTGAGTCCATAGTATCTCAATATCCCAACCACAAAGTGGTTTTAAGTTTTTTCTCGCCCTCTGGATTCGAAAATTGCCCCAAGCTCGATTGGATTACGACTAAGGTTTATTTGCCCTTAGACTCCAAATCAAACGCAAAAAAATTCATGACACAGGCACATCCCTCTTTAGCAGTATTTGTGAAATATGACGTTTGGCCCAACCATTTGCGCGCGCTATATCGCACTGGAGGCAGAGCTATCCTAATCTCCGCTGTTTTCAAAAGCAATCAAATATATTTTCAGTGGTATGGTAAAATGTTTGCAGCGGCATTGAATGCCTTTGAACACATTTTTGTCCAAGATAATGCCTCCAAAGAACTTCTGAATGAGTCTGGATTTTCGGAGGTTACAGTCTCAGGTGATACACGATATGATCGTGTACTGAGTCAAAAAACTTTATCTATTGATTTACCTGATATAGAACAATTTGTAGATAACCAACTCTGTTTTGTTGCAGGTAGCATTTGGCCTGAAGATGTGGGGTTATTATCTAACTTTATCAATATTCCGAATGGTCCTAAATGCATTTTAGTGCCACATGAGATTGATGCTGCTGCCATCAAACAACTTCAAAAACAATTATCGAGAACCAGTGTGCTTTACTCAAAAAGGGGGCAAGTTCAAATAGCCGATTACAGTGTTTTGATAATAGATTGTGTTGGCTTGTTGTCGAAAATATATCATTTTGCTGATGTGGCCTATGTAGGTGGAGCTGCTGGAACCTCGGGCTTACACAATGTTCTCGAACCAGCTGTTTTTGGTTGTCCTGTTGTGATAGGTAAGAACTATCACAAATTTCCTGAGGCCAAAGCACTAATCCGTAATGGGGGATTAAAATCAGTATCACATCCTCACGATTTGTATCAAACCGTTAGTTCATTGATGGAAGACGTCGAAGAGCGCCAAAACCATGGACAATTGAACGCTAAATTTATAGCGTCAATGCATGGCGCAACAGCCGTCATTAATACCTATTTGACCGAGCAGGCTTTATGAACAAAAAACCGCGTTTGCATTTCATCGATGCACTGAGAGCTTTTGCCATTTTAATGATGCTTCAAGGGCATTTTGTAGACACCTTTTTGTCATTTGAATCGAGAGATACCAGCTCAATGGTTTACAATATATGGCTATATTGCCGCGGATTTACGGCGCCTGTTTTTTTTACTGTTACAGGATTTGTATTCACCTATCTGTTGTTAAGACATCCCATTCAAGGCAAAAAAAACCCAAGACTGCGGAAGGGATTTTTTCGCGGTTTAGAATTACTCGTGTGGGGCTACGCTCTTCGATTAAATATTTGGGGATTGTTCTTAGGGCAAATTTACCCCAATTTTTATATCACGGACGTCCTTCACATCATTGGGGTTAGTCTGATTGTTTTGGTCAGTTTATATTGGTTGGGTGCAGGCATTCCAAAAGCTCTTTTGGGCGCCATCTTGGTGAGTTTGACTTTTGTTATTTTTCTGTCCGAGCCCTTTTATCGAACAATTGAATTCACTAGCCTGCCAACGATGATAGGGAGCTACCTAACTCAAGTCAATGGTGGCGTATTTTATATATTTCCTTGGCTGGGCTATGTAACTATAGGTAGTTTTTTAGCCTTATTGATGAATCACAGCACGAAGTCCTCCTTTCCTAAATGGAGTTTTTGGCTCAGCTTTTCTGGGGTTGCCCTCATATGTTTGAGTTCAACTTTCATTGATTTGTTCTTATCAAATTTTCCCGACTTAGTTCATCCAATGATTTTGAAGAACCCTTATTTATTTCACAGACTGGGTGACACCTTTTTACTTTTTGCCTTATTTATGTTGCTCGAAAACCGTTTCAGAGAAGGTTACTTTTTAGAAATAGGCCAACGCACCCTATCTGTTTATATCATTCATTATATACTGCTATATGGCGGATTATTGGGCTATGGGCTAAAAAGGATAATTGACCCCAATGGTTTAAGTGGTTGGACGTCTGCCTTGGGCGCTATCAGCTTTATGGCAATTGTTGTTCTGTTAGTCTTGGGCTATTACCACAGCGATAAAATACAGCAATTTCAAACTAACCTCAAACAGGGAAAAATAAAAAAGTCCTAAGGCTGAAAAGTGCTGAAAATAATTTCTGTTTGACTGGTGTTATAGAGAACCGATAGGTTGTGAAAAAGGTACTTCTTTTCTGCTGAACTTTTGGGCGAACTGATTAATCCCAATTCATTGATCCATAGATTTACTATCATTTCATTGCAATAGAGCGCGTCCGAATTGTCGTAATCTGCCTCTTTGTCGAAAGGGATTTTATGATGGATATAGGCATTGATAGACGACAGCAATAATTCATCCATTTCAGGCCGATAATTCGTCCAACGTGCAATCAACAGTTTATCTGGATAAGAGGATTGAAGAAATTGTTCAATGGGCTGTAAAATGACCCCGTCAATATGCTGTTGCTTACTCGATAGGGCATGAGCCACAAACACCCCTGATGGAAGGACTATGACTATACCTGCATGGGTCAGGTCAAAGGGCCCACGCTCCAAGTAGACAGAAACCCATTGACTGATCATGCCATAGCCCTTTCTAAATATAAGATCTCCCGTTTTCAACTGTGATATATCATCGGTTGTCATACGCACAATGTCAGAGTGTTTCCCAATCTGTTGGCTTTCCAAACCTTCATCTATATACTGGAAAAATACCCCGCCAATTACAACCAATATGCAACAAATCACAACAATTGTAGTAGTGACTATATTTAATTTGATCTTATTCATAAGCAAAAAAGTGCATCACAATAAACTCATGTCATGCACTTCAATTGTCATTAAAAGGTTTGAATTACTCCTCCTTGTCCATCTCTTCCTTGTCTAAATCCTCTTTGTCGATAGACACTTTCCAGTCGCCATCAATTTTTGTTAAATACAATTGATCGTCCTTACCTTCGGCATTGGTATAGTTCACGTTGGCCTCATTCTCGTTGATCACTACAGAAGTGACTTTAAATTCATTGTTAGGAAGATCCGCAGTATTACCGCCATACTCCCTTACCAATTCTTCAACGGACAATAAGAGTTGTTTGGTAGAATTGTCGCAGTAGGCCGCAGCGCCTTCAAAATCATTTTCCTCTAAGGCTTCGAGAAATCCAGTTGCAACCTTTCTAACCTGGTCCTCCTCAGATACAGCGCATGCATTTAGGCTTAACCCGAGGAAGATCGTAAATAACATTTTTAACACTTTCATATCTTTTTTTTTTAAAACTAAAGAAAATATTTAAATTAATTTGAAAAAATAGAACTGTCTTTCAATAAATTTGTCATTCAAATGCGGCACTCGAATACAGAAACCCATTTTCAAACAAATTTGCTCCCCAGAGATGGCCAGGTGCGCTATTATGGTCAAATACTGCCCGACAAGCAGTCGGATTATTTTTTCAACCAATTAATGGCTCAAATTGAATGGAGAAATGATGAGGCTATCATGTTTGGCAAAAAAATCATCACCAAAAGAAAGGTCGCTTGGTATGGCGATTTACCTTTTAAATATACCTATTCAAAAACGACCAAATTGGCACTACCATGGACCAAAGATCTCCTAAAATTGAAAGAACTTACTGAAGAAATCAGCGGAGAATCTTACAACTCTTGTTTATTAAATCTTTACCACGATGGTAACGAGGGAATGGCCTGGCACAGCGATGGCGAAAAGGAATTGAAAAAAAATGGCGCAATTGCATCACTCAGTTTTGGCGCAACCCGCAAATTTGCATTTAAACACAAGCTAAGCAAAGAGGTTGTGGCTGTGCATTTGGAACACGGCAGTCTTTTAGTGATGAAAGAGCAGACCCAGACGCATTGGCTTCACCGTTTGCCCCTCTCCAAACGCATTTATTATCCGAGAATCAATCTCACTTTTAGGACAATTAATAGCCCCAAATAATTACTGTCCTTTTAACATCTCTCAGATAACAGAACAAAAGATGTTAGCACATAGACATAAAGCTTGCCGAGCGCTATGGGCTGTTTATATATTGTAAACCTTAATTTGAAGAAAACAACTTCAAAATCGATATGGGGGGTGTTGTTTTAAGAATAATGGCTCAGGTTTTTTGGTGTTTTTTGGACTTAAGAATAGTTTACCGTACAATAACCGTACAAATATATAAAACAAAAAACCTTAACTATTTGATTGTAAATAGATTAAGGTTTTTGCTTGTACTCGAGGCGGGACTTGAACCCGCACGAACATTACTGCTCATTGGATTTTAAGTCCAACGTGTCTACCAATTCCACCACTCGAGCAATCCAATAAAACAACGCCTTGACGGCGTCATACTGAGCGAAAGACGGGATTTGAACCCGCGACCCTCACCTTGGCAAGGTGATGCTCTACCCCTGAGCTACTTTCGCGTTAGGGATGCAAATGTAAGAAAATCTCTTATTTCTGAGCACTGCATTATCTCAAAAATTGCATCACTTTTTATTTTGAAGCAATCGCTTGATTTCGTTGAGTTGCATCAAAGCCTCAACAGGTGTCAATGTATCAATGTCCAAATTATTGATTTGATCTCTAATGTCTTCCAAAATGGGATCGTCCAAATTAAAAAAGCTCAACTGTAACTCATCTCCAACTGCTTTTGCGACTTGTTTTGCGCCGCGGTTTTGTTCTAATCGTTTGAGCATATTTTGTGCCTCAGCTAAAACCTCTCGCGGCATTCCAGCCATTTTGGCTACATGTATACCAAAACTGTGCGCACTACCTCCAGGCACTAGCTTTCGTAAAAAAAGTACTTTATCGTCTAATTCTTTAAAGGACACGTTATAGTTTTTTATCCTCTCATAGCGCTCGGACATGTCGTTCAATTCGTGGTAGTGGGTAGCAAATAATGTTTTTGGCCTTGCCGAATGCTGATGCAAAAAGACGCTTATGGCCCAAGCAATAGAAATACCGTCATAGGTACTGGTTCCGCGGCCGATTTCATCCAATAAAATCAAACTGTTTTCTGTAATATTATTCAATATGGCCGATGTTTCATTCATCTCCACCATAAAAGTAGATTCGCCCATAGAAATATTATCGCTGGCGCCCACTCGGGTAAAAATCTTATCCACCAGCCCAATTTCAGCTGCTGTTGCGGGAACAAAAGATCCCATTTGAGCCAAGAGTACAATAAGCGCCGTTTGACGTAAAATAGCAGATTTACCTGACATATTTGGCCCTGTTATCATAATGAATTGCTGAGAATCGGGGTTGAGGTACACATCATTGGGAATATAGGCTTCTCCCGAGGGCAATTGCTTTTCAATCACTGGATGTCGACCTTGAGAAATGGACAAAACTCTGCCGCTGTTAATGGCAGGTCTGCAATAAGCCTGAGTTTTTGCTAAAAGAGAAAAACCATTGAGTACATCCAATTGTGCGACAGCCTGAGCAGTTTTCTGAATCGCAGGAATAAATGGGATTGTCGATTGTACCAAATCGGTAAATAATTCCATTTCCAACTGGGCAATACTGTCTTGGGCGGACAGTATTTTAGACTCGTAGGTTTTCAACTCCTCGGTGATATAACGTTCCGCATTGACCAAAGTTTGTTTCCTAATCCAATCCTCTGGCACTTTATCTTTATGCGTATTTCTGACTTCGATATAATAGCCGAAAACATTATTTGACGCTATTTTTAACGAAGGAATGTTGGTTCGTTCAGACTCACGTGCCAACATGGCATCCAAATAGGTTTTGCCATCGGTAGCCAAAGCTCGCAGCTCCTTCAACTCTTGCGAAGCGTCGGAGGATACTGCGCCACCCTTAAGGATGTTGACCGGAGCTTGTTCGTTGAGAGTGAGTTTTATTTTATCTGAAAGATCCAAGCAGGGATCCAATTGTTGGCCTAAATTGGAAACGGCCTCAATAGCCACAGCATTGAGCAAAGATTTTAGGGGCTGAATGACACCCAGAGCGTTCTTTAACTGAACCATTTCACGCGGATTTATTTTTCCTGTAGCAACCTTTGAGATCAAACGCTCCAAATCACCGACCTGTCCGATATAGGATTTAAGCTTATGTTGAATATCTTCATTTTGATAGAAAAAATCTACAGCATCGTGACGGCGTGTAATGGCCTTAATACTTTTTAACGGCAGGGCTAGCCAACGTTTAAGCAATCTAGCACCCATGGGAGATACCGTATGGTCAATAATATCTAATAAGGTGGTTGCTTGGGCATGTGGAGATTGATATAATTCCAAATTGCGAATAGTGAATCGATCCATCCAGACATAATCGTCATTTTGAATGCGATTCAGTCGACTAATATGCTTCAATTGATGGTGCTGGGTTTCCGACAAATAGTGCAAAATGGCAGCCGCTGTCCGCTTACCCATAGGTAAATCTTCCACGCCAAAGCCTTTTAGGGATTTGGTTTGAAAATGTTGATTTAATTTTTCATTTGAATAGTCGGTTTGAAACACCCAATCTTCGAGAATGAAAGTATTGTATCCGTTGCCAAATGAGTCTAAAAAAGCTGAGCGTTGTGGCTTGGCTATAAGTATTTCCGAAGGCGAAAAATTCTGTAACAACTTGTCAATATATACTGTCGTCCCTTCTGAAACTAAAAATTCTCCGGTAGACACATCTAAAAAAGCAATGCCAAACTCTGCTTTAAGCTGATAGACTGCAGCCAAAAAATTGTTGGACTTGGACTGCAATACCTCATCATTGAGAGACACCCCTGGCGTAACCAGTTCGGTCACACCCCGTTTGACAATTGATTTGGTTTGCTTAGGGTCTTCCAATTGGTCACAAATAGCCACCCTCAATCCCGATCTTACTAATTTTGGCAGATAGGTATTCAACGAATGATGTGGAAATCCTGCCAATTCTGTTTCAGAGGAGCTGCCTGCACCACGTTTGGTTAAAACAATGTCGAGGATTTGAGAAGCCCGAACAGCATCGGCGCCAAAGGTTTCGTAAAAATCTCCAACACGGAACAAGAGTAAAGCATCGGGGTGCTTGGCCTTGATGGCGTTGTACTGTTTCATTAAGGGCGTTTCCTTCGACATGCTTGGACTGAAAAAATCGATTGGTATGAAAAGACTAATTTTGTAACACCAACGACGGTAAATGTAACGATATTTTGATTTTTATCCGAAACGAATGCGATAGGAATTCCCATTATGAGAAAAACAGCCAACCAAGACTTAATCAGACTGGAACCTGAGGCCTTTAAGGCGGCCGATAAAACGAGACTTCGAATCATTCTTGATGACGTGAGAAGCCTTAATAATATTGGTAGTATATTTAGAACTTCGGATGCATTTTTAGTTGAAAAAATATACCTCTGTGGCATTACTGCTCAGCCGCCGCATCGCGACATTCAAAAAACAGCACTGGGCAGCACAGAGACCATAGATTGGGAGTATCATGCCGATGTCCTGCCCTTAGTCAAAAAATTACAAGAGCAAAATATTGTAGTCCTTGGCATTGAACAAGTGGAAGGCGCCATTTGGCTTCATGATTTTGCTCCCTCGCCGGCATTGACTTATACAGTAGTCTTTGGCAACGAGGTTAAAGGTGTTGCCCAAGAGGTGATCGACCAATGTGATGGGGTGATTGAAATTCCACAGTTTGGAAGTAAACATTCTTTAAATGTTGCCGTCAGTGCTGGTGTTGTTATTTGGGAGTTGTTCAACAAACTGAAATCCTAGAGGCCTTTAATTTCTTTGAGAATTTTCAAATAATCTTGTCGATTGTTTACGAAATCGACACCCGTCAAATCGATAATTTTTACCGGAAAGCTTTGTTGTGTTCTCAAATAGTCGAGATAGCTGTCGTTAATGCGCTGTAAATAATCTGCTTGAATTGTGGCTTCATAGGCTCTCCCCCGATTTTCAATATTGCGCTGGAGTTGGTCAATACTCTGATGTAAGTACACATATAAATCGGGCTTAGGAGTGTCTTTGTAGAGTATGTCAAACAGTTTTCTGTAAAGAGCAAACTCATCTTCCGACAAGGTTACTTTAGAAAAAATGAGGGATTTAAAAACGAAATAATCGCTCACTACAAACCGAGAAAATAAATCCAATTGAGAGAGATGGTCGTTAATCTGTTGGTAACGCTCAGCCAAAAAAGACATTTCGAGAGAGAACGCATAGCGCTTTGGGTCCTTGTAAAACCGGGGTAGAAAAGGGTTTTCAGAAAATCGTTCTAAAACTAAATGGGCATTAAATTCAGTAGAAATCAGTTGAGCCAAACTTGTTTTTCCTGCGCCAATATTACCTTCTATGGCTAAATATTGACCATCGGGCATGGCGTATTTTTCGGAGGGATTTTTGAGCCAAAGCTGCACCAATTCGAGTTTATTGGTTTCGGTTAGCTTACTTAGGAGTTCGTTTATGTCGCATTTTATCTTTGGATGATTGAGGTCGGGAGCAATATCGGACAGTGGTCTAAGTACGAAATCTCTCAAGTGCATCTTTGGATGGGGGATGATTAAGTTTTTGTTTTTAACAATCAAATCGTCAACCAAAATAATGTCCAAATCGATGGATCGAGAACTGTATTCACTGGGGTTTCTCTTGCGTCCTTCTTGCAGTTCAAAAGACAATAATTTGTCCAAAACTTGCTGAGGTTCGAGTTTTGATCTCAAAGAAAGGCAGGCATTATAAAAAGTGGGACCCACAAATCCCTGGGCTTCACATTCATAGATTCGGGACAATTTATCAATGGTCCCCAATTCAGAAAAGCAATAATCAACCGCTGATTGGAGATGAGCATAGCGATCGCCCAAATTACTTCCAAGCGCGATATAATAGGTGTACATACTTTCCATTGGCATCAAAATAACAAAAAGAATCCGAGAAAACGATCATCAATAAGCCCCTCAGTCTGCATTTTCGTATGTTTGCATTGCTCCGCTCAAAATATATATTTATGAAGCGTAAAGATCGCCTTTTGGCACACCACCTATATCTTCTATTAGCGGGACTTTTTATCACCTCATTGGTGGTCTCGAATTTAATTTTTCAAAAGTTCTTTTACTGGTATCCTTTGAATATTAAATTCTTTGATATACCTCTTTTCGAACTTTCTGTAGGTATTCTTCCCTACCCCATCACCTTTTTAATCACCGATTTGATTTCTGAAATCTACGGTCAAAAAAATGCCAATAAGGTTGTTGTCGTTGGTATTTTTTCATCCATTTTCGCCATGGGAATTATTCTTCTGGCAGATGCTGTCCCAGCAATAGCTGGCTCACCCATAGACGACGATACCTTTAGCGCTGTATTTTCACTGTCACCAATAGCAGTTTTAGCTTCGATGTTAGCTTATTTATTGGCACAGTTTTTCGACATCAGACTCTATCATTTTTGGAAACGACTCACTCAAGGAAAACACCTTTGGCTGAGAAATAACTTTTCTACTTTCTTGTCACAAATCGTCGATACCACTGCCGTACTAGTCCTTCTTTGTTCGTTTGGTGTTTTGCGTTGGGAGTTGTTTTTTGGACTATTAGTTTCGGGCGTTGTTTTTAAAATCCTAATTGCTCTGGTCGATACACCTTTTTTATACTTCTTTGTTTTTTTATTTAAAAGACGCTTTGAGCTTAAAGTCGGCGAGGAAATTGATTTTATCGAGCCAGAGTGCAAGTGAAGTTTTAGATTAATATCTTACGCTATACTATCTGAATTTTCACCACAAGGCCCTCATTACCCCTGATGTTAAAAACTGTTTGATCCTCAAAAATTAAATATTGTCCCTTGATTCCAGTGAGTTGCCCTTGAAATGAAATCAGTTTGTCCAAATTCAAACTTGAAACTTTTTCAGGATAGTTTAGGACTGGAAAGTTTAGGGTTGTTGGTGTTTTAATATTGTGTAAAATATAGGGTTTCACATCCTTTGGTATCCATTCTAAACAGCGCTCCTTTTCAGCCTCCAAATTTAGATCGGGCCCACTATTCTGAAGCATGAGTCTCCAATTGGTTTTATCGTTATAGTGTTCTTTGAGCGCCACTTCCGTAACTCCCGCCAGATAGCGGTTTGGAGTTTCCACAATAGGGATAGCCAAATGGGCCCCTTGGTCAATCCAACGGGTTGGGATTTGACTCGATCTGGTCACGCCAACCTTGAGTCCACTAGAAACAGCAAGATAAACAAGGTGAGGTTGCAATTGAATTCGTTTTTCATATTCCAAATCTCTATCTTGAATTCCAAGATGAGCTTGACTGAGCTCAGGCCTCATGATCCATTCTCCAGCAGAGGGTATTTCAAAAAAACACTTCTTACAAAAACCTTGTCTGAAAATAGGAGCCTCTTGCTTACAATTCAGACATTGACTTCCAATCTTTTCTAATGAGATTGTTTTGCCAATAAGTTGATTCATTAAAATCACGTCCGATTCTAAGTCTAAATAATACTGTATGGGAGAACCCCATTCAGTTTTCATTTTTACCAAAACACCTTCAAACATACCGGAATATTTTTGTTAAATTCGTCACAAGTAAATATAAACAATTATGTCGATTCCATTTGTCAATTCCATAGCTTCGTGGGTTTTTAAAATGCGAATTCAACAGATTGAATTATTCTTAAAATATCCTCACGAAGTTCAAAATGAACTTTTAATAGGTTTGACCCAAAAAGCTAAACACACTGAATTTGGCCAATTGCATGGCTTCAAAGAGATGAGCTCCTATTCAAGATTCTCGGACAATGTGCCAATATCGACTTATGAAGACTATGCGCCCATGGTTGAGCGCGCGCGAACTGGAGAACTTAACGTATTTTGGCCCAATCCCATTAAGTGGTTTGCAAAATCGAGCGGCACTACTAATGCCAAAAGCAAATTTATTCCTGTCAGTCAAGACGCTTTAGACGATTGTCACTACGCGGCTAGTAAGGACCTCATTGCGCTTTATTTGAACAATAATCCCGAATCTAAATTATTCGATGGTCAGAGCTTAAGATTGGGTGGGAGCAAAGAATTGTATGAGGAAAACGCTACTGTTTTTGGGGATTTGTCTGCAATACTCATTGACAATTTACCGCTTTGGGCCGAGTTTAAAAGCACCCCCAGCTCCCGAGTATCTTTGATGAGTGATTGGACTGTCAAATTACAAGCTATAGTCGATGAAACTTTGAACGACAATGTGACCAGTTTGGCTGGTGTGCCTTCATGGATGTTAGTCATGCTAAACCATGTGTTACAAACTTCAGGGAAAGGCAATCTTTTTGAGGTTTGGCCAAACTTAGAGGTTTACTTCCACGGCGGAGTTAGCTTCCAACCATATCAGGAACAATATCAAAAGTTGTTGCCAAATTCTAAATTCAAATATTACGAAATATACAATGCTTCGGAAGGCTTTTTTGCCATTCAAGATCAAAACAACTCGTCCGATCTATTGCTGATGTTGGACTACGGCATTTTTTATGAATTTATCCCCATGGAGACTTTTGGCTCAAAGTCACAAAAAATTATTCCGCTCCACGAAGTGGAATTGGACCATAATTATGCTCTAGTTATAACGACTAACTCTGGGTTGTGGCGATATTTAATCGGAGACACCGTTCGATTCACCTCTCTTTCACCCTATCGCATTCGAATAACGGGCAGAACAAAGCATCATATTAATGCCTTTGGTGAAGAACTAATCATTGAAAATGCCGATGATGCTCTCAAAACATCTTGCACAGTTACTGGAGCCGAATTGGTCGATTATACCGCTGCCCCTATTTTTATGGAAGGCAAGGAAAAAGGGGCTCACGAATGGATCATTGAGTTTAAAACTCCCCCCAAAAACATGGATGATTTTACAATTCTTTTTGATCAATCCTTAAAATCACTCAATTCCGATTACGAAGCCAAACGCGCTAACAACATGACACTAAACCCTCCTGTTGTTCATCAAGGCAGAAGCGGTCTCTTCCAAGATTGGTTGGCATCGAAAAGCAAATTGGGCGGTCAGCACAAAGTCCCCAGACTGTCAAATTCCAGAGAGTATTTGGAAGAGCTCAAGGCCATGAATTAAGAAACCGCCTTCAGCTTGTTTAATTTTGACTTGGATAATTTTCCCTCAACGTAAGTTTTGGTGATGTTTAGTTTATCCTCCTTACTACTTGGAAGTTCGAACATGGCATCATTGAGAATTTCCTCACAAAGAGCGCGCAATCCTCGAGCTCCAAGCTTGTAGTCAATGGCTTTTTCGACAATAAGATCCAACGCACCATCTGTAAAGCTAAGATCAATTTCATCCATTTGAAATAACTTCGCGTATTGTTTAACTAAGGCGTTTTTGGGATCGGTTAGAATTGACCTCAAAGTCTTAGCATCTAACGGATTCATATAAGTCAAAACGGGGAGTCGACCAATGATTTCAGGGATTAAGCCAAAATCCTTCAAGTCTCTGGCAGTAATATATTGCAGCAAATTATCGGCGTCAATTTCGTCAACTTCTTGAGCGGCTTTATAACCAATAGCACTCATATTCAATCGCTTGGAAATGGATCGCTCGATACCATCAAATGCACCACCTGCTAAAAACAAAATATTTTCCGTGTTGACCTCAATGAACTTTTGATCTGGATGTTTGCGTCCTCCTTTTGGAGGGACATTGACCTTGGTCCCCTCCAGCAATTTCAATAAAGCCTGCTGCACCCCTTCTCCTGACACATCTCTTGTTATGGAAGGATTGTCACTTTTACGGGCAATTTTGTCAATTTCGTCTATAAAAACAATACCTCTTTCAGCACGAGTCACATCATAGTCGGCTACCTGAAGCAGTCTTGACAAAATACTTTCTACATCTTCTCCGACATAACCAGCCTCGGTCAAAACAGTCGCATCAACGATGGCCAAGGGTACATTGAGCATGCGAGCAATGGTTTTAGCTAAGAGCGTCTTCCCTGTTCCAGTTTGACCTACGATTATTATATTGCTCTTTTGAATTTCAATATCATCATCGCTAACGGGTTGTAATAATCGTTTGTAGTGATTGTAAACGGCGACAGCCATAACACGCTTTGCTCGTTCTTGACCGATGACATAAGTATCCAAAAACGCTTTTATTTCGTTGGGCTTTCGAAGAATAAGGTCGTTTGACAGGGGCAACTCTCCTTTGGCTCCAGCTTCCTCGATCACTATACCGTTGGCCTGCTGAATACAGCGGTCGCAAATGTGAGCATCTAATCCTGCTATAAGGATATTTGTTTCGGGCTTTTTACGTCCACAAAAAGAACATTCTAAATCTTGCTTTGCCATAATTAAATACCTTCTTAGCTCCGCGTGAGGATTTCATCAATCATCCCGTATTTCAAAGCTTTGTCTGATTTCATCCAATAATCACGATCACTGTCTTCATAAACCTTCTCGTAGGTCTGGCCAGTATGATTACTTATAATTTGATACAGTTCTTCTTTTAAAGCGAGGATTTCACGGGTGGTAATCTCTATATCACTCGCTTGCCCTTGAGCTCCTCCAAGAGGCTGATGAATCATGACTCTTGAGTGTGTTAATCCACTTCTTTTTCCCTTGGCACCAGCGCATAACAATACTGCTCCCATAGAGGCCGCCATTCCAGTGCAAATGGTCGCAACATCTGGTTTGATAAGTTGCATGGTATCGTAAATCCCTAAACCAGCATAAACGCCGCCGCCTGGAGAATTGATATAAATTTGAATATCTTTTGATGAATCGGTACTCTCCAAAAACAACAACTGAGCTTGAATGATATTGGCGACCTGATCATTAATAGCAGTTCCCAAAAAAATAATGCGATCCATCATCAATCTCGAAAAGACATCAAAAATGGCAATATTCATTTGTCGCTCTTCAATAATGTTTGGTGTCAAACCTACTGGAAACATACTACTTACAATCTTATCATAGTATGTGCTGCTGACACCCTGATCTTGGATGGCAAATTTCTTAAATTCATTTCCGTAATTCATGTTTTTGGTGCTTTAGATCCGTGAAATTGTTTAGAAAGATAATATTTTTTGTGAATTTTATTTAACTCATCTCCTTAATAAATTTATCATAGGAAAGGGTCTTCTGCTTTAAATTGGCTTCTTTTTTGAAGAGATTTAGCATTTTATTGCTCAAAACCTCATCGGCAATCCTTTTTACCTCATCCTTATTGCCCAAAACACGTGCCGAAATATCTGTTAATTCCTTATCTGTAGGATTGTTCTGGCCGAATTGCGCCATCTGCATTCTGATTCTATCCTTGGCGTAATTTTGAATTTCTTCAAACTTCACCTGAAGATCATATTTTTCAATCAATTTACCCTCTATCAATTGATATCTAATACCTTTTTCCGATTTCTCGTATTCTACTTTCGCTTCTTGTGCAGTGAGCGGATTTTCACCACTTTGTTGCATCCATTTTTTCAAAAAGTCTGACGGTAGTTTAAACTTAGTATGACTTAACAAAGACTCAATAACGTCATTCAACAACTTTTGATCAGATTGCTGGGCAAATTGTTTTTCAGCATCGGTTTTAATTCGCTCTTTTAACTCAGTTTCAGTAGTGATTACTCCTGGTCCAAACAATTTATCGAAAAGCTCCTGATCCAATACTGCTTTTTCTCGATTTTGCAATGCTGTAATGGTTGCTGTTATCTCTATATCCAATCCTTTGACCTCTTCAGGCGCCAAATTTAATCCGGCCTGTAAGTCCTGATCATTTTGAAAAAGCCCTTTAGTGTTGAAATTCAAAATATCTCCCGCCTTGGCAGTGCTAAATTTTTGTTGATTAGATTTACCTTTGACTTGATCGATCAAAATAATACTACTTCCTTTTCTGTCATTTGTTGGATCTAAAAAGTCCACCTTGATTTCAGTAGTTTTATCAACCTTTTCTGCTGTTACCAGCTTGCCGTATTGTTTCTGAATAGAGTCTAACTGTCGGTTAATAACAGCATCATCGGCAATGATTTGATATTGAGTAACCGATTTCTTGCCCAAATTCACTTCAAAATCCGGAGCTAAACCCAGCTCAAATTGGAATGAAAAATTATCCTGATCCCAGTCTAAATTATTTTGAGGTAAGGGTAAAGGGTTGCCAAGAACATCCAATTTTTCATCGGTCATATATTTTCCCAAACTATCCTGCAACAATTTGTTCATGGTATCCATTAAAACAGATTGCTGGTATTGCTGACGAATGAAAGCCATAGGAACATGTCCAGGACGAAAGCCTTTGATTTTAGCCTTCCGACGATAGTCGCTTAAAGCGCGTTCCACTTTGTCGTGGTAATCGGACTTTTCAATGTTGATGGTTATAGTGGCGTTAAGGGCATCCTTTTGGTCTTTTGTAATTTGCATATATCAGCTATTGTGAATAAGTCTGCAAAAGTACTGCGAATTTTGGGCTACCACAAATAATCTCTACCCCCTATTTGTTTTTTAATAAAAACAACGATACCGCATCGAAAAAATCATTAGGATTTTCTGCGTGCAGCCAGTGTCCAGCGTTTTTAATCTCCTGAATAGCCGTATTTTTAAACTGTTTATGAATCCATAATTCATCATCAGATCCAATGTAATTAGACTTAGATCCCCTAAGAAACAGACTGGGGCAATTTACTGGACTATTGGCTGGCAAGGCTTCTCCTATTCTTTCAATATTGTCAGACAAGACTTTTAAGTTCATGCGCCAGCCCAATTTGGATGAATCGACCCAATGTAAGTTTTTTAACAAAAATTGCCTGGTGGTTGCTTCTGGCACGTAGGCACTCAAGGCAATATCTGCTTCTTGACGTGATGATATTTGATCAAAATCAATAGCCTTCAAACCTTTTAAAATAGTATCGTGATGGGCGGGGTAATAACGAGGAGCAATATCGGCAACAATCAATTGTTTGAGTAATTCTGGGTATTTCAGTGAAAAAGTCATCGCCACTTTCCCTCCCATGGAATGACCTAAAATACTAATTTTCTGTAATTTGTGGTAGACACAATAGGCATTAATATCATCTGCTAAGGCGTCATAGTTGAACAAACTATCGTGAAAGCTCTTGCCGTGATTTCTTTGATCCAGAATATGAACCTGATAGCCTAAGAAGGCAAATCTTTTACCCAGCGTTTTCCAATTGTCACCACTACCCAAAAACCCATGAAGGATGATTAATGGCCAGCCAGAATCTCCAAGAACATTGGCGTGCAGTAGTTTCATCTATTGGAGCTTTTCTAGATAGGAAGCAATAACATTTTCTATCCCGTGATAAATACTTTCTGAGATCAAAGCGTGTCCTATGGATACCTCGAGTAAATGGGGTAGTTGGGCTTTAAAAAAGGCTATATTTTCTAGAGAAAGGTCGTGTCCGGCATTCACTCCAAGTCCAAGTTGGCTTGCCAATTCGGCGCAAATTTTAAATGGAGCTATAGCTTGGTTTCTATCTATACTATATTGTTTGGCATAAGATTCCGTGTATAATTCAATACGATCGACCCCCGTATTTTTTGCGCCTTCAATTTGTTTTTCTAAGGGATCGACAAAAATAGATGTTCTAATGCCATGTAGTCTGAACTCTTGGGTCATTTCAGTTAAAAAGACACGGTTCTTAATAGTATCCCAACCAGCGTTAGAAGTGATAGCATCGGGAGCGTCCGGCACTAAAGTTACCTGTGTTGGCTTAATACGGGTTACTAATTGAACAAAATCATCAACTGGATTGCCTTCAATATTATACTCGGTGTGAACTACATCTTTCAAATCAATGGCATCTTGATACCGAATATGGCGCTGATCTGGTCTTGGGTGCACTGTAATTCCTTGTGCACCATAATTTTGAGCGTCGATAGCGAACTGAACAACATTCGGCGAATCACCTCCTCGAGCATTTCTCAAAGTGGCAATCTTGTTTATATTTACACTAAGCTTTGTCATTTTTCAAATTCAGATTCAAAATTACAAAGAAGTTTCCCTCTCAGCATATCATTTTTCAGTAATTTGCAGGCATGCAGCTCGAACAGTTTATGTTAAATGACATTGCTCCCTTGTCCATCAATGCTTTGGTTAAGGACGCCCAATTGCTATTTAGTCAATTAACGACCTCACACGTTATCATTGAAGATCAGTTTAATTTTATTGGACTTTTATCAGAAACTGACGCGCTTTGTTTCGAGGCTGATCAACCTATAACAAACTACGCCTATGCTATTGAGCGTATTTTTGTTTTGGAATCCACACTTTGGCTGGATACTTTGGAGGCATTTTCAAAAAATAAAACCAACCTGATGCCAGTACTCAACAAACAAGGAGCCTATCTTGGCTATTACGAATTGCATGACGTCATAGGTTTGTTTAGTTCAACTCCATTTTTCTCTGAATCGGGCCATCTTTTGGTTATAGAAAAGGTATATGTTGATTTTAGTTTTTCGGAAATTACACAAATTGTAGAAAGCAATGGGGGTGAAGTTTTGGGGCTTTTTAGGTCAAAACTTGAAGATGGGTTAATACAATTGGTTTTAAAAATTGGAATTAGGGAACTGAATGCCGTTCTTCAAGGGTTAAGGCAATACGACTACACCGTAAGATCTGTGCATCAGGAGGACGATCATGTTAAGGTGCTGCAAGAGAGAGCCGCCTACCTTGATAGATACTTAAAAATTTAAATATGAAAATCGCTCTATTTGGAAGTCGTTTTCACAGTGAAGACAGCCCGATTCTCAATAATTTAATCGCTAAGCTTCAAGCAGGTCAAGTGGATATTTGTTTCGAATCTCATTTTTTTGAGCTACTTCAACCTTTTACAGAAATCACTTGGCCAAAGGACATACAAATATGGGAAACATTGGATCAATCCTTCGATTTGATGATCACAATTGGAGGAGACGGAACCCTTCTTAGAGCCATCAAATACTTGAATGAGTTGGATGTGCCAGTAGTTGGTATTAATACTGGTCGTCTGGGTTTTTTGGCTACTATTCCTAAAAATCTTTTAGATCAATCCATCGATGATATTTTAGCCCAACGCTTTCTAATTTCGGAACGTTGCGTGCTTGAAATATCTTCAAGTAATCCTATAACAGGTCTTTCGCAAAAAGAGATTGCACTCAATGAAATCACTGTTAGCCGTAAGGATACCACTGCAATGATAAAAGTTGAAACCATTCTAGACAATGAGTATTTGACATCTTATTGGGCCGACGGATTGATTATTGCTACACCTACTGGATCTACTGGATACTCTCTCAGTTGCGGAGGTCCAATTGTTATGCCTCAAAGCAACAATTTAATTTTGACCCCTATTGCCCCCCATAACCTCAGCGCCCGACCATTAGTAATTCCCGATCATTTGGAGGTAACACTTCGCGTTTCGAGCAGAACAAAGCAGTATTTAGTTTCACTCGACTCAACGGTCGTTAGTGTGGAAACCGAAACTGTTTTGAAAATAAAAAAATCTTCTCGATGCGTTAAAATGATAGAACTGCCATATGAGGGCTTCCTACCGACATTAAGGAAGAAGTTATTATGGGGCAAAGACAAGAGGAACTAGGCAATAATTATGCTTCTTGTCTGTTTAAACTCTAATAATCCCTGATTTTTTTTATTGTTTATATTTACAGCTTTTTATCTATGAAATATTCCATTCTTGTTTTTCTTTTAGCGCTGATTGTACCAAATTTGAGCCATGGTCAACTCATTGAGGTTGGTGGTGCGTTTGGAGGTAGTAATTTTATTGGAGATGTAGGCTCCACTACATTTATTAGTCCAAATAGTTTGGCCTTATCTGGTTTAATTAAATGGAATAGAAGTCGACGTCATGCCTACCGAGCAACGGTCACCTACACTGAGTTAGAAGGAATTGACAGCAAGTCATCAGATCCAAGACGGGTAGAGCGCAATTATCAGTTTTCTAAGCAAACAGTAGAAATTTCTGCTGGAATGGAGTTTAGTTTTTTCGATTTCAATACTTTTGCGGGAGGAGGAGAATCCACTCCCTATTTGGCAACAGGGATTTCTGCCTTACATCATAGCAACTTTTATTTTAACAATGGAAATATCATTCCAGAAAATACTAAAAGTTGGGCTTTTGGCATCCCCATCATTATTGGATATAAAACTACTTTGACGCAACGATTGATTTTAGGAGCAGAAATCGGAACGAGGTATAGCTTTTCTGACGAAATTGACGGAAGTTTGCCTGACAGCGAAGTGCTTCACGACGATTTTAGTTTTGGGAATTTAAATAACAACGATTGGTATACCTTTACCCAAATAACTTTGACCTATACATTTGGTCGCAAACCGTGTTTTTGTGAGTATTGATCAACAACTAGCCCATATTAAGGAAGGTAATAAGTTGCCTAAACATCTAGCAATAATCATGGATGGTAATGGGCGGTGGGCCAAACAACAAGGACAACACCGGGTTTTTGGACATGAAAGCGGCGCTGAGTCGGTAAAGAAAATAGTTGAAGGCTGTTTAGAATTGAACATCCCCTACTTAACCCTTTATACCTTTTCAACAGAAAATTGGAATCGACCGATCCAAGAAGTTGAAATGTTAATGAGTTTACTAATCAGCTCATTGAACAATGAATTAGAGGAACTTCAAAAAAATAAAATCCGAATCAATAGTATAGGCAGTACACTCAACCTGCCATCAGATGTCATTGAAACACTAGAAAAAGTATCGCAGTCCACCAAAAATAACTGCAATATTACGGTAACGTTGGCCTTAAACTACGGATCCAAAGAGGAGTTAACAGGTGTGCTTCAACAACTTGCTGTCAAAGTTAAAAATAACATAATTTCGGCCGAAAATATTGACGAATCGACAATTAATAAGCATCTTTACACGCAGAATTTGCCTGAGGTAGATTTACTCATTCGCACTGGTGGCGAGAAGCGGTTGAGTAACTTCTTATTATGGCAATTGGCCTATGCCGAATTGTATTTTACGGACGTTTTATGGCCAGATTTTACAAAAAAAGAATTGTTCGAAGCAATCATCGACTACCAAAACAGGGAACGACGCTTTGGCAAAACAAGTGAACAGATCTATGAGTAATAAATTTTTGACCCTGTCATGGCGTAACCTACTGGTTTTTTGTGCCATGACCTCTAGCTATGCGCTCTTAGCACAAGAGCTCAATCAGGATGGAACAACCTATACCTTAGGCGATATTGCTGTAACAGGAAATACATCTTTCAGTTCTCAAACCATCGTTGCCTATTCGGGGTTGAGAAAAGGAGAAAGCCTAAAAATTCCCGGAGAAAAAATCAGCAATAGTATCAAAAAGCTTTGGAGTTCCAACCTCTTCAGCAGTATTGATATTTATGTAAATGACATTAGAAATGACTCCGTATTTCTTGAAATTGAGTTAGCCGACTTACCTGAATTGAATGAAATTAGCTTTAGTGGTGTGAAGAGAGGCAAGCAGGAGGATTTAAAAACAGAGTTCAAACTTGAATCTGGCACCAAGGTTACTGAGAATTTGATTACAACAACCAAAAATGCCTTGATCAAGAAGTATCAAGAAAAAGGATATTACAATGCCTCTGTCAATATCCGCACTGAAGAATTGGTTGATTCTATTCAGAAAAAACGTGTCAATATGTTTATTGACATCGATCCAAAAAACAAAGTAAAGGTTGCGTCCATAGCACTCAACGGCGTTGAAAAGTTTGGTTCTAAAAAGCTAAGGAAGGCCATGAAGAATACCAAGCAGCGATCTCTTGTTAATATTTTGAAGAGATCGAAATTTATAGAAGAAGATTTTGAAGAGGACTTAAGGAGTCTGGTCGATTTCTACAAGGAGAAAGGATATCGAGATGCCAGAGTTGTGTCAACTGATATGAATATAAACGATGAGGGATCTTTAGAGATAGCCCTAGAATTGGAAGAAGGTGACAAGTACAAATTCGGTAAAATTGAGTTTTTAGGAAATACGGTTTATACAGATCAGCAGCTGAGCAGAATCCTTCGAATCCGGGAAGGAGACACCTATAATGGTGTTGAATTAGAGAATAGAATCAGTGATAGTTCAAATCCCGATTCTGATGATCTTACCAATCTCTATCAAAATAACGGTTATCTTTTTTCCTCAATTAACCCAGTAGAGGTGAGTGTTGAAAACAATATTATTGATTTAGAAATAAGAATCATAGAAGAAAAACCTGCTTACTTCAATAAGGTAACAGTAGTGGGCAATGAAGTCACTAACGATCCCGTGGTATATCGCGAATTGAGGACGCGTCCAGGGCAATTATACAGCAAAGCAAATGTTGTCCGAACCGTCAGGGAACTTGGGCAATTGGGATATTTCGATGCCCAACAAATCACTCCAGACTTTAAGAACTTGGATCCCAACGAAGGCACCTTAGACATGGAATATAAGGTGGTCAAAGCAGGATCCAGTCAAATTGAGTTGCAAGGCGGATATGGTGGCGGTGGATTTATTGGTACACTGGGACTTTCTTTTAGCAATTTTGCCATTAAAGATTTATTTAATAAAAAGGCCTACAATCCTGTGCCAATGGGAGATGGGCAAACATTGGCACTACGTCTTCAGGCCAGTAGATTCTTCGAGACTTATAGTTTTTCGTTTTCTGACCCTTGGTTTGGAGGGAAAAAGCCTGTTAATTTTTCGGCTTCAATTTCCCACACCAAGCAGTATTTATACAATCCTTACACCCGATCAGCTGATAAGGACCGCCGATTCTACATTACTGGTTTCACGTTCGGATTGGCCAAAAAATTACAAAATCCAGATGATTATTTTATTTTATCTCATGCCATTGGATACCAGCACTATGATTTAAAAAATTACAATACGGGACTCTTTACTTTTGGTGACGGCACGTCGAATAACTTTTCGTATACCGTCGCCTTAAGCCGAAACAACACCTATGTTGATCCCATTTACCCCACAGGCGGATCCAACTTTGTGTTGTCTGCTAAATTATCGCCGCCATACTCCTTGTTTAACAAAGTTGATTACGAGGCCTTATTGGAAGAGAGAAATGACATTAGTGATGAAATTCAAACCTCAGGAGGTAACAGCCTGGCTACCGCTCGTATCGCTGAAATTGATCAAGAACGATTTAAGTGGTTAGAATTTTATAAGGTCAAATTTAAAGTGGACTGGTACGCATCCTTGGTAAATAAGTTAGTTTTAAAACCCAGTGTAGAATTTGGCTTTTTGGGAGCGTATAATAATGCACGGGGGGTTATCCCATTTGAAAGATTTTTTGTTGGAGGTGATGGTTTAGGTAATTTTAGCATGGATGGGCGAGAAATGATTCAACTGCGAGGCTACCCCAACCAATCCTTGTCCTCTCAAGATGGCGGAAGCATTTTCAATAAATTTTCGTTAGAGCTGAGATATCCGATCACATTGGGACAACAGGCTAAGATTTTTGGATTGTTATTTACTGAAGGCGCCTCATCGGTAGACAATTTTAGAGACTACAACCCCTTTACCATCAAAAGGTCTGCAGGTGTTGGATTAAGATTATTTATGCCTGCCTTTGGACTGTTAGGGATAGATTTTGGTCACGGTTTCGACCCCTTACCTGGCGAAACAGTTAAAAGTGGCTGGCAAACTCATTTTATTATTGGTCAGCAATTTTAATTATGGCACGGCTTTTTCATAACAGCAGAAAACAAGAACCATTGAATATTGTTTAAATTTGTGCACTAGCAGACAATCTAAGAGTAAGATTCTCGTTGGAAGAATGATGATAACAAACAATCATATGAGCCCAATATCTATCAGAAAATGCGTTCAGCATTTCTGTATGCTGCTATTATTACCATTTTTTATCTCTTCGCAAGCCCAAAGAGGGGCTAAAATTGGTTTCGTCGATACCGAGTTTATACTTGAGAATGTCCCAGAATATCAAGAGGCCATGACGCAACTTGACGAAAAGGTCAAGGCGTGGCGGACAGAAATTGAGCAACGATTTGCAGACATTGAAAGTCGGCAAGATTTGCTCAACAACGAGCGCGTTTTATTGACAGAGCGTTTAATCGAAGAGCGACAAGCGGATATAGACGCTGATCGTAATGAATTGATTGCGTTTCAACAAAAGCGATTCGGACCAAAGGGTGATTATCTGCTCCAGAAGCAATTGCTCATGCGACCCATTCAAGATCAAATTTTTAATGCAGTTCAAGATATTGTCTCTAGTAGAAAATACGATTTTGTGTTTGACAAATCAGCAGATGTCGTTATGCTATATGCTAATGACCAATACGATTTAAGCGAGGTCGTGTTGAGAACAATCACAAGAACCTCGGAGCGCAAACAGATTGGAGATCGAAAAGATAAAAAAGATCTTGAGGACGAGCAATTCATAGAGGAAGAAGAAGCCCAGCAGCAAGAGGTTGAGGAGTCAAGTACTCCTTCTTCTGACTTGGATGACAGAAAAAAAGCGATTGAAGAAGAACGCGCAGCGCGAGCCAAGGCAGCGGCAGACAAACGACTTAAGGTCCAACAAGAACGCGATGAACGAAAAAAAGCTTACGAAGAAAAACGACGTAAATTATTAGAAAAACGAGAGGCCGATAAAAAAGCCCGAGAAGAAGCCAAAAAGAAAAAAGACAACTAACACAATTTAAAACCATCAATATTATGAAAATCAGTAAGTTAATTTTACCTGTAATGGCAATAGCTCTTATGAGTAGTCTGCCTAGTTTTGCGCAAAAGACTATTGCTCACATCAACACTCAAGAGTTGATTGAAGCGATGCCAGAAATGCAGAGTGCAAGAGCCGAAATTGAAAAATTGGCCAAATCTTATGAAAACGATATCCAAACTATGGCTACAGAACTTCAAAACAAGGTGAAGCAGTACGATAGTGAGGCGCAATCTAAAACTGAAGAAGAAAATAGAAAACGCATTGAGGAAGTGCAAGGCATGGAACAAAGCATTCGTCAATTTCAGGGTCAAGCACAACAAGATATCGCTCAAAAAGAGAACGAATTGTTGGAGCCTATCTTGAAAAAAGCCAAGGATGCTGTTGTAAAAGTGGCTAAAGCACTAGGCTACACCTATGTTTTAGATACCACACCTGGATCTGGTGTTATTCTTGCCGATGGCAAAGATTTGATGACAGATGTCAAAAAAGAATTGGGCTTCTAATTGCTTTAAATCTTTATGAATATCTTTAAGCCACCATTTAGGTGGCTTTTTTATGACTACAAATCAACCCATAGGAATTTTTGACTCAGGCGTCGGTGGCTTATCCGTTTGGCAAACCTTACGCGAATATCTGCCTAACGAAAATTATATCTATTTCGCAGATAGCAAACACGCCCCATATGGGACCAAGTCGAAAGAACAGATTATTGAACTGAGTGAAGCCAACACTAAGTTTTTAATTCAACAGCAATGCAAAATGATAGTGGTCGCGTGCAATACAGCCACTACCAATGCCATTGCATCCTTGAGGTTTAAATTCGATCTCCCTTTCATTGGCATTGAGCCTGCCATAAAGCCTGCTGCCGCTCATTCCAAAACAATCGGGGTATTGGCAACCAAAGGCACCTTGAGTAGTGATCTTTTTTTAGATCATCCTATGAAAGAAAACGACGACATTACAATTGTTGAGCAGGTTGGTCAGGGATTGGTAGAAATGATCGAAAAAGGAGAAATCAAAACTCCAAAAATGAAAAAGCAATTAACCCATTTATTGCAACCTATGTTGGAAAAGAAAATAGACGCCTTAGTTTTAGGTTGTACCCATTACAACTTTTTGCGTGAGGTATTAGCTGAACTGCTTCCCAGTCATATCGAATTATGGGACGCCAGAGCGGCCATTGCAAAAAGAACCGCTTTTGTATTGGACCAGAATGGATTGAGAAACGACTCGAGTGATGCTGGCGTTACTAGAGTTCTTACCAACAATAGCCGTACGGCCATACAGGATTTTATAGGGGCAGCCGTTACCGTAGAATTAATAGATAAGGTCTAATTGATACTCGGACAATTACATTCAAATTTCTCTTTACGGCATCCGAAATTAAATCCAAGAGTGATTTGGTGAAATCCACCATCTTGAAATACAACTGAGTTCGATTGGTATGAATAGGTATAAGCAAACATAAAATTATTGACTTCTACTCCAATGAAAGGTGTGAAGTATTGGAGTTTTTGACTTTGAATTCCCGAGCCATCAGTATATTGTGCCCCATCCAAGCTTCGTCGATAAGACATTCCTGCCCATAAATTCCCAAACTCCATGTCCCGATATACTTTCATATTAGCATCGAAGAAAGTTTCTTTTGTAGCATCCCTTCTAGCAATCAAAAATGATGGTTCGTAACTCCAATCAGAATTGATTGAGCCAAAAACATAACCCACAGAAGCCAAATAGGTTCTTAAGTTATCATAACTCAGTCCTTGCTCATTAAAATTGACCCCATCATTCTTAAGGATATTTTTAGCTGCCACATGTGCATAAAAATCATAGAGGTGATATGAGAATCCTAAATCAACATTGAAATCTGTAGCACTTTGTTCGACACCACCTATCAGAGGATCTCCACTTGGAAAACTAGTTTCGTCTAGTTTGTACTGAACCATTCCTGCACTTAATCCGAATGACAACATATTGGCATCGATCATATTTCTAGAAAACATGATATGATGCGCATAGGTAAGATATGCTCCTGTCTGAGAATGGTAACCGTTTTTGTCAGCGTATGCCATGGCTCCAATTGCAGAGGGTGTGTCACCAATACGGCCATTGTAACTGATGGTTTGCAGCTGAGGCGCATCGTCATGTCCAAACCACTGTTGACGACCTGTTAATCTGACTTTATTACAATTGGCGACTCCCGCCATTGAAGGGTAAAGCAGGTAGTAATTATCTGTTAAATAATCAGAATAAATTGGCAGCCCTTCCTGGGCTTCAGCTCGACTAGGACTAAAAGAGACAATCAAACCAACACAAATTACAAATAATGTTCTCATTAAATAATATTATCGTTTCAATGCAAAATGTGCCCTAAATTCTTTGACCACATCGGTATTAGGATCTCTGTAATTCACTGTAAACCAGTAATCACTCGATGGCATCAAAGCACCATTATATATACCATCCCAACCCCTGCCCTGTGGGCTTATCTCTTTGAGCAG
>JAURRA010000020.1 GCA_030835825.1 Flavobacteriaceae bacterium
CTGCTCAAAGAGATAAGCCCACAGGGCAGGGGTTGGGATGGTATATATAATGGTGCTTTGATGCCATCGAGTGATTACTGGTTTACAGTGAATTACAGAGATCCTAATACCGATGTGGTCAAAGAATTTAGGGCACATTTTACCCTAAAACGATAAAAAAAGGCCTGTAATACAGGCCTTTTTTTATAAACTAAACCCCAAGGTGAGCAATATATTATTATGAGCACCACTAACCTTAGCCAAGGGGGCTATATCTTCTGCTCCCACCATGTATAATTGGTTGGTTCTATTTTGATCAAATGTTGAATATGACAGGTCTAATCGAGTATTGCCAAAATTATATCCTAATCCTAAAGATAAAGTTGAAGTATCGTCCATAATGGCTTTATTCAAATAAGGAGACTCAATTATTGAATATCCCCCTCTTACACTAATTCGTTCAAATCTTAATTCACTCCCGAGCCTATAGGTTTGTGAAGAGGTCAAGGCATTACTGATGATCGTATTTTGTGTGGCAAAATAGTTGTCTTTAACAGGACGAAATTTGGTGCTGGAGAAGTCTTTTCTCGAGTATTCAAAACTTATCAAACCAATTTTACCAAGCACTAGCGCTGCGCTACCAGTCAATTTTCCTGGAGTTTCAAGACGGTAGTCTGGATAAATGTTCACTGAGTTTGGATTGACAGAAAAACTGTAATCTACATTGCCATCATCGAAAACAATGCCGTCAGTGCTTTTGGTGAATAAGGATTGTGCGCTTTCCTCAGAAATAGTGTACCACGTCGGAGAATCGTATGTAAAGCCTACCCTTAAGGTTGGATTGACTTTGTAAATGCCACCTAATTGGAATGAAAAGCCACCTCCTGTAACGGACAGGTCGTTTGAAAATTCAACGCTGTTTATCAATGAGCCTTCGTTATTGTTAAATTCACGGAGATAAGTAGACCTGCGATAATCGATAGAATGAGCGTTTAAATTCAGTCCTAAATAAAGCTTATCACCATATTGCATGGCCAAATTAATCCCTAGTTTTCCGTTATAGCCCCCAGTGACATAAGAAAATGATTGGTCGAAGGATCCTGCTGCGATATTGGAATGGTAAACTGTGTTATTGTCATCGTAGCTATCGGGTTCAATAATAAAGCCCTCATAGCCCAAAAAAGCTTGCTGATTTGAATAACCGTAATCAGAACCAATATAATTATAGGCCTGAGTTAGTGTTTCTCCTGGATAAGCAGAAATTGTATTTAGGGCCAATCCTTGTGCATTCGCCAGGAAATATCTGTCAATTGATTGACTGCTTGTTCCACCGGCATTGAAGGAATTGTCATGACTTTGCATTCTGTCATACACAAGACTCAATACCAGCTTATTCACTTTCGAATTACGATTGGTATTGTTAAAAACGAAGGCAGCTCCTAACTGGTCAAAGCCAAAATGGCTATCATTATTCGCTACAGAAGAATTGGAATAGACGGTGTTATTTTCAAATTTCTTATTGCCAAGGGTGCCAGAAAAAAAAGATTTAGAAAAAATGGCCGACCCAGCGGGATTGGTGTTTACCGCCGACAAATCTCCCCCCAGAGCACCAAATGCGCCTCCCAATGCTTTAAAGCGTGCCGTGCCTTGAATGTTATTAAAACTATACCGTACGGCATCGGTGATGTCTTGTGCGAAACCGATCAAGACGAATGATTGGAGTATTAGGAATAAGAATATTCTTTTCATAAAGAAATTATTTAGTGCAAAATATGTAAATCTACTTGATTAATTGTTACCTCGTCTACCCCCAGAGTTTCCTCTTGAGGTTGAAGTCCGAGAGGCGCTGCTTCGCGATGAGCCGGAAGAATTACTTCTAGTAGAAGAGTATTTTGGCGCCGATTTGCTCACAACAGACCGAGTTCGCCCTGTCGATTGGTTCGTAGAAACTGGTCTGCTTGTTGAATTGGGTCGGTTGTAATTCGACGCGCTAGCTGGACTGTCTTTGATTACTCTTCTAGAAGATGGGCGACTTACCCGTTGACTGCTGGTTGGTCTACTGCTATTATTAGGTCTGACCGATGTTGGTCTAGAGCTATTACTTGGTCTGATTGTATTTGGTCTTGAGTTGCTCGGCCTTGACGTATCAGGTCTTGAGCGGCTGACAGGTCTTGTGCTATTAACTGGTCGTGTATTAGCATCTCCTCGACTTGGTCGCTCTCTTCCATTGAATAGACTAGAATTCGGTCTGGTATTTAAATGCGTTGCTGATCTTGTTCCTCTTGTTGCACGACTCATCGTTCTCTGAAAACTTTCACGACCAGAAGCACTTAGCAATCCTGTGCTGCTTGCCCCGCGCCCCCCACGATGTCCATTAACAAAAACTACGTCTCGTCCACTCCGATAGAAGCCCTGATTGTAATATGGTCCATAATAGGGGTATCCATAAAATGGTTGCCCATAAAAACCGCCATAATAATAAGGATTGTACCATGGTCCATAAGCATAATAACTAGGTCCCCAATAATCGAAACCATTGAAAGCATACCAATTGGAAAATCCGACAGACCAATAATTCCACGGTCTAAAATAGGGTCTCCAGTAGGGACTATATCCAAAATTGTTGTAAATATTTACTTGAATTTCGTCACTTTCTTGACCCCAACCGCTATAAGCTATTGGACTTTCTGAGTTTTCGTTATAAGAGCCACTAGAGTATTCATCAATATTGGTGATAACTTCGTCTTGATCTTCATACTCAGACGCGATTTCTCTTAATTGGTTTCTATAATAATCACTAGAACTGCTTTGATTAACTTCTTGAGGTGACTCAGTTTGTGCAACAATTTCTTCGTTGTAAACATGATCCGTTAATTGGTCATCGTAAATATCGTCATATGTAGTTCCTGCATATTGAAAGGACCCACAACTTAAAGTTGAACTTAATAAAATACCGATTCCAAAAAAATGTAATTGTCGAAGTGAGTCAAGAAGTCGCATAGATTCAATTTTAATTGTTGAACATTCCAAAAATAGTTAGTTTTGTCAACTATCCAATATTGGTTTTACAACATCTGTGCCAAAACAATTTTATGGGAAAAAAATTAACATCGAGATCTGAAGATTACTCTAAGTGGTATAATGAATTGGTTGTCCTAGCTGACCTAGCAGAAAACTCTGCCGTTAGAGGTTGCATGGTTATCAAGCCCTATGGATATGCCATTTGGGAAAAAATGCAGGCGCAATTAGATCAGATGTTTAAGGCTACTGGTCATCAAAACGCCTATTTCCCTCTTTTCGTGCCTAAAAGTTTGTTCGAAGCGGAGGAGAAAAATGCAGAGGGATTTGCTAAAGAATGTGCTGTAGTTACCCATTACCGCCTTCAAAACGACCCAGACAATCCCGGTAAACTTAGAGTCGATCCAGAGGCTAAACTAGAAGAAGAGCTGGTTGTTCGGCCCACTAGTGAGGCCATCATTTGGAGTACCTATAAGGGTTGGATACAATCGTACCGAGATTTGCCAATTCTCGTCAACCAATGGGCTAATGTAGTCAGATGGGAAATGAGAACAAGGTTGTTTTTAAGGACTGCCGAGTTTTTATGGCAAGAAGGTCACACGGCTCACGAAACAAAATCAGAGGCCTTAGAGGAAACCATACAAATGACCAATGTTTATTCCGATTTTGCAGAACAGTTTATGGCTATCCCAGTTATAAAAGGCATTAAAACAGCGAGTGAACGATTTGCTGGTGCTGAGGAAACTTATTGTATCGAAGCGCTCATGCAAGATGGAAAGGCCTTGCAAGCAGGGACCTCTCATTTTCTTGGTCAAAATTTTGCCAAAGCTTTTGATGTAAAATTTACTACTAAGGAAGGCAAACAAGATTATGTTTGGGCAACATCATGGGGTGTCTCTACCAGATTAATGGGGGCCTTAGTTATGACCCATAGTGATGATTTTGGTTTGGTATTACCTCCAAAATTGGCTCCAATTCAAGTGGTGATAGTGCCTATATACAAAGGTACAGAGCAGCTGAAAGAAATCGATGCGGTAGTTCATGCTTTAGTGGACAGTTTGAAAATAAAAGGGATTTCTGTAAAATATGATAATAGAGATACCATGCGTCCAGGAGCGAAGTTTGCACAGTATGAGCTACAAGGGGTGCCATTAAGATTGGCCATTGGTCCAAAAGATCTTGAAAATGGCACTGTAGAAATGGCCCGCCGGGATACTTTAGATAAAAATGTTTACCCCATAGAAGGTATTGATTTAACAATAGTGACCACTTTGGAGGCAATTCAAAAAAACTTATATGACAAGGCACTCGACTTTAGATCTCAGCACACGACTGAGGTAGATGATTTTGAAGAATTTAAGACCATACTAGAAGAAAAAACTGGATTTGTTTCTGCCCATTGGGATGGTACTAAGGAAACAGAGGCACAAATTAAAGTATTGACAAAAGCAACAATCCGTTGTATTCCTTTAGATAGTCAGTCTGAATCGGGTGTTTGCGTGCTTTCAGGAAAGCCTTCGGCAAGAAGAGTGTTGTTTGCTAAAGCCTATTAATCATATTTTTAAAAATATCAATCAATTATTGCATCATATAAAAATAGTTGTATTTTTGCCACCGCGTTCTGAACAATCCTTTTTGGTGAGTTTTGAAATTTTGAAATTAATGGCCCGTTCGTCTATCGGCTAGGACGCCAGGTTTTCATCCTGGTAAGAGGGGTTCGATTCCCCTACGGGCTACATAAAAATAAATATTATGGCAAATCATAAATCAGCTTTAAAACGAATTCGCAGCAGTGAGAAAAAACGTGTGATCAATCGTTATCAACACAAGACCACGCGAAATGCAATTAAAAAGTTGCGTGAGCTTTCTGACAAGAAAGAAGCACAAGCTATGCTGCCTTCTGTGGTGTCTTTGATCGACAAATTGGCTAAGAAAAATATTATCCACGACAATAAAGCGGCTAACCTTAAATCTGGTTTAACACGTCACGTGGCAGCTTTGTAAGCGTATTCTAGTAAATTAAAAAAAGCGCTTTCTTTCGGAAGCGCTTTTTTTATTTCAGCTATTTTGAATGCGTTAACCGTTCATTGAAATGAGAAACTCCTCATTATTGCGTGTTTGCTTAAAACGCTCGTTAATGAATTCCATGGCTTCTACGGGGTTCATGTCCGCTAAATATTTTCTCATAATCCACATACGCTGAATTGTTTTTTCATCGAGTAACAAGTCATCACGTCGTGTGCTGGAAGAAACTAAGTCTATAGCAGGGAAAATTCTGCGGTTAGAAATACGTCTGTCCAACTGCAATTCCATGTTTCCAGTTCCTTTGAATTCTTCGAAGATAACTTCATCCATTTTGGAACCAGTCTCAGTTAAGGCAGTGGCGATAATGGATAACGATCCGCCATTTTCAATATTTCTGGCAGCTCCAAAAAATCGTTTTGGCTTGTGTAAGGCATTAGCGTCTACACCACCACTTAAGATTTTACCAGATGCTGGTTGAACCGTATTGTAAGCACGTGCCAAACGAGTGATAGAGTCGAGTAGAATTACTACGTCGTGACCACATTCAACTAGCCTCTTGGCTTTTTCTAGAACAATATTCGCAATTTTAACGTGTTCGTGGGCCTCTTTGTCAAAGGTCGAAGCAATTACTTCACCCCGAACGTTACGCTGCATATCAGTTACTTCCTCTGGTCTCTCATCTATTAGTAAAACAATTTGATAAACCTCAGGATGATTCGCTGCAATGGCATTGGCCACATCTTTGAGCAACATGGTCTTACCAGTTTTAGGTTGTGAGACAATCATCCCACGCTGACCCTTACCGATTGGAGAAAACAAATCCATGATTCGAGTAGAAATGGTACTTTGTTTGTCCGCCAAATTGAATTTTTCCTTGGGGAATAGGGGCGTAAGGTGTTCAAAAGATACGCGGTCACGAACTACTTCAGGACTTAATCCGTTGATTTTTGATACTTTGATTAGTGGAAAATACTTTTCACCTTCTTTCGGTGGTCTGACATGTCCTAATACAGTATCTCCAGTTTTTAAACCAAATAATCGAATTTGAGATTGTGAAACATAAATATCGTCAGGAGATGCTAAATAGTGATAATCTGAAGATCGCAGAAATCCATAACCATCACTCATGATATCTAAAACACCTTCGCTCTCTATAATCGCGTCAAACTCGAAGTCGGGTTCTTTGTATCTATTGCGATTGTCTTTGTTGCCGTCTGGCGATCCACTTTGATCACCATGACTATTTGGATTAGTCTTGTGCTGAGGCTTTTGTCTGTTGTTTTGACTCCTGTCAACAGGTCTTGGGTGTTTTTGCTCTTCTTTCGGAGGTTTATCTTTAGAGTTATTCTCACTACTCTCCTCGGTTTTACTCTCTCCCTGTTTTTTTTCTTCTATAGCCGCTCTTGGGGTAGGACTGTATTTTTCCTTAGCAGGTTTTGGTTTTGGCGTTAATTTTTCTTTTGAGTCTGCTTCTGTCTGGGTGTTAGAGTCCTTCGTTGTGGCCTCCTTTTCGACAGGATTTGCAGCTTGGTGATCTAGAATTCGATAAACTAAATCTAATTTTTTCAGAGATTTATATCTCGAAATATTTAACTCTTTGGCTATATCTTGAAGATCTTGAAGTTTTTTTTCTTTTAAGTCGATAATTTCAAACATGTTTTTATGATGGATTAAAAAAAATTTTGTGATTTGAATGTAGTGTTCTCAGAAAATCAATGGTATTGGGTTCGATTGAAGCGTTAATCGATACTACAATATTACAATCTTTTTTTGAATATGTACTTCTGATGAAAAAAAAATAACAAACTGTTAGTGCCTAGTGTATTCTACAACTTCAAGAGCAGAAATTTTTCCTTGGTGAACTTCAAAACGAAGCATGGTGCACACCTTGTGAAAACCATGTTTTCCCGCTGCTCCTGGATTCATGTGTAAAAGATTGTATTTTTTGTCCGACATGACCTTGAGGATATGGGAATGCCCGCAAATGAAAAGATCAACCCTTTGGTTCTCTAGTATTGATTTTATTCGAGCCGGATACCTTCCAGGATACCCTCCAATGTGGGTTATCCAAACACGAACACCCTCACAATTAAAAAATAGATTTTCTGGAAATTGTGATCTCAATTCACGACCATCAATATTACCGAAAACAGCGCGAAGCGGCTTAAGGGTGGCAATAGCGTCAGTCACTGTTACATTGCCAATATCACCCGCATGCCATACTTCATCGGCCCATTCTACATGCTTGATAATGTGTTGGTCAATATGTCCATGTGTATCGGAAAGGAGGAGAATCTTCTTCATCTAATTAGGCGCCATGGTTTGGCAGTTTAAATCTAGCTATCTTTGCGGTTCAAAAATATCATTTTTACTTGAGGTTTTTTATAGAATTAGCATACAATGGTAAGTCATTTCACGGTTGGCAAATTCAGCCGAACGCTGTATCTGTGGAGGGTACTGTTGAAAATGCCCTAAGCCTTCTTTTGAAAGAACCCATTGACATTATTGGTGCTGGTAGAACTGACACTGGAGTGCATGCCCGATTGATGGTTGGTCATTTTGACTGCCACACCAAAGCAATTGATCTCGATTTAATTCATCGGCTAAATAGTTTTTTGCCCAGTGAAATTGTGGTGAACAACATTTATCAGGTCAAGGAAGATGCTCATGCCCGGTTTGACGCCAAACGACGAACCTATCATTACCATATTACAACTCAAAAGGATCCATTTAGAACAAATTGGGCTTATGAGTTCAAACAGCCAATCGACCTCGAATTAATGAATCGAGCAGCAGATGTATTGTTGTCTCACCACAATTTTAAGTGTTTTTCCAAAACACATACTGATGTCAAAACCTACAATTGCGATATCGCAAGAGCAGAATGGCTTGTCCATGGTGATCAAATTATTTTTGTTGTTTCCGCTGATCGCTTCCTAAGAAACATGGTAAGAGCCCTAGTAGGCACTCTCTTAGAAGTAGGTATTGGAAAAATTAGTGTCGATGACTTTATAACTATTTTAAATTCAGAGAATAGGTCAGAAGCTGGGGCGTCAGTCCCTGCTCATGGGCTTTATTTAGTTGATATACAATACCCTAAAAGCATATATATAGATGGCCGATAGTAAATCTCAATCTTTTAATTTTCAACTTTATAAAAGGTTAATGCACTACATTCGGCCCTACCGTTTGGTGTTTGTGTGTAGCTTCCTTGCCGTTATAGGGTTGTCGGTCTTTGGTGCTGCCAAACCCTATGTGACTCAAATTATCGTTGATGACTTTATTGAAAAAAAAATATCTCAAGGATTCATAGAGCTGATTTTTGTTTTGGTTGGTTTGCTGATTCTTGAAGTGACTACCAATCTGTTATTTATCTATTGGGCAAATTGGCTTGGACAATCGGTTGTGAAGGACATAAGAGTAAAGCTCTATCGTCATATGTTGAATTTCAAAATGGCTTATTTTGATAAATCTTCCGTTGGCGTCCTAATCACGCGTGCGGTTACTGATATGGAGCGAATTGCTGATATTTTTAGTGAAGGATTATTCATGATTTTTAGTGACGTTCTTAAAATGATGGTAGTTGGAGGTGTGATGTGCTACATGAATTTGAAACTCAGTTTAATTGTTTTTTGTACCCTGCCAATCATTGTTTACGCCACTAAAATTTTTCAAAAATACATGAAGAAAGCATTCGATGAGGTCCGAACAGAAGTGGCTAATTTGAATTCTTTCGTTCAAGAGCGCGTAACTGGCATGAAGACTTTACAGCTCTTTACTCGCGAGACTATTGAATATAATAACTTTAAAGCCATCAATCAAAGGCACAAAAAAGGATGGTTAAAAACGGTGTGGTATAATTCCATCTTTTTCCCCATTGCAGAAATTATTTCCTCAATTACTTTGGGATTTGTTGTTTGGTTTGGGGGCTTAAATATGATTGATCAAAATACCGTGACTTTGGGCGAGGTCACGGCCTTTGTCATGATGATTCCTATGATGTTCCGTCCTTTAAATCAAATTGCCAACAAATTCAATACCCTTCAAATGGGAATGGTAGCCTCGTCACGGGTTTTTAAAGTTTTGGATACGGACGCCCAAATAGATCAGTCTGGACAATTGTTGGCGCCTCATTTTAAAGGCCATATTAAATTTGATAATGTGCATTTTTCATACCTTACTAACGAACCCGTATTAAATGGACTCAATTTGGACATCAAGGCAGGAGAGACTATCGCCATTGTTGGGGCAACAGGTGCAGGAAAATCGACAATCATCAATTTGCTGAATAGATTTTACGATATTGACAAGGGTGATATTTTAATAGATGGTGAAAACATTAAGCGGTTTAGTCTAGCCTCTTTGAGAGGTCAAATTGCCATTGTTCTCCAGGATGTCTTTTTATTTGCGGATACCATTTTTAATAATATTACGCTCAAAAATCCCGAAATCACTATCGACCAAGTGAAGTTTGCTGCGCAAGAAATTGGCATTGATGATTTCGTTGAAAGTCTTCCGGGAGGCTATGAATTTAATGTCAAGGAGCGTGGTGCCATGTTGTCCTCCGGACAAAAACAATTACTGTCCTTTTTAAGAGCATATGTGACCAATCCAAGCATACTCATTCTCGATGAAGCGACCTCATCTGTAGACATGCATGCAGAGCAATTGATACAAACAGCCACTGATAAAATGACCAGGAACAGGACCTCAATTGTCATAGCCCATCGCTTAGCGACGGTTCAAAAAGCCGATAGAATCATTGTAATGGACAAGGGTAATATTGTTGAAGAGGGGACGCATGATGCGCTATTGAAAAATCATCAAGGCTATTATAAGCATCTGTATGAAGTTCAATTTTTGAACGTGCAGCCCAATTAACTCAAGTCCGATTCGATAAGTTTAATAAGGTCTTCTTTTTTACCTGAATGAGAAACGAACATGCCGTCCCTGGCGTAGGATAGTTCGCCGCGTTCCTCAGAGACCACAAGCGCTATGGCATCGGTTTTTTCCGTAATGCCGAGTGCAGCACGGTGCCTCAGTCCAAAGCGTTGCGGAATATTGGGCTGATCCGTCACAGGAAGAGCTATACGTGTTGCCTTGATGTGGTTTTTTTCAATGATTATAGCTCCATCATGCAGGGGGCTATTTTTAAAAAAGATACTTTGGACAATCGCAGAGCTTAACTTGATTGAAGTACGATGGGCGGGATTGATTAAAAAATCTAAGTTATTATTTCTTTCCACAACGATAAGTGCACCCGTGTTTGTTTTAGACATGAGATGACAGGCCTCCACTAATGCTTTGATCTCTGTTTCATTTGTTGTATTGCTTTTTAGTAATCGGAGTTGTTTGAAAAATCGCCTACGTCTCCCAAAATTTGATGACCCCAGCATGAGTAAAAATTTTCTTATTTCTTGCTGAAATACAACGATCAAAGCAAACATACCAACATTAATAAAACCTCCTAGAATCCCACTAAGCAATGGCATTTGAAGCGCCTGTGTGAGTTTGAATATCAAGTAAATAATCACTATTCCAGCGAAAATATTGATAGCCACAGTGCCTTTGACAAGTTTGTACAGATAATAGAGTAAAAAGGCAACCAGCAGTAAATCGATAATTTCGATAACACTAAATTTGAAAGTATCCAGAAAACTCATGATAGCACTTTTGGTAAATGTAGGGTATTTTTTAAAATTTAGCCCATTTGAGCTAACAGTTCAACACTTTGAACAGCCTCTTTCACATCGTGAACACGCAAGATGTTGGCACCTTTTTGAAGAGCAACTGTGTTGAGGCAAATTGTTCCTGTCAAGGCTTCGTTTGGGTCAACACCAAGAGTATTATAAATCATTGACTTTCTCGACAATCCTACCAAAATAGGTTTATCCAGATGCGCAAGCAATTGAAGTTTATTGAGCAATTCAAAATTCTGCTCCACGGTTTTAGAAAATCCAAAGCCCGGATCAATTATAATGTCCAAAATTCCTGCGGCATGCGCCAAGGCGATTCTTTCTGAAAAATATAGTATTAAGTCTTTGGTCACATCTTCATAGCTACAATTTTGCATCATGGTTTGTGGACTACCTTTCATATGCATCATGACGAAAGTTGCTTTCAGTTGGGCGGCAGTAGAAAACATTTGGTGGTCCAATTGACCACCGGAAACGTCGTTAATAATGCATGCTCCAGATTCAATTGCAGCCTGAGCTACTTGAGATCTAAAAGTATCAACAGACAAAAGAGCCTTTGGGAAGTTCTGAGAAATCGCCTCGATAACAGGAACAACGCGTCGCAATTCTTCTGTAAGGGAGACTTCGCTAGCGTTTGGTTTTGTACTGTAGCCACCAATATCTAAGAAGGTTGCGCCCTCGTTTAGCATGCGTTCGGCTTGAATCAAAGCCTTGTCGGTTGTTTTAAGTTGCCCACCATCGTAAAATGAATCTGGGGTAATGTTCAGGATCCCCATGACTTGTGGTCTAGAAATATCGACCAAGTGGCCCTTGCAGTTGAGTGTCATCGTTGTGTATAAAAGCGTCAAAAATTCCTAAGAAACCTCTTGTGAGTCTCTATTTTGAGTGTAAATTTACACAAATTAGTGTGACGCATGGATCAAACCCTTCTTGAATACGACGCTGTAACAAAGACTTGTCAGGAACTGTTCGAGCATAAAATGAAAGATTATGGCTGTGCATGGCGTATCCTTCGGCTAAGTTCTTTGACAGATCAAATTTTCATCAAAGCACAAAGAATAAGAAGTCTGCAACAAAACAGCGTTCGAAAAATCGATGAAGGTGAGGTGGGTGAGTTTATGGGTATTGTCAATTATTGCCTAATGGCTCTGATACAATGTGACCTTGGCATTGCCGAGCAGCCTGATTTAGACCCTGTACGGGCATTAGAATTGTATCAAAGTAAAATATCTGAAACCAGACAGTTGATGCAGGATAAAAATCACGACTATGGCGAGGCTTGGAGGGATATGAGGGTAAGCTCATTGACAGATTTAATACTGCAAAAGCTATTGCGGGTCAAACAAATTGAGGACAATCAGGGAAAAACAATTGTAAGCGAAGGGATCGGGGCGAATTATCAAGACATGATAAATTATGCCATTTTCGCACTAATTCATCTAAAACAGCAATCATGAAAATGCTAACTCAGATCATAAGGGCTGCCGTTGGCGGGCTGTTCATTTTTTCAGGACTTATTAAACTCAACGACCCTGTTGGTTTTGCCTTTAAGTTAGAGGAATATTTTGGTCAAACAGTCCTAGATTTACCTTTTCTGGAGCCTTACGCACTGTTAATTGCAGTAGTGGTGGTGGTCTTCGAAGTGCTCTTAGGCGTATTTTTATTATTAGGTTATAAGATAAGATTCACCATGATTAGCCTATTAGGCATGATTGTCTTTTTTACCTTTTTAACCTTTTATTCTGCTTACTTCAATAAGGTTACAGATTGCGGCTGTTTTGGTGATGCCATAAAACTCACCCCCTGGGAATCTTTTACTAAGGATGTCATCCTTTTAGTGTTGATAGTTTGGCTTTTTATCAAGCGCGAATGGATAACACCTTGCCTGAACCGCACGACCAACACCGTTGTAGTTGCTCTAAGTATGATGGCATGTATGGCTGTAGTTTATCACGTTTTAATGCATTTGCCCATTTTAGATTTTAGACCCTACAAAATCAATTACAATATCGTTGAACAAAGTATCGTTCCTGAGGATGCCCCAAAGCCGGTTGTGGAATATACATGGTATTTCAGTGTCGATGGAGAGGAACAATCGATTGTAACCAATGGTTCATACCCTTCGGTCGAAGGAGGTGACTATTTGAGGGTAGAAACAAAAACGATTGAGGAGGGCTATGAGCCCCCAATTCACGATTTTTCTATTGAAAGAGATGATGAGGACTATTTTGATGAAATGATGTCCGAGCCCAAACTACTGATTGTCTTTTCCTATAATATGGCAAAGAGCGAAGCTGAGGGTATGAGTAAGGTCCAAGACCTAGCAAATCGAGCTCAGCAATCTGGATATAGAGTTATTGGTCTAACAGCCACAGGATCTGACGAGCAACTGGTCATATCCGAAAAATTTGGAGTGACTATTCCTTTCTATTTCAGTGACGAAACAGCCCTAAAAACCGTAGTTCGATCTAACCCTGCCGCACTAACAATATCCAACGGTACCATTTTGGATAAAAAACACTGGAATGATTTTGACCAACTAAGATTCGACTAATTTGTTACGTTATTTGTCTAAGAAAATCGCCTACGCAATACTGACCTTGTTCGGAGTAGTCACCGTCATTTTCTTGTTGTTTAGTGTTCTGCCTGGGGACCCTGCCCGAATGATGTTGGGTCAAAACTCCAACAGCGAACAATTGGCGCAAATGAAAAGAAAATACGGATTCGATCAACCTGTTGCCAAACAATATTTATACTATATCAACGACCTGTCGCCTCTGTCTTTTCACAGTACATCCAAGAGCGATTATACCCACTTTAACCCGAAGAATTATAAAGGAATTAAGTTGGTTGAGAGTTCAAATTTTGATGTAGTTATTAAATGGCCTTATCTGAGATATTCATTTGCTAGACCAGGAAAATTGGTCACCGCTATTTTATCTGAGACCTTACCAAATACTATAATTTTAGCCATTGCAGCTATTACCTTAGCAATGATTTTGGGAATATGTTTAGGCGTTATCGCAGCACTAAATCAAGATAACTGGATAGACCGTGTCATACAATTGGTCAGTACAATAGGAATGAGCGTGCCATCGTTTTTTAGCGCGATTGTCTTTGCATGGCTATTTGGGTATGTATGGCGCGATTGGACCAATTTGAATATGACGGGTAGTCTGTATGCCATAGATGACTTCGGAGAAGGGCGTTATTTGGAGTTAAAAAATCTCATACTTCCTGCCATTGTTCTTGGCATTAGGCCTTTAGCCGTAATAAGTCAATTAATGCGAAACGCCTTGCTCGATGTATTGCAACAAGACTATATCAGAACAGCAAAGGCTAAAGGACTCCCTGCGATAAAAATTGTTTATCACCACGCCATTAAGAATGCCCTAAATCCAGTTATCACCGCCATTTCAGGTTGGTTCGCCTCAATGTTAGCTGGTGCTGTTTTCGTCGAATTTGTTTTTGGATGGAATGGCCTCGGAAAGGAAATTGTATCAGCGCTAAACACCCTCGACTTGCCAGTCATTATGGGGTCCGTTTTAGTTATCGCTTTATTTTTTATTATTATTCAAACCGTCGTAGATGTGCTGTATGTATGGCTCGACCCTAAAGTTAAATTAGATTAGATATGAGAACACAGATAGTAGCAGGGAATTGGAAAATGAATCTAGATCAGGAGGAAAGCCTCCAATTGATTGACGCCTTGAAGAAGTCAACCTTTCAGTCACAGGCAGAGGTCATTGTTGCACCAAATTTTACGGCTTTGAGCGCCTGTGCAACAGCGTTGTCAGGAAGTAAAATAGGTCTATCCGCACAAAATATGCATCAGGCCGATAAGGGTGCTTATACTGGTGAAGTAAGTGCCCCGATGCTCAAAGGGGTAGGGGTGAACAAAGTTATTTTAGGTCACAGTGAGAGGCGAGAATACTTTAGAGAAGATGGAGTGCTATTGGCGGCAAAGGTTGATACTGCCCTTGCCCACGACATGCAAGTTATCTTTTGCTTTGGAGAATTATTGGCAGACCGTGAAAGTGGACAACATTTCGAAGTCGTTCGAATGCAACTTACCGAGGGTTTATTTCATCTGCCTAGAGAGTCTTGGACGAATTTAATACTGGCCTATGAGCCAGTTTGGGCCATTGGCACAGGAAAAACAGCATCGCCAGAACAAGCACAAGAAATGCATGCCTTTATCCGACAAACAGTTGCTGATTTTTATAACTCGGAAATAGCTGACAATTGTCCTATCCTCTACGGTGGAAGTGTCAAACCAGATAATGCGCCTTTAATTTTTTCAAAACCAGATGTTGATGGTGGGCTCATTGGCGGGGCTGCTTTAAATGCCTCTGATTTTACCGCAATTGTGAATGCGTTGTGAATTATATAGGCTGTCATTTCGTTTTAATTCCAGTTGAGCCTTGGACTGATCTTTTAATCAATGAGTTGGGAGATTTAGGTTTTGAAAGTTTTCTCAATACAGAAAATGGCGTTTCGGCTTTTATAAAGGAGGAAGATTGGTCTGAGAATTTACTCAATCAGATTGAATTAAAACAGAATGATATGGTAAGTATTTCCCATCATACTGAATTTATTAAAGAAGAGAATTGGAATGCTGTATGGGAGTCGAGTTTTGACCCTATTTGTGTTTCAAATCGGTGTACCATTCGAGCCCCATTTCATCCACCTTCTGCCTCCGAAATTGAAATTGTAATTAACCCAAAAATGAGTTTTGGAACTGGACATCATCAAACAACCCATATGATGATTCAGTTGATGCTTGATGTGTCTATTGAGGGCTGTCGTGTGTTGGACATGGGTTGTGGCACAGGGATATTAGCTATTTTGGCTCATAAGAGAGCAGCCGAAAGCGTGACGGCCATAGATATTGATGAGTGGTGTTATAACAATACCCTAGAAAATATCGAGGTCAATGGTTGTCCTTCAATCAAGGTCATGATGGGCGGTGCGTCATTGCTAGGTTCTCAAAAATATGATTTGGTTATTGCCAATATTAACAGAATCGTACTCTTGAATGATTTGGAAAGGTATGTGTCAGTGCTAGCATCGGGAGGATATGTACTTCTTAGCGGTTTTTACAATGAGGATGTATTCTTGATAAGAGAAAAGGCCGAACATTTGGGCCTTCAGTTTGTTGAAAATATCGAACTTGATAACTGGGTTGCGATAAAATTTCTATATTAGATAAAATTAAAAAATGCCTCCAAAAGAACAACTTCTTCACAAAGCAGAAAGCAAGACTAAGATGTCTAAATTAAATGAAATCATCTTGTTCAATGATGATGTCAATACTTTTGATTTTGTTATTGATATGCTGGTGAATGTTTGTGAGCACACACCTATTCAGGCCGAGCAATGCGCGATTATTGTGCACTTTAAGGGCAAATGTGGAGTTAAAACAGGTACCTTTGATGAATTAAAACCTCGCTGCACCAAATTGCTTGAAGCGGGATTAAGTGCTGAAATTATATGATTTTTTTCGAATATTTTAAATCTCTTGGCTGGAGCCAAGGACTGGCTCAAAAGATTGATTTCTTAATTGTCACCATAGGAGTGATTCTAATTGCATTTATTCTTCAAAAGGTCATTCGTGCGGTTTTGGTTTCCATTTTCAGAAAACTTGCAGCTAAAACAGCGAGTAATTTTGATGACTTTCTCATTGCTGAGAAGTTTCCCCAAAGTTTGGCCGTGGTCATACCAATCACCTTTTTGTTTCTTATTTTACCTTTTTGGTTGCAACATTTTCCATTCCTCCTCAATCCACTACATCTGATTCTTGAAATTCTCATTGTTGTCTCCGTTTTGACCATGGTTCGAAGAACCCTTATGGCTCTGAGGGATTCGTTAAAAATCACACCAACCTATGGAGATAAGCCAATTGATAGCTACATTCAAGTATTGATGATTGCTCTTTGGGTTATTGGTTTGATAGTCATTTTTTCATTAATTACCGGTCAAGATATCCTGAAAATTTTGGCAGCAATGGGTGCACTATCCGCCCTGATTATACTTATTTTCAAGGATTTGATCTTAGGTTTTATCGCAAGTATTCAGATTGCTGTTAACGATTTGGTCAGAATTGGCGATTGGATTACAATCGAAAAGTACGGAGCAGACGGTGATGTTATCGAAATCAATTTGTCAACTGTGAAGGTTCAAAATTTTGATAAAACTATCACTTCTGTGCCCACATATAGTTTTATCTCTGATGCTTTCGTGAATTGGAGAGGGATGAATAACTCTGAGGGACGTCGCATCAAACGTGCCATACTTATCAAGGCCTCATCCATTCGCTTTGTTACAGATGAAGAAGCGGATCAATTAAAGTCCGTAGGTTTGATGACCGATCGCATTGCCAAGCGGCAAGCCGAAATAAAGGCTTTTAACGATAGTATTAAGGCTGATAAATCTTTGGCAATTAATGGTAGAAACCTGACTAATATGGGACTCTTTCGTTTTTATGTCGACGCTTACTTGAATCAACATCCAAATATCAACCAAGATATGATGATTATGTGCCGACAATTACCTCAAACACCTCATGGAACGCCAATAGAGATTTATGCTTTCAGTAGCGACAAACGCTGGAAGGAATACGAAGAAATCATGGGAAATGTCTTCGATCATTTGTTTGCAGCTTTGCCTTATTTTATGTTAGAATTATACGAGTATCCTTCGGGATCAGATTTTGATAAAAATAAATTAGACTGACAATGAGGTATCTTGTGCTATTTCTCTTTCTAACACCATGCTCCAACGTGGCTCAAAAGATGTTCAGTGTCGCATACGCGTCACAGTCTGACGTCAAGGTTTTTGTCGTGGATTATGAGTCTCAAGCAGACTTGAAAGTATTTAAAGTAGACTACCAATCTCAGTCAAAAGGGAATGAAGGGCTTTGGTACTTTGTACCCTACAGGTCTCAAGCAGATAAGAAAATTTTCTTCGTAGACTATGCGTCTCAAAGTGACTTAAAAGTATTTTTTGTGCCGTACCAATCTCAAGCGGGTTGGAAGAATAGATCGAAGCAACACCTTTTATATTAACTATTGTGACTCATAGATACTCTAGTGGTAAAAGTTAGTTGGACTGGATCATCGCACAGGGCTGCCTTAAGTTAAAGCATTAATTATGAAAAATACGAAAGTTTGCCTAGCTGAAAGGCCAAATGGATTGCCGACATCTGAAACGTGGGCATACCAGGACGAGTTAATCGCTGAGCCCAAAGCGGGTGAAATGGTAATTAAACATCATTATGTGTCCCTGGATCCAGCAATGCGAGGCTGGATAAGGGCTGGTAAGTCCTACATCCCGCCAGTGGAAATTGGCGCGGTCATGCGAGCCGCTATAGTTGGTGAAGTGATTAAAGTCAATCAAAACAAGCTTTTTTCTGTTGGAGATTTTGTGTCAGGGCCCGGAGGAGTGCAGCAATTTAGTTTTACAACTGGACAAGGTTTTTATAAAATCGATCCAAAAAAAGCGCCATTGACCACTTATCTTGGGGCTTTGGGTATGCCCGGAATGACCGCCTACTTTGGAATTTTAGAGGTTGGTAAAATTAAGTCTGGAGATGTGGTTTTGGTTTCTGGGGCCGCAGGAGCTGTTGGAAGTATGGTTGGGCAGATCGCTAAGCTCAAAGGATGTAAAGTAGTGGGCGTCGCAGGAGGCGCCTTAAAATGTCAATACATCGTTGAAGAACTTGGTTTTGATGCCGCTATCGATTATAAAAATGAAAATTTGATCGCAGGGCTAAAAACCCATTGCCCTGATGGTATAGATGTCTATTTTGACAACGTCGGCGGTGATGTTTTTGATGCTGCACTGCTCATGTTACGCATGCATGCCAGAGTTGTTATTTGTGGTGCAATATCGCAATACAATGCTACTTCTGCTATGAAAGGTCCTAGTAATTATCTTTCCCTACTGGTCAATAGAGCCACTATGCAGGGCATGGTAGTTTTTGATTACGCCGACAGATATCAGACTGGGATGGCACAGATTGGAAGTTGGTTAGCCGATGGATCTGTAAAAACAAGAGAAGATGTATATGATGGCATAGCGCATTTTAATGATACCCTTTTAAGGTTATTTTCTGGAGATAAAATAGGGAAACTGATTTTAAAGGTTATTGAAGATTAACTGATGTTACTAAAGAGTAGTAAGATTTATTAAAAATTAAAACATATGAAAGCTGAATTTATTAAGGACCTCGAATTGCCAATTGTAGTTGCGCCAATGTTTTTGATATCTGGACCACAGTTGGTTATCGAATGTTGTAAAAAAGGAATTGTTGGCACTTTTCCTGCACTGAATCAAAGGACGAGTGAGGGCTTTGAAGAATGGCTCATTGAAATCAAAACAGCCCTAAGCGCCTTTGAAAAGGAAACTGGAAAAAAACCTGCGCCTTTTGGTGTCAACTTGATTGTTCATCATTCCAATCCGCGAGTTCAAGCCGATTTAGCCCTGTGCATGAAGCATCAAGTGCCACTGATCATTACCTCACTTGGGGCGGTGTCAGAGTTGGTTAATGCCGTTCATAGTTATGGCGGTTTGGTGTTTCATGACGTAGTGAAAAAGCGTCATGCGGAAAAAGCAGCTGCGGCTGGTGTCGACGGATTGATTCTTGTGGCTGCGGGGGCAGGAGGACATGCAGGAACCATCAATCCTATGCCCTTAGTAGCCGAAATCAAAAAATTCTTCCAAAAGACAATTCTTCTGGCTGGGAGCATCAGTACAGGTCGCGATGTGGCATCGGCAAAACAAATGGGTGCGGATTTAGCATATATGGGAACACGATTTATTAACACCAAGGAAAGCAAAGCCCCTGAGGCCTATAAAGACATGATCACTTCTAGCGGTGCGACGGATGTTGTTTATACAGCTGCCGTCTCTGGAGTTCCAGCTAATTTTCTAAGACCTAGTTTGGAGGCCATGGGCATTACAGAAGATATGTGGCAAAACTCTGCGAAGATGGATTTTGGAAAAGATAAAGACGCTGCTGAGAAGGAGGCTAAGGCATGGAGTACCATATGGTCTGCAGGACACGGTGTTGCCACCATAGACGACTCGCCATCCGTAAATGATTTAGTCAGTCGATTGCGGCTTGAATTTCTCCAAGCTTTAGAGGAACAGCAGTCAGTTTTGGAATATTACTCCAACAACGATTAGTCTACTTTAATTTCCAAGGTTTGTTCCAGTAATCCCTTGGAGGAAATGGTCATCTTTCCGAGGCCCTTTTCTCCTGTAGATTTTATGATGATCACAGCTTTGCCATAGAATAACTTCACGCGATGGGCTAAAAATGGTTCAAAAGACTGGGGATTGCCATTGCCTACGCCGGCAATTTCAATAGGCCCCTCTAGGTATAATTGCAACAGGTTATCGGCCAAAGGACAAAAATTACCCTCTTTATCTAGGGCTTCGACGGTCAGAAAAACCAAAGAATCATCTTTTGAATCAAGGCTTTTTCGATTGATTGACATGGCTAGTTTTATGGGTTTGGAAGATGTTTTAACTGTGGATTCTCCCACTATCTCATCACCTTGATACGCTATTACTTTGATTTCTCCAGGTTGATATATTACATTGGGCCAAATTAATCGGTACCGCTCGGTAGAAATCGTGGAGTTTGGTTTTTTGTATTTCATTCCCTGCGATCGGCCGTTGACAAATAATTCGGCACGATCTCCATTGGTGTACACAAAAACAGGGACTTCCTTGCCCTCATAACCGTCCCAGTTCCAATGGGGCAAGAGATGCACCGTTGGCTCATCTGGTTTCCAATGACTTTTATACAAGTAGTAGCGATCTTTAGGGATACCAACTAAATCGACTATACCAAAGTAAGAACTGCGAGAAGCCTCTTGATCTGTCAATCCGAGCGATGTGACAAACTTGTTATTATAGGGTGTTGGTTCGCCGAGATAGTCAAAACCTGTCCAGACAAATTCACCGGCAACATAGGGTTCTTGTTCTTGCCACATGAAATCGTCATCCGATATTTCTGCCCATTCAGGAGCATTGAGGTCGTAGGAACTTACTTGTAGCGAAGATGTAAAGTCGGTTTTTATTTTTGGTAACGGGAGTTCATAGAATCCTCTGGTGCTTACGGTTGAAGCGGATTCACTGATAATTACTGCTTTATCAGGTTCTAACTCTCGCGCTAAACGGTATCTGCGTCCATAATTCCAACTGTGAACATCGTAATAGTCAAAATGTCTTAACCTTGCGCTTTCCAAATTATCACAAACAAGAGTGGTTGGACGAGAGCTATCGTATAAGTTTACATATTTGATCATCGTTTGAAGCTTATCAAATCCGCCATTGATGTTCCATTGTACATCTCCAATTTCGTTGCCAACACTCCACAAAAATATCGATGGGTGATTTCTGTCTCGAAGCACAAAATTTTTCACATTCCGTTGTGCAAATTCTTCAAAATTAGTCTCCGCAGTGATATCTGCTTTTCGGTCGTATTTGTCAAAAATTTCATTTAAAAAGAGTAATCCCATTTCATCACAGAGTTCTAATACCTCTGGGGCAGTAATGTTGTGCGAGTTTCGAATGGCATTTACCCCCATATCTTTCATGATTGTCAACTGGCGTTTGGCCGCACTTTTATTGAAAGCCATTCCAAGTGGTCCTAAATCACTGTGTAAATTGACACCCTGGAGTTGGACCCGACGCCCGTTGAGGTGAAATCCGTCATCGGCAGTAAAATGTGACTCTCTGATGCCAAAGGTGGTGCTGGTTCTATCAATTAGGACTTCTCCTTGAACAATGTCCGTTTCAAGCCGATAAAGCTCAGGGGAGTCAATGTCCCATAACCTCGGATTGGACACATAGGCTTGAATAGTCAATACCTGTTCTTTGGAGGCAACAGCGTTCATCGTTCTCGTATCTTGATAAGCTAATTCGCCCTGACTGTCATAAATGGTGTAATTGATATCTATTATTTGATCTGTAGTTGCACCGCTGGTTATGGTCGTTTCAATATTTACTGCTGCAGCCTTTGTATCGATTTTTGGAGTAGTGATGTAAGTGCCCCAAATGTTGGTGTGGATGGGATTGGTGACCAAAAGCGTGACTTTTCTAAAAAGTCCACCGCCAGGATACCACCGACTATCGTGCTGCCTAGTGTTGCAATGAACAGCCAATATATTATCCTGGTTCAACTCAACGAGGTTTGTAATATCTAAATAGAAAGAATTGTAACCATAGTCCCATTCGCCTGCCAATTTGCCATTGATAAATATTTTTGGAAAGCTCATGGCTCCATCAAAAATTAAATATATTTTTTTTCCAACATGACTGCTGTCAAAGGTCAATTTCCTTCTATACCAGCCTTCGTTCTGCCAAGGCAACTTTCCTGTATCACCGTTGCCGTTGGGTTCAAAAGATTCGTTTATCGCCCAATCGTGTGGAACAGTGACAGACGACCAGCTACTGTCGTCAAAATTGGTAGACATTGCCTCCGATTTTGTGCCCAATTGAAACTTCCAACCATGGCGTAAATCTATCGTTTCCCTTTCCTGAGCAGCAAGCGGAGCAAGAGTTAATCCTAAAAAAATAATGTTAAAAAAAATATTGAATTTCATGTCAGAAGTTTTTCACCGATAGGCTAATATAGGTCATTTTTATATTATACCTACCAGTACCTACCAGTTGGTTTTGTATATTAGCCCGATGATTTCTCCAATACAAACCTCGAGCCATGGCCTGCCCAAATACAAACAGTTGATTTGGTCTGTTGAAGAGGCTATTCGCAGCGGAAAGCTGTCCATTGGAGATGCATTGCCCTCGATAAATGAACTAAGACGAAGTTTTGGTTTTTCTAGGGACACCATAATGACTGCACTCAATGAATTGAAAGCCCGAGGCATTGTACAAACGGTGTCGGGTAAGGGGTCTTATGTTTCAAGTGCAGATGTGTCTGTCAAGCAAAAGATTTTTCTTTTATTCGATGAGTTTAACGCTTTTAAAGAAGATTTATACAATGCGTTTGTAGAAAATTTGCCCTCGCATTTCCAAGTCGATATTTATTTTCATCATTTCAACAGAGAGGTCTTTTCTAAATTGATTTTAGACCAAATTGGTCAATACCACTATTTTGTATTAATGCCAGCCAATTTGCCTAAAACTGATGAGGTGATTAGGCAACTGCCCGAGGGGCAGATTTATATTTTAGATCAGACCAATAAAGGTTTGATGAAATATCCAGCCATCTATCAAAATTTCCAAACAGGTATTTTCGATAGTTTAATGATGGTAAAGGACAAGCTAAACAGTTATTCTAACTTAATTCTAATTTATCCTGATAAAAGACAACCCAAGGCGATGCTTAGTGGTTTTCAAAGATTTAAGCGTTTGAATAATTTAAATTTTGAGTTGATAAAAACCATGGCAGGTCGTTGTCCTAAATCGGGTGAGGTTTATTTAGTTTTAGAGGATAACGATTTGATTATTTTGATCAAAGCAATCAAAGCTAAAGGTTTATCCCTAGGTAAAGATGTAGGAGTCATTTCTTACAATGACAGCCTCTTTAAGGAGATTTTGGAGGGTGGCATAACTACCATTTCGACTGATTTCAAATTGATGGGATCCAAGCTCGCTCAAATGATTTTGAATAAGGAAAATGTACAAATTGAAAACCCAAATCGTATCATAATCAGACAGTCGTTGTAATGAAAAACAGTTTCCAAATATCTACTGAGACATCTGATCTGTTAAAGATTGTGAACAAAGACCACCAGCTCAATGCCATTATTAACTTAAGCGAAGGTGGCAGACTACAAGAATGGACGTTGTGTAACAATCTCATTATTGGGGAACCGTCAGATTCAACCTATTCCGAGTCCTACGCTGGCGCTTTGCTTTTTCCTTTTGTCAATCGATTGGAGCATGGTGTTTTTACAGATCAGGATATCGCATATCAATGGCCGCTAAATGACCAAGGAAGACACGCCATACACGGTTTGATTTTTGATCAGAGATTTAATTTTAAGACGTCGCATGCCGATGAATTTTGTGCCAAAGTAGTGTTGGAGTATCGATACAAGGGCGATATGAATGGTTTTCCTTTCCCTTTCATCATCGAAGTGGTTTATCGTTTTTTTAAAGATGGACTGAGGCTAGATTTGACGGTAATTAATTGTGGTTCTAGGCCTTTTCCTTTTAACTTGGGATGGCATCCCTATTTTTTCACTTCAAACATCAATCAGACAAAGATCTCAATGCCTCGTGATAAGAATATCGAGATAAACCGTCAATTGATTCCTCAATCTATGACAACTGTTGAAGCCGTTTTTTCTAATGTCATTGGCACAGATCATTATGATCACTGTTATCGGGTTCAACCTGCAGAAGTAAGTTGCCAAACACCGGCTATGCAATTTGTTTTAACATCGTCGTCACCACAAACTTTTATTCAAATATACACTCCAAAAGATCCTAATTATGTGGCCATAGAACCTATGACAAGTCCAGGCAACAGCTTTAATAATAATATCGGTCTATTAAAACTGTCTCCAAATGAATCATTTCACTTAAATTGGAACATACAAATCAATTCATAATCATTGTAAACCATGCAAATTATTACCTTTCTAGCCTTTACGGCACTTGTAGCGATCATATCCTATGTTAAAAGTTCTACTGATAAATCCAAGGTCTCAGATGGTTATTTTTTGGGCGGCCGCAGCTTGACTGGAGTGGTCATTGCGGGCTCATTGTTACTTACTAATTTATCGACAGAACAAATTGTTGGATTGAATGGTGCCGCCTTTCGCGAGGGTATTTTGGTGATGGCTTGGGAAACCCTGGCGGCTATCGCTATGGTCATTACCGCTGTGTTTTTGTTGCCGCGATACCTTAAAGGAGGAATCACTACAGTTCCTCAGTTTCTTGAGAGTCGCTATGACCAAAGCACAAAAATGATTACATCAATATTGTTTTTGAGTGGATATGTTGTTGTTCTCTTACCCATAGTGCTCTACTCTGGAGCTTTGGCTATAAGCAGTCTATTTGAAGTGCCAGATTTATTGGGTGTGTCCGAGACCGCCGCATTGTGGATTTGTGTTTGGGGCATTGGATTAGTCGGGTCAATCTATGCCATTTTTGGAGGACTCAAGGCTGTGGCTGTATCGGATACTGTCAATGCTGTTGGTTTATTGATCGGAGGCTTATTGATTCCTATTTTTGGATTGTTGGCGGTGGGCGACGGTGACCTCTTCATGGGTATTTCTACTCTTGTAGAAAGTAATCCAGAAAAATTCAAATCCATGGGAGGGCCTGAAGCGTCAGTTCCTTTTGGAACAATATTTACTGGGATGATGCTGGTTCAGCTTTTCTACTGGGGTACCAATCAGGCGATTATTCAGCGCGCTCTTGGAGCCAAAAATTTAAAGGAGGGCCAAAAAGGTTTGCTATTGGCATCTTTTATAAAAATTCTAGGGCCATTTATCGTGGTCTTACCTGGTGTTATTGCATTTCATATGTTTGGTGATACACTAACTAACCCTGACCAGGCCTATCCAATGTTGGTCAATGCCGTACTTCCTAAAACTTTGGTTGGATTTTTTGCCGCAGTCCTCTTCGGTGCAATTTTAAGTTCTTTCAATTCGGCTCTCAATAGTTCAGTTACACTTTTCGGGGTTGACATCTACAAGTCAAAAATTAAGCCTCATGCTAGCGATAAAGAAACTGTTCAGGCAGGAAAGCTTTTTGGCGTCTTTCTGGCTCTTTTAGCTATGTTTATAGCACCATTAATTGCCAATGCTCCTGACGGACTGTTTGGCTATTTGCAGGAGGTCAATGGTTGTTACAGCATTCCTATTTTGACGATTATTGTAGTGGGGTACTTGACCAAGCACGTCCCTGCATTAGCTGCTAAAGTAGCTATTATTTCGGGTGTTTTACTCTACAGTATCAGTCAGTTTATTCTAAAACCATTTGTTTTCGGTGAAGAGAATTATCCGCACTATTTGCACGTTATGGCTATTCTTTTTGTTTTGAATGTCATTATCATGTTGGTCATCGGTAAGTTGTACCCAAGGACAGAAGCCTTCAAAATAAATTACACCGAACAAGTGAATGTTGAACCATGGAAAAAAACCACTATTGTTGGAGTAATGATTTGTGTAGTCGTGGTTTTTATATATATCTATTTTGCTTAGAAGTTCA
>JAURRA010000021.1 GCA_030835825.1 Flavobacteriaceae bacterium
CTCACGAATAATCATTTTTTTCTTAAAGAAATTCAAAGCAATTTCTCTGATATAATCTTTATATTTGCACTCGAAAATAGACAACAAATAATCGCTTAAGTCAAAATTAAAAATCCATGGCAGTTACTGGAAAAATTTCACAAATCGTAGGACCCGTTATAGATGTAGCCTTTGAAAGCGGCGCTACCCTTCCCAAAATCTATGACGCCTTAGAAATCAGCAAAAAAGACGGTTCTATTTTAGTTCTTGAGGTACAATCTCATATTGGCGAAGATACTGTTCGGACAGTAGCTATGGACTCCTCTGACGGTTTGAGTCGTGGTACAGAAGTCCGTTCTACCGAAGCTCCCATTCAAATGCCAGTTGGGGACGATGTTTACGGCCGATTATTTAATGTGATTGGTGATGCTATCGATGGTATGGAAAATTTACCCAAAGCCGGCAAAGATGGACTGCCAATCCACCGTCAAGCACCCAAATTTGAAGATCTTTCTACCTCAACAGAGGTGTTATTTACTGGAATTAAAGTTATTGACCTGATTGAGCCTTATGCTAAAGGAGGTAAAATTGGCTTATTTGGCGGTGCCGGTGTTGGAAAAACAGTATTAATTCAGTAATTAATTAATAACATCGCCAAAGGCCACGGTGGACTTTCGGTTTTTGCTGGTGTTGGAGAACGTACCCGTGAAGGAAACGATTTATTAAGAGAAATGCTTGAGTCTGGGATCATCAAATATGGAGATGAATTCATGCATTCTATGGAAGAAGGTGGATGGGATTTGAAAAAGGTTGACAAAAAGGCTTTGAAAGAGTCCAAAGCAACCTTCGTTTTCGGTCAAATGAACGAGCCTCCTGGAGCACGTGCTCGTGTGGCCCTTTCAGGGCTTACCATTGCTGAGTATTTCCGCGATGGTGCAGGAGACGGTCAAGGAAAAGACGTTTTGTTCTTCGTTGACAATATCTTTAGATTTACACAAGCTGGTTCTGAAGTATCTGCACTTCTTGGACGTATGCCTTCAGCAGTAGGATATCAGCCAACCTTAGCCACTGAAATGGGTGTGATGCAAGAGCGCATTACTTCCACCAAAAAGGGATCCATCACGTCCGTTCAAGCAGTCTATGTTCCTGCGGATGATTTGACAGATCCAGCCCCTGCAACGACGTTTGCCCATTTGGATGCCACCACAGTATTGTCGCGTAAAATCGCCGAACTCGGGATTTACCCCGCTGTAGATCCTTTGGATTCTACTTCTCGAATTTTGACCGCAGATATTTTAGGAAAAGAACATTACGATTGTGCACAAAGAGTAAAAGAGCTTTTGCAGCGCTACAAAGAACTTCAAGACATCATTGCCATTTTGGGGATGGAGGAACTTTCCGAAGAAGACAAACTTGCTGTTTCTAGAGCCCGACGTGTTCAGCGTTTCTTATCTCAGCCCTTCCATGTTGCCGAACAGTTTACAGGCATTCCAGGAGTATTGGTTGACATTAAAGAAACCATCAAAGGCTTCAACATGATTATGGACGGTGAATTAGACCACCTTCCCGAAGCAGCCTTTAATCTGAAAGGGACTATCGAAGAAGCTATTGAAGCTGGAGAGAAAATGCTTGCTGAAGCCTAATCAAAGCTTATGTATTTAGAAATTGTAACTCCTGAAGCCACCTTGTTTAGTGGAGAAGTGAATTCTGTAAGTGTCCCGGGACTTCACGGAAGTTTTGAACTCCTAAACAATCACGCGCCTATTGTTTCTCTCTTGCAAGAGGGTCATGTCATCCTGAGAGGGGTCCATTCAAAAGAAGACCTCTCGGACCTGCTCCAAAAACAGACCGAAGGACATTATGCTTTGAAAATTAGCTCCGGAACTGTTGAATGTAATAATAACAGGGTTGTCGTTCTGGCGGATTAAGGTGCACTAGTTCTTGAAATCTTAGGCCACAATTTAAAAAGTAAGGCAGCTACGACGACACAAATAGCTGTCAATACACCTCCAGTTACAAGGTTTCCATATAGAAAGGAGCCTACTGCAAACATGGCCGAATAAATTCCCACACTTCCCAAAAGCATTGCCACAATACCAAAAGGCACAGACCAAGGAGTTTCATTGACTATATCGGCTTTATGCCGTTGTTTCCAACCAGGCCCGCCAGGTTGTGCAGTGGTATAAAAAGATTTCAATACAGATTCGGATTCAGGGCGTGTCAATAACATGGTTAACAACCAAATAATGGTGGTCATCAAAACAACAAAAGGATATTTCAGATAAGATTCGAATAGACCATCATTATCACCAAACAAAACCAGTCCAACTGGGGTCAAATTAATCAATAGGGATATCACTCCAGAAGCAAACATGGCGCTGATCTCACTCCAAGCGTTAATGCGCCACCAAAACCAACGGAGAATAAAAATTACCCCGGTACCCGCTCCGAACATCAAAATGATATCGAATAACTGCAAAGCATTTTGCAAGATCAAAGCTAAGAGTGCGCTGAGTATGAGTAGTACAACCGTTGCTGTTCGTCCCACCCTAACCAGTTGTTTTTCCGAGGCCGTTTTATTGAAATATTGCTTGTAGCAATCGTTTACCAAATAGGAGGCCCCCCAATTCAAATGAGTAGAAATGGTGGACATATAGGCCGCCGCTAATGAGGCTAACAGCAAGCCAAGTAAACCGCTAGGCAAAAAAGTCAACATGGCAGAATATGCGAGATCCTCTCCCAATTTATCGGGAGTAATCCCTGGAAATGCATTTTGAATACTCTGCAAATCAGGGAAAACTACTAGGGAGGCTAAGGCCACTAAAATCCAAGGCCAAGGTCTCAAAGCATAATGCATAATATTAAAAAAGAAGGTAGCCCCGATAGCGTGTTTTTCATTCTTTGCTGCAAGCATTCGTTGGGCAATATATCCGCCACCACCTGGCTCTGCTCCGGGATACCATGCGCTCCACCATTGAACCGCTAGAGGTATGATTAAGAGGGTCACTAATAATTCCGTATTCGAAAAGTCAGGAAAAAAAGAGAGCTTATCAGCAACATTATCGTGTTGTATTAAATTTGAAAGCCCCCCAACCTGAGGCAAGTCTATTAAATACCATGCTGCTGCAATTGATCCCCCCATTGCAACAAAAAAGAGTATGAAATCAGTGTAAACTACCCCTTTAAAACCGCCAAAAGTGCTAAATATAACAGTGACTGCTCCGCCTATTAAAACAGTTTGCCAAGGCGCCAGTCCAAGTATAATACTTCCAATTTTAATAGCCGCTAGAGTGACTGCTGCCATGGCCAAGACGTTGAAAAACAGCCCTAAATAAACCGCTCTAAAAATACGGAGAAAGCGCGCCGGCTTGCCGCCATAACGCAATTCATAAAACTCTATGTCAGTATTGACGTTGGATTTGCGCCACAGTCGTGCATAAATAAAAACCGTCAGTAAACCTGTAAGCAGAAAAGCCCACCAAACCCAATTACCGGAGACGCCATTTGTTCTGACAATATCGGTAACCAGATTAGGGGTATCCGTTGAGAAAGTTGTAGCCACCATTGAAACTCCGAGCAACCACCAGGGCATATTTCTACCCGATAAAAAATACGCACTAGAGCTCTCCCCCGAAGACTTGGAAACATAAAGTCCAACGAACAATATCAAGGCAAAAAAGGATACTATGAGGGCGATGTCAAGAAATTCGAGCTGAACCATTTAAATTTAGTTTTTATAAATATAGGAATTTGGACTTTAGTACAATCATAGTTCGATGAGGTTCTCATATTTTTCTACATTTGCACAAAGCACTTCACAATGAAATATCATCATTTTGCTATCCTCTTATTTAGTCTATATACCCATTCCCTTAAAGCCCAAACAACATTCAATGAGGCTTTAGATTCCATCTATCTTAGATCAAGTAGAATAGAGCTTCCTTTTTCTGAAAATTCAAAAACAGTGCAGGTCATTACAAGTCAACTGATAGAAAATAGCCCTGCGACTAATGTGGCCGATTTACTACAATTATTCGGGGGGATAGATGTCAGACGGCGTGGCGGCGGTGGTTCTCAGGCTGATATTTATATCCGTGGTGGCGGTTTTGACCAAGTACTTCTGCTCATTGATGGCATGAAGGTAGAAGATCCCCAAACTGGGCATCACACGCTTAATATGGCCTTGCCCATTGAAGTCATCGATCGAATCGAAATTGTTAAGGGCCCTGCAGCGCGTATTTTTGGTCAAAATGCATTCACGGGAGCTATTAATATTGTCACTAAAAAAGTGGTTAATAATTCCATTTCCGGTAAAATTGAAGCGGGATCATTTGGTCAGAAAAATTTGGCCTTAACCAGCCAAAGTAACTATAACAACAGCAATCATTTGCTTCATATCTCAAACAATATCTCTGATGGATATCGTTACAACACTGATTTTGACAATAAAAATTACTTTTTAAAAAGCCGTTTGCTCAAGGATAAAAACCCCATAGAAATCATTGCGAGCTTCATGGAACGCAAGTTTGGTGCCAATGGATTTTATGCTTCGCCAGCTTATCTAGAGCAATATGAAGAAACTCAAGCTAGTCTGTTTGGAGTTCAAAGTAGTTATGATGTTGGTGACTGGACCTTTAAACCTCGTTTATATTGGAAGCGCAACCAAGACCTTTATGTTTTTGTAAGAAACAATCCATCTCTATATAGAAATTTGCATATCTCTAACAAGATGGCCTTGGAATACAATGCCTCAAACCGCAACCATCTGGGCATTACAGGAATGGGTATTGAACTGGCTCGCCTCAACCTCTCTAGTAATAATTTAGGGCAACACAAACGCACTCAGATCAACGCTTTTATAGAACACCGATTTAACTTTTTGAAAAATCGTCTCGACCTTACTCCCGGTCTAGCGTTTAACTACTATTCCGACTTTAAATTTCATGTTTTTCCCGGTGTTGATGTAGGATATGCCATTGGTTCTAATTCTCGGATTTATGGCAACATTGGCTGGACTTATAGAATTCCAACCTATACCGATTTATATTATACCTCGCCAACAACTATTGGGAATACCAATTTGAATCCAGAAAGTGCTCTGGCCTATGAGGTAGGCTATCGCTATGACGGAAGTGTGTTCGATTTTTCTGCTGCCGCATTTAAGCGTAGTTCCGATGATTTAATCGACTATGTCAGAATGTCTGAAAACGATCCTTGGCAGTCTAAAAATCTTATTGGATTGGAAACTACAGGAATTGAGGCAGCCGCACTTTTGAGGTGGGGGCCAACGGGAAGAAATAATGCTTTGAGAGCCAACTACACTTATATTTCTGACGATGTTCAAATCATTCCCGAAATGTCGCAATACGCCATTAACTCTTTAAAACACCAAGTTATAATGTCTTGGGATTTCCAATTTGTTCAGGATATCAGTCAACAAATCACTTACAGGTATGTTGAACGGGGTGACGCGCAGCTTTATAGCGTTCTTGATGCTAAAATAATGGCTAGAATCAATAATATGACCGCCAGTATCACAGCAAATAATATACTTGGTGAGGTATATACTGAAACCAATTTGGTGCCTGCTCCGAAAGGAAATGTATTGTTAGGACTGAGTTATTTTATCGATTGATCCGACAAGTTTTTTAATTTTTCATAAATCCGCTCTGTCTCCCAACCTCTGTACACGAGAAAATCAAAAAACTTTTTCTTTTTAGTGGATTGGGCTGCTTTTGACAGTGAGACCCATTTTTTGTTAGCAAGAATTTCAAACGTAAGCTCATACTCTTGCTTGTCAATGGCTTCTAATGCTTTTTTTATGAGCGTCGCATGTATATTTCTGAGCTTCAATTCCCTTTGTATTCGAATTTTGCCGAATTGCTTCTGACTGAATTTCCCGCGAGCGTAAGAGAAGGCAAAACGTTCCTCATTGAGATAATTATCGGTAATCAAGCTCACCACAATTTGGTCAATTGCAGCTTCAATCATACCCATATCGCGAAGCTTTTGTACGACCTCTTTATGACATCGTTCTTGATAGGCACAGTAGTTTCTCAATTTTTGCAGTGCTTCCTCGACAGTATAAGTTGTGCTGTAACCCACCTAAAGGATGTATTGTATTGAAAGGACAGCGTTAATTCCAGGAGCCGCTATTCCCGATGAATAAGTCCTGTAACGTTGGTTGGTGAAATTCTCTAGGGCGGCAGTAAGTCCTAGTTCCTCGCTCAACTTATATTGTGTTCTAACATTGAACGTATGCCAAGCAGGAGAAAAGGGCTTGCCATTTTCATCTAAAGCATATAAAAAAGATTTATTAGCTTCAGTAGGATTCAAGTCCTCTGCGGAGATTTCGGCATTATACACGGCATAAAGCTCACAGGAAAAACGATTCTTATTCCACATAAGCTGAGTTCTTCCAAAAGCCGGTGGTGCATTACGTGCAGAATATTTTATTTCATCTGGTCCAGATTCCTCTCCTTTCATCATACTAAAAAGAGATCTGAGTTCGAGATGGTCAGTGATATCGTATTTCATACCTGCTTCGATTCCGTTGATCCAAGTCATTGCTAAATTTTGAATAGCTTGAACATTACTTAATACACCGTCATAGTAAATTTGACTATCCCCATCGAGAGTAAAATCTTCTCTAATTAATGCGTCGTCTAAGTAGGTTGAGTAAGCCGATAAATCAAAAACAACTCTAGCATTGAGATGCCAGACTAAACCAAGCTCAGCGCCATAAGAATACTCAGGAACCAAATAAGGATTGGGTACAATAACCGAACCTGGCTCGGAGTCAAACACTTTTCCCATATCATCAATGTTCGGAGCGCGGAAAGCGGTGGCCAAATTCCCTTTAAATTGCAATTTTTCCGAGCAATGGTAACTAAACCCAAGTGTCCCTGTCAAGGCCGCTGAATTATTGGTCGCATCTTTAAAAGGAAAATTATAATAGATATTGTTATCGGTAAAGTCAATCTTATTAATCACATAATTATACCGCAGACCCGATTTTACAGTCATTTTATTAAACGGTTTAAAAGTAGCATTAAGGTATCCTGCCATTGAAGTCCAAGAGGACCCATTAGGATATCGGCTTGAAACAAACCCCAAATCTCCCGTTTCTGTGTCTCTTTTTGATCCTGTTGAATACACCTTATTTCTGATGTATTCTAGGCCGTAATTCAATTTAACTTTAGAAGATAGTGCGCGCTCCAAATCAAGGTTAAACGACAAGGCTTGGACGTTTTCATTGCGAGTCCTTAAAACCGAGCTTTGAAATTTCCTGTCATTACGGCTTTCTTTAAAATCTTGATGTGCCAATGTAATCTTCAAATTATCAAAAAGATTAGAACTGCTACTAAAGGAGGTCACCTGTAGGTTTGTCATAAACCACTCTTGTGGACCATAGTACCACTGTGCAGAAACAGGGCTATTGTTTTCATAAAGAATTAATCGGTCGTATCTGGGATAATCAGAACTGGCCGTATAATGCATTCCCAAATCAAAATGTAGTCTGTCTTGAGCTCGGTAATGAATTTTTTGCATTAAATTCAATTGACTATACCCTGAAAATCTTTGGATTCTTGGATTATCGTTGGGTTGAATTTGATCCCCATTATTAGTGTTAACGACATATTCTGGTCTCAAATAATCATCAGGTCCGTGGCGCCCCATTTTCAAATCGTCAAAGTCAGTATAGCTGACACTGGTCAAGTAGCCCCATTTATTGGCCCCCAAAGAAGCTTCGGCATGCACAGCCTTTTCGTTTGATGCACTTGAATACCTGACAGCAACTTGACTGTTAAATTCCAATTTGTCGCTTAATGACAATTTTGGTTTTTTGGTGTAAAAATTCATGACACCTCCTATGGCATCACTTCCATAAATTACCGATCCAGGTCCTGCAATAATTTCTGTTTGCTGAATGGCAAAAGGGTCAATTGAAATGATATTTTGGATATTTCCACTTCTAAAAATAGCATTGTTCATGCGTACACCATCGACCGATAAAAACAACCTATTGGTAGCAAAACCTCGTATCATTGGGCTACCCCCTCCCAGTTGGCTTTTCTGAACAAAAACTTGTCCAGAGCTTTCAATTAGGTCTGCACTTGTTTGCGGGGTCTTAAAAACAATATCCGATGATTTGATAGAAACCACTTTTTGAGGCACTTCTAGCCGATTTTGTTCAAACTTGGAGGCAGACACAACTATGGCATCCAAGGCTTGTGCGGTGGACTTCAAGTACAACTCATGGCCTAGATCGCGTTTGTATATTTGTACTGTTTCATGCAACATATGCTGAATGGTGACCAAATCGGAGTCGCTGAATTTTTCCAATGAAACTATCCCTTTGAAATCTGAAATCACGGAAACAGATAGGTCCTGATTATATACGGCTGCGCCAATAACAGGTGACTGTGTGTCTTTGTCATACAAAGCCAAAGACTGTGCAAGAAAAATAGATGAATTTAAAACCGCAACTATCAAAAACAGATAATGCTTCATAATTAGTGAAATATTTGGTTCAAAATAGTGACTGACTTCGGTCTTCTAAAACCCGGAACGTGACTCTCAAAATAATCCAATATCAGTCGCAATAAAGCTTGTTTTCGCACATTTGAAAGTCTCCAACCGTTGTTAGTATCAAATTGCATGCCTAAAAGAGTTTTAAAGTCAGAAACTATAGGCCCTATTACTAATTTACCCCCCTGATTGACATCGGTAAAACGACCCGATTCTAAATCGAAATACTCGTTTTGGGGATTGTTGTGTTCAGGGGAACATCCTAAATAACGCATCAGTTTGGTTAAAATAAGCAAGTGAAAATAACCACAACGATCCTGATGATCGAACCAATTCAGAGCACTAGTAATCATTTCAAAAAGCTGTGGGTCTGGAGAGTCTTCATTCAAGAGGCTGCCCAAGACCTCGGAAAGAAAGAGCGCAACCGTTGCCTTTTCAACATGACTATGTACAGTTTCAAAATGACTTAAGATTTTCAAATCTCTAAGATATTGTAAGCTCCTACTTTCTTTGTGCTCTGCTTCAATAGCTAAAATTGAAAGTGGCTGGAAATAGGCAGCCCTAAATGGACCCTTTCGGCTTTTTAAAGCACCTCGAATCAAATAACTTCTTGCGCCATAGGATTCGGTAAAGCACTTTACAATCAGATCATTGTCTTTATATCTGATTTTGGATAGGACGATGGCTTGAGTAGAGATGAACATTTATCTGACAATAAGTAATTTAAGAACCTTCGTTTCAAAGCTGTCTAAATCAGAAAGCAAAATCAAATATACACCAGAAGCCACCTGGCGTCCGCTTAAATTTTTCCCATCCCAATAAGCAGTTCCTCCATCTATTTCCAAACTAAATCCACGAAATCTTTTATTTCTACTACTTTCGGCCTCTGCAACCAAATTTCCCTCTATATCAGTGATTTTGATGTTTACACTTTCCGATAATCCCGAAATTTTAATCTTTTCAATCTCCGTTTTAAATTCAGGCCTCACTGGATTGGGATATACGAAGGCGTTATCGAGTTGCTCTAAAGGCTGTGACCCCCCCGAAGAAAAAACTACAAGCCCTCGATCGGTGGCCAAATAAAGTCGTCCATTGTCTGCATCCAAACTAATATCATTGATATTATTTGAAGGCAGTGGCGAATTATCCTCGGTAAAATGATATATGGTGGTTTGACCATCTGATGTCACATAATAAACTCCCGATCCAATGGTTCCAATCCATTTATTATTACTGCCATCGACCTCTATATCGCTGATAAATTGTTCTTCAAACAGTTCTCTCGGGAGTCCATCCTCAACAAAAATGATTGGCTGTGTTGTAGGATTTGACGTGTCAAATACGCCAGCTGTATTGTAGATAACTCTTAGCCCCAATTGAGTGCCAGCCCACAAAATACCTTGCCGATCAACGGCTAGTGTAGTCACAAAATCATTAGGAAGATTCGATGATTCTCCATTGATTTTAATTAAAGCATTTCCGTTAGACTCGTTAAAGGCAATGATGCCAGAGCGGTATCCGCCAATGAATTTTGTGCCGTTTGGGCCAATGGCTATATCACTAAACCCAAACTCATCGACCACAGGATCATTAATAATGGAGGAAAAATCATAGCTCTGCCATTGATTGCCATTTGGATTATAAGATTTTAAGGGTCGGGCTATTCTCGATGAGACAGACCACAATAAGCCCTGTGAGTCAAAAGTCAAAGCCGATACCCGCAAGTCTTCAGGGTCTGAGGAATTTGATACGGACTCCAATCCGCTGTTATTAATTGAAAACCTCCGGGAAGGTTGGAAGTCTACTACTTCTAAAATGCCCTTCCCAAAAGAGCTGATGAATGTTTTGTCGCTATTATAGGGATCTGGCGCGATACTATTTAGGTTATATGCCCCTAGAACACTGTCAAATACAACATTATTCCAAAGTTCATTTTGTAAATAACTATAGCCAAAATACCGAAGTGGATCGGGATTAAAGGAAGATGAATAATCCCCATAACTGGCCCAAACCGTACCGTTATTAGCGGCAATTGAAAACACATCATTATCTTGAAGACCATTTGGCAAAATATTGACGTTTGTCTGAGAATCTCTTTGAAATACCCCTTGACCATTTGTGCCAACCAAAAGTCCATTTGAGGACACTGCGGTTGAAGATAAAGTATAATAGCTCTCTGCAATGAATGAATCAATCAAGTTAATGTTTTCATCATAGAAATCGGCACGCGAGGCTTGAGTTACAACAAGTTCGCTGTTCGAGGTGTGAAGATCGATAATAATTGTGGCTGTATTGAGTACTAGGTCAAGCGTATTGTTTTGGACAGCGAATAAGTTATTTAGATTTGCGGCAAACAAGCGGTTATTCGTGGTGCCCACACCACTAAAATTGCCTGTCGCGAGGGTATTCCAATTGTTGAAATCCACCAAGTCCAAGGACAGATCAGCCTGTTTCAAGCCATTGTTTTGTCCGCAAGCAGCAAATATATTATTCCCAAAAACAGTGGTTTGAATGACCGGGATTTGAGCTCCCTGTGAACCGATGAAAAAAGTGTCGCCGAATTCCATTTGATCCAAATCAAATTGAGAGATCCCATAATTGGTTGATACATATACTAGTCCATCATGTTCAAAAAAATCATTGATTCGCTTATTCAATGGTGGAATAGTCGGCTTATTGACAATGTCGTAAATTCGAAGTACATCAGTACTCTCCCCAAGGGTTACAACCTCGATAAGTCCATTGTCATAGCCCACGAGAACTAGATTGGTAGCATCACTTTGATAGAAAGCAGAAATGGTTTTCCCTGATAAGCCGTCAACGGTTGTTATGGTTTTTACTTCTCCAGAACTGAAGTCATATTGGAATAGAGCGTTTTCCGCAGCAGCAAAAAACGCATTAGACGAAGCATACAGATCAATGATTTTATGATAAGAAAAATGCCCACCCCACTGGTTCGTTTGACTGAACAGAACGGCTGGAAAAAGAAGTGACGATAAAAAGAAAAAGAAAAACCGCATGAGTTGCATAAAAGTATATAATACTAACGAAGGACACGCGGTTTTAATACATAAAGAATAGGGGTTGCAAACTTTACACCACTCCTTGCGCCATCATGGCGTCAGCAACTTTAACAAATCCTGCAATATTTGCCCCCTTGACATAATCTACAGAGCCGTCGGAATTTTTGCCATAGGCCACACAGGCCGAATGAATGTCATTCATAATATTCAGCAATTTCCCATCAACCTCTTCGGATGTCCAGTTTAGTCTAAGGCTATTTTGGCTCATTTCCAACCCAGATGTAGCCACGCCTCCTGCATTGGATGCTTTTCCTGGAGCAAAGAGCACTTTTGCTCCTTGAAACACTTCTACCGCCTCTGGGGTGGTTGGCATATTGGCACCCTCTGCAACTGCTAAAACCCCATTGGATACCAAAGTCTTAGCTTCATCTCCGTTCAATTCGTTTTGAGTAGCACAGGGCAAAGCAATATCACATTTGACGCTCCACGGTCGTTCGCCGGCATGGAATGACGCCTTTGGAAAGGCCTCCACATATTCGCTGATACGGCCTCTTTTGACGTTCTTCAAAGTTTTAACAAACTCTAATTTCTCTTGATCAAATCCATCGGCATCATAAACAAAGCCTGATGAGTCGGACATGGTTACAACCTTACCGCCTTCGTGAATCACCTTTTCGCAAGCAAATTGCGCGACATTTCCAGATCCAGAAATTACCACTGTTTTACCTTTTAAATCATGCCCTTGAGTTGCAAGCATATTTTTGGTAAAATATACAGCGCCATAGCCCGTAGCTTCTGGACGAATCAATGATCCTCCATATGACAACCCTTTGCCTGTAAGGACTCCAGTAAATTCGTTTCTAATGCGTTTGTATTGCCCGAACATATACCCTATTTCGCGTCCGCCAACACCAATGTCACCAGCAGGCACGTCTGTGTTTGGACCGATATGACGAGAAAGCTCAGTCATAAAAGACTGACAAAAACGCATCACTTCGTTGTCAGATTTTCCTTTAGGGTCAAAGTCTGACCCTCCTTTTCCTCCACCCATTGGCAAGGTGGTCAAAGCATTTTTAAAAACTTGCTCGAAGCCTAAAAATTTTAGAATACTCAAATTTACGCTAGGATGAAAGCGTAAACCACCCTTATAAGGTCCAATCGCTGAATTGAATTCCACACGATAACCCCGATTAACTTGTGTTTGCCCATTGTCATCGATCCATGGTACTCTAAAGATAATGGTGCGCTCTGGTTCAACCATTCGCTCAAGAAGCATTTTTCCTCCATACTGGGGGTTTTCTGCTATAAATGGCAAGACTGTTTCTGCAACCTCGTGCACGGCTTGCAGAAATTCAGGTTCATTTTGATTTCTTTGGGAAACGTAGGAAACAAATTCGTCAGTTGATCTTGACATAATTAATAATGTTAGGTTAGATAGGCTTACTCAATTTCCACACAAATATAAACTATCTTCAATTATAGCGATATAAATTATACTATTTTCAATATCACATAGACTCAAATTGTGATGTCATAATTTCAGCGCTAATTTTAACTAAGGGCTTGTTCCAAGTCGGCTAGTAAATCTTTGACATCTTCTATACCAACACTCAATCGAATCAAGCTATCTGTAACGCCACTTTTTTCTCTTTCTTCTCTTGGAATGCTGGCGTGAGTCATACTTGCTGGATGACCAGACAATGACTCAACACCACCCAAAGATTCCGCTAAGGTGAAAAGTTTTAGTTGCTCAACTACCTTGACTGCCGATTCTAAAGTCCCTGCTGCGGTAGTAAATGACATCATCCCACCGAAGTCTGACATTTGCTGCTTGGCAATGTCATGATTGGTGTGATTTGGTAAACCTGGATAAAATACCCGTCCCACCTTAGGATGAGCTGATAGGAATTGTGCCACAGCCCGAGCGTTTTCACAATGACGCTGGACTCTTACGTGAAGAGTCTTGATACCTCTCAACACAAAAAAGCAATCTTGAGGTCCTGCGACTGCACCACTCGCATTTTGAATAAAATACAATTGCTGCGCCAGTTCTTTGTCTTTAACCACTAAAGCGCCCATCACAACATCCGAGTGCCCTCCTAGATATTTGGTTGCAGAGTGCATGACAATATCAGCTCCTAAGTCCAAAGGTTGTTGCAAATAGGGCGTAGCAAAAGTGTTATCAACTGTCAATAAAATAGCATGCTTTTTAGCCATTAAAGCCAAGGCTTTAATGTCGATAATGTTGAGCATTGGATTGGTTGGGGTTTCAACCCAAATTAATTTGGTTTTAGCATTAATCAATGGTTCAATTGAGCGTGCGTCTTTCATGGAAACAAAATGAAATTTAACGCCAAACCTCTCGTATATTTTGGTAAACAAACGATACGAGCCTCCGTAAAGATCATTAGTCGCAATGACTTCATCCCCTGGACTGAGCAGTTTCATCACGGCATCTATTGCAGCCAAACCTGATCCAAAAGTAATGCCGTCTGTGCCGTTCTCTATACTCGCTAAGGACTGTTCCAGTGCGTGCCTAGTCGGGTTGTGAGTCCTCGAATACTCAAAACCTTGGTGCTTTCCTGGACTGGATTGAGCATAGGTTGAAGTTTGATAAATGGGCGGCATGACAGAGCCATAGGCAAGGTCTGGAGATTGTCCGCCATGAATGGTTTTGGTGTTAAATTTCACTTTGGTTTGGTTTATTTTGTTAAACAAATTTAACCTTATTTTTTGGGCAGAGGATTATTATATTTGAGTTGACTAAAAACAATCCCTATGCGTACCCTCTTTTTTTTAAAAACATGCAATACCTGTATTAGAATCCAAAAAGAATTGAATCTACCTGCGACTATTGAACTGAGAGAACTCAAATCGAAGCCTATCACCGCCCATGAGCTGGAAGCGCTGGTGACACGATCAGGATCCTATGAGTCTCTATTTAATCGGAGGTCAAAACTATACACAAGCATGGGCCTAAAGCATGAAGTATTACAGGAAAAAGATTATCGGCATTATATATTGGACCACTATTCATTTTTAAAAAGGCCCGTTCTGGTAATAGATGATAAAATTTATATTGGTAACAGCAAAAATGAAATAGAGGGGGCCTTAAATCATCTGAGTAAATTATAGATCAGCCCTAGCCTGAGTAAACCTTCACGGAATTGCTATCTTTGCAGGCAAAAGCAATATATATGTTAGCATCCATGACAGGATTTGGGAAATCATCATGTACCCTTCCAGAAAAAACCATTACCGTCGAGATGAAGGCTTTGAATAGCAAAAATTTCGACCTCAATATTCGGATGTCTTCCGCATATCGCGATCAAGAAATGGCCATGAGAAAACGACTGGCCGAAGAACTGCATCGTGGGAAGGTGGATGTTTTTATTCAAACAGAATCTAATCTTAGTCATACCAAGGACGTTATCAATGAACAGGTTGTTAGGGCTTATATGGCCCAGATGAAAGAAATTGCCGATGGCGATGACGTTAACCACCTCCAAATCGCCATGAGGCTGCCAGATGTATTGCAGTCGCGTAAAACAGAATTGGATCGAGAAGAGTTAGAGGCTGTTTGGCTCACCTTGGAAGCTGCATTAGTTGACCTTCAAAACTATCGCAACAATGAGGGAGCAGTATTGAAAGCCGATTTTGAAATGCGAATTGATACTATCTCGGGCCAATTGGAACAGGTAAAAGAAATGGAGCCGTCTCGAATGCAAAAAATCAACGATAGATTGAGAAAAAGTGTATCAGACTTGGCGGCCAATGTAGATGAAAATAGGTTCGAACACGAATTGATATTCTATCTGGAAAAGCTCGACATAACGGAAGAGGTTGTTCGGTTGAAAAATCACTTAAATTATTTTTTAGAAACCATCAATCTAGAGGAATCTAGCGGTAAAAAATTGGGTTTTATTTCTCAAGAAATGGGACGAGAAATCAACACAATTGGTTCCAAGGCCAATGATGCGGCCATGCAACAGTTGGTCGTTCAAATGAAGGACGAATTAGAAAAAATCAAAGAACAACTGCTTAACGTTTTATAATGAATCAAGGGAAATTGGTTGTCTTTTCGGCGCCCTCAGGATCGGGTAAAACCACTGTAGTGAGACATTTGCTTGCTAGCGACAATTTGCCGTTGGCCTTCTCTATATCGGCAACAACAAGGGCCCCTAGAGGAAACGAAGTCGATGGCAAAGACTACTATTTTTTAGCACCAAGTGATTTTAAATCCAAAATATCCCAGGGCCATTTTTTAGAGTGGGAAGAAGTTTATCCCGGTCAATTTTATGGCACACTTAAAAGTGAGGTGGACAGACTTTGGGCTCAAGGCAAGGCCGTTCTTTTCGATATAGATGTTATAGGAGGCCTAGCTATCAAACGTCAATTTCCATCGGAAACTCTAGCTGTATTTGTGCAGCCGCCAGATTTAGAGACCCTATACGACCGCCTGAGACGCCGAAAAACTGAGGATCAGGCAGCTCTGGCGCGACGTATAAAAAAGGCCCCTGAAGAAATGGCTCACGCCAGTTCTTTCGACGTGATTTTAATCAACGATCAATTGGAGCAGACCTTAGACAAGGCCACCCATTTAGTTAAAGACTTTTTAAACAATAATTCGTGAAAGTAGGACTGTTTTTTGGTTCTTTCAATCCCATCCATTTAGGCCACATGATCATTGCCAATCATATGGCCGAATATACCAATCTGGACGAAATTTGGCTTGTAGTTAGCCCCCAAAACCCATTCAAGGAAAAGTCGAGTTTGCTGCATCAAAATCATCGTTTAGAATTGATATATCGGGCTACCGAGGATTATGAAAAGATAAAACCTAGTGATATTGAGTTTAAGTTGTCACAACCCCATTACACCAGCCATACACTGGCTTATCTAGAGGAAAAATATTCGCAACACGAGTTTTCGCTCATTTTGGGCGCCGATAATTTGTCCACTTTACATAAATGGTATAATTCAGAACATTTGATTCAGAGGTATTCCTTTTATGTTTATCCCCGTATAGGACATGAAAACATGCCGAAAAACCTGTTATTTTCTCAAAGTGTTGAATTGGTGAACGCGCCGATCATTGGCATTTCGGCCTCACAAATTCGGAAGGCGATTTCAGAAGGGAAGTCGGTCAGAGCTTTGATTCCCGAAAAGGCGTGGCAATATCTAGATGAAATGAATTTTTATAGGTCTTAAGGGCTAGGTCTAAGGCCGATTTTTCTTACCTTTGACTATCAGATCCCCAATCTGCTGTTTATGATTGACGACCTCAAATTTGCTGTCCTGAGCGATTATTTAATAGTTTGTGGTGTCCAACAATTTTTGTGGCATTTTAGGGTTTTTTTAGAATTCTTTTAACAAAATACAAACTATGTTAACACAGGAAGATTTTTTCAAACATCAAACCCCTGAGGCTTTTCTTCAAATCGTAAAAAACAAAGTAGACCCTACGGTTTACAAATCTATTATGAAATCGTTGCAGTATGAAAAGGAGTTGCAGCTACTTCAAGCCGAGCTAGTAGATTTACAGCAATGGATTGCGCAGACCAAAAGACGTGTTTGTGTAATTTTTGAAGGCCCTGATGCCTCAGGAAAAGGAGGGGCCATTCGACGATTTTCGGAACATTTAAACCCCCGTTCAATGCGGGTGGTTGCATTAACCAAACCAACCGATATTGAAAAAGGGCAGTGGTATTTTAGACGATACATCAAGGAGCTTCCAGAGCCTGGTGAAATAGTGTTTTTCGATAGAAGCTGGTATAACAGAGCTGTGGTAGAGCCGGTAATGGGGTTTTGTGATAAGACACA
>JAURRA010000022.1 GCA_030835825.1 Flavobacteriaceae bacterium
TGAGTAAATAATCTTGAATTTATATTATATAATACCTGAACTTAATGAAGAGGATATTCCGATGATTTAATATGAAAAAACATATACCTTGCAGTAACTATTGAGATTTTGTAAATGATCCTAATGGTTGTTATTCTTTGATAACACTTGTGTGCAAATAGTGTGCAAGAAGAAAAAACCCCTCACTTTCGTGAAGGGCTTTGATTGCTTGTTAGGTCTTGTGTAGTGTAGCGGTTACGCTTGCTCCTCCTCTTGGGCTCGAACCAAGGACCCTCTGATTAACAGTCAGATGCTCTAACCAACTGAGCTAAGGAGGAAAGTTTCAATTGGTGGGCAAATATAAATTATTTTTAAGTCCCACCAAATAGAAATATCTTAAATCATCTAGCCAGTAATGGCCTTAAAAATATCGTTACCATTGGCAAATAGCACCAGGGCAATCAAAATGAAAAAACCAATGGTTTGGGCATATTCCATAAACTTATCGCTCGGTTTGCGACCACTGACCATTTCAAATAATAAAAACATCACATGACCGCCATCCAGCACTGGTATAGGCAGCAGGTTAAGTACACCTAACATGATCGATAAAAAGGCTGTAATACTCCAAAAGGTTGACCAACTCCAACTGTCAGGAAAAATGTCGTAAATGGCTTTAAAACCACCTACGCCCTTGTAAGCCCCCGTACTCGGGCTAAAAATAAGCTGCAATTGTCCCCAGTAACTTCCCATTTTTTCAGCAAAAGTGCGGCCTCCAACCTCAATGCTCTCAACAAAACTGTAATTCTTTTGAACGATATCGAAATACCCCAAAGAGGCAAATTCATCATAAGTACCGCCGGGATACACCCCAATCATGCCGTTTTCATCTACCCTCATTGCTTGGGTCATTGTCTGCCCATTACGCAATATCTCGGCCGTAATACTTTGCCCCTTCAAACGGTTAAGGGTCTCACTCACCTGATCATAGAAGGGCGCCGAAACACCGTCAAAAGCTAAAAAGACATCTCCCGATTGAAGATCAACCGCCGTATTCAACGAAGAAGGATCGACGCTTCCTACCATAAATGGCATACGCAACTCCACAAAGCTCCGGTCACCGCTATCACTCAACTGCCCCAAAAAGTCCTCGGGGAAATCCAATACCATGATGGCACCACTGCGCTCAATAGTCATGGTTTTGGTTTCTAGAAAATAAGCTTTAATATCGGAGTAATTCTCAATGGGATTGTCATTGATGGCAATGATATCATCTCCAGTTTGAAGGCCAAAGTCTTCAAGTAAAGGGTTAGCAATCCAATAGCCTTCTTTGATACTACTGGTAGCAATATCCGACTCGCCATAACCAAAAGCCATACCGATATAGATGATGTAGGCCAAGAGGAAATTTACCGTTACACCACCAACCATAATGATCAACCGCTGCCAAGCTGGCTTAGAGCGGAACTCCCATGGCTGAGGAGGACTTGCCATTTGTGCCTTATCCATACTCTCATCAATCATTCCTGAGATTTTGACGTAGCCGCCTAAAGGCAACCAACCGATCCCATAAACCGTGTCGCCAATCTTCTTCTTAAACAGCGAAAACTTGACGTCAAAAAACAAATAGAACTTCTCTACTCTTGTCTTAAACAATTTCGCTGGTATAAAATGACCCAACTCGTGAAGGACGATGAGCAGGGACAAACTCGCCAGAAACTGGGCAATCTTAATTACAAATTCCATAGATAGTGATTCATTTCGAAGGGCAAAGGTACTGCTTTGAAGTCAAATCAAATAACTGAAGCCTTCAGTCTATTGTTTAACGACAATTTTCTCCACTTCACCCTTATTGGTTTCAAAAACTAAAATCACTTGTCCCGCCGATACTTCCGATAAATCGATCTCGTTGGTACGTTTTAACTTGTTGAGCAATTGCCCTTGCAGGTTATATATACTCACCGATTTTATTTTGATGCCAGGAGCGTCAACACGCAGGCTATCACTCGTTGGATTGGGATAGAGCCTCAATCCAGACTGCCATTGGTCACTCGGGAGGCCTAGCGTTAAACTGTTTCCATTAGAAAGAATATCCTTTTCAGGGTCAAAGACTAGGTCAGTAACCTCAAAATTGGTCGCCACCGCAAAAGACTGCCCGCTCGAAGTATGGTTGAGTAACACGTCTTGAACTTCACCATTATCACCTGTCATCCGAACTTTGACCTCAGCTTCAAAGAAATCTACAGATTCGTGACTCTGTGTTTGATTTAGGGTGACCACAATCTCGTTAGAGCCAATAGCACTCCATTGAATGTCGTAAGAAGGATAGCCCTCATTGTACAACCAATCCTGAAAAAACTCTGTTAAACTATTCCCGTAGTGAGCCTCCATAATTGGGATAAAATCCACCGTTTTGGCATAAGCATAGGCCAAATCAGGATGACTGAGATACGATTGAACCCCTTGAAAAAAGGCCTCATCTCCCATCTTTTTGCGCAACATATGCAATACCATAGAACCCTTGTTATAGGTCAGCCTAGAACTGAAAATTCGCCCTACGTTGGTGGTGTCAGATTCTGATAAATAAACCGACCCATCGGGTTGCGAAGTAATAGAATTAATTTTACTTTCTTTCCATGTCAAATGTCCCTCAGGACCATCCAAGTGCTCACTGACTAATCCCGTCAAAAAAGTAGCAAAGCCTTCATTGAGCCAAATATCTCTCCAGCTCCCACAGGTGATTTTATCGCCAAACCACTGGTGTGCCAATTCGTGTGCGATTAACCCACGGCTAAATCCACCCATAAAAGAAACCGTAGTATGCTCCATACCACCGCCCCAGCCAAACTGAGCATGACCATATTTTTCATCTTCATAAGGATAGGGTTCAAACAGGTCAATAAATAAATTCATGATATCCACGGTCACAGCAGTACTTGCCTGGCTTGTTTCTAATGATTCGGGATAAACATAATTGATGATCTCAAATGGATTGCCATTGTTCTCAACTGTATGGCTATAAATCGTATAATTAGTTACAGCAAAAGCTACCAAATAGGCGGGAATGGGATGTTGATGTCTGTAATGCGTCGTCTTGAGACCGTTAGATACTGTTTGACCTTGTTCCAAACCATTGGAAACAGCTACATATTCCTCTCCTTCGGCATTGGCAACTGGTGTGGTTATTTTCACATCCAAAATATCAATCTTGTCGTTCAAGTCTTGTTTACATGGCCACCAACCTTTAGCACCATAAGGCTCGGATAGGGTCCAAACAATGGGGTCATTGTTGTGGGTCGTTGCCTCATAGGAACCAAAACCCGAACTAATTGGATTGCCAGAATAGCTCACAACAATTTCTTCAACCTCATCAGCTGACATGGTATTCACAAAAGTAATTGTTAGTTCATCAGTTAAATCTTGGTTAAAGACCAAGGCCGTGCCATTCATCATCACACTACTCACCGCCATATTGTTGGATAGATCAAAAGTAATGCCCGCCATATCGGTTTTAGCGCGGAAGGTGGTTGTAACTGTCCCTGCGATTGAGGAGCTTGCAGGGTCAACTTGAATTTCCAACAACTGATGTTGAACATCATAATTGGCCGTATTTGGATTGATCAGTAATTGTTTCATGGCTAGCGATCGCTCCGATTCCCACTGACTGAATTGATCTACATCTTGCTGAGCAAACATGGAGACAGTAAAAAATATAAAAAGTAGCTGTTTCATAACTTTATGTTGTTTTAGGCCAACGGTGTGACGATTGTATTGTAATTTTGTGTGAAGATAATAAAATTACCCTCTTCTATAACAATTTCTATGTGGCGATTCGTCAAGCAATACCGTACACTTTGGCTAGTTCTTGGCCCGCTTTCTGTCATTATCGTTATATTGATGTACACAGCTCTCAAACCTGTAAAGAGGCTGCCCATTTATCAGCCAGCTATGGTCAACAAGGAATTGGTAGATAGCTCCATTCAACACCAAATCAATTACCATAAGATTGCCCCCTTTAACTTGATCAACCAAAATGGTGACATAGTCACAGAACAAACTTTTGACAATAAAATATACATCGCCGATTTCTTCTTTACAACCTGCCCTAGCATTTGCCCTATTATGACCAAAAATATGGCCGACATTCAAGATGTCATTCGCGACGACCCAGAAGTGATGTTGTTGTCTCATACGGTTACCCCTGACATTGATTCCGTCGCTCAATTAAGAGCCTACGCCAATCTAAAAGGAGTGCTCGACAACAAATGGCATTTAGTTACTGGTGATAAAAAACAAATTTATGAGCTGGCTAGAAAGTCCTACTTGGCAGTCAAAGAAGACGGCGACGGAGGACCAAATGACATGATCCATACCGAAAACTTTATGCTCATCGATAAGGAAAAACGAATTCGCGGGTACTACGATGGAACAAATGATGAGGAAATCAAGCGACTGCTCGACGATATAAAAATTCTTAAGACGGCTTATCTAGACTGACTCTTTTTGTCTAAATTTGCTTCTTTAAAATCAATCTAAATAAGGATGCCAACTATTGCTGACTTGCAGTTAGGCCAAACAGCCACCATCACTGAATGCTCTTCGGAAGCTATTCCCTTCAAGCTCTTGGAGATGGGTTGTCTGCCAGGCAATAAAGTCAAACTACTTCAAGTTGCACCCTTTTTAGATCCTCTTTATCTCAATATTGACGACGCCTTTGTAGCTATCCGTAGGGATACGGCTGCACTGATTTGCATTGAAATCGATTCGAATGAGTAAACAAATCAATGTCGCTCTCATTGGAAATCCAAATACTGGAAAAACTTCGGTATTCAATGCCTTGACTGGGCTTAATCAAAAAGTAGCCAACTACCCTGGCATTACTGTAGATAAAAAAGAGGGGCTATGCAAACTGTCTCGTGTCCTCAAAGCTCACATTCTCGATCTTCCAGGAACCTATAGCCTGAACGCCTCCTCCTTGGACGAAAATATTGTCATTGAATTACTATTAAATAAAAACAATAAAGATTTTCCCGATGTAGCTATCATTGTAAGCGATGTAGAAAATCTCAAAAGAAACCTACTGTTATTTACCCAAATCAAGGATTTAGAGATCCCTACCATATTAGTTATCAATATGGCCGATCGCATGGCCACCAAAGGTATTTCTCTCGATATCCCTTTTTTAGAAGAAACGCTCAATACCAAAATAGCTCTCATAAGCGCTAGAAAAAATACGGGTATTGAATATCTCAAAACATTAATCGCCAATTACAGAGACCTTTCTGTTGAACCCTGTCTAAACGCCTCTTCCATTGACCCTGCCTATTTTGATCGCTTGCGCTCAGCTTTCCCCAATCAACAGCTCTATAAGTTATGGCTAGTAATTACACAAGACGTCAATTTTGGCAAAGTCAGCCGACAAGAAATGGATGTCGCAGCATTTAAAACCAAATCGAAGTCCGATCTCAAAAGGCTGCAACAAAAAGAAACTACAAAAAGGTATCAATTCATTAATAGTGTCTTGAAACAAGGGCAAATCATTGACATCAGCAAGGCCAGCGATTTCCGCTCCCGACTCGACCGTCTTACCATGCATAAGTTCTGGGGTTACGCCATTTTCTTTATGATTTTACTGTCTATTTTTCAGGCGATCTACGACTGGTCTAGCGCTCCAATGGACTTTATTGACACCTCCTTCGCCCAATTGTCTGAATGGACAAAGGCTACCCTTCCCGCAGGAGTATTTACAGATTTGCTGGCAGACGGAATCATTGCTGGTGTTGGCGGTATTGTTATCTTCATTCCTCAAATCGCCTTCTTGTTTCTTTTTATCTCCATTTTGGAAGAAAGCGGGTACATGAGCCGTGTGGTTTTCTTGATGGATCGTGTCATGCGGCGATTTGGATTGAGCGGCAAAAGTGTTATTCCACTGATATCTGGGGCTGCTTGCGCCATTCCTGCTATCATGGCAACCCGCAATATTGAAAACTGGAAAGAGCGGCTAATTACAATATTGGTCACCCCTTTTATTACTTGCTCGGCACGACTTCCAGTATATTTGATCATCATTTCTTTAGTGATTCCTCAAGGTCGATTTTTAGGACTAAGCTATCAAGCACTTACCCTAATGCTGTTGTATCTCATTGGATTTGGCATGGCCGTACTATCAGCTGCGGCCTTAAATCGTATTCTGAAATTTCGATCAAAGTCGTTTTTTGTAGTTGAAATGCCGTCTTTCAAGCTGCCCATGGTCAAAAATGTCGCCATTACAGTTTTGGAAAAGACCAAGGCTTTTGTTGTTGAAGCTGGAAAAATCATTTTAGCTATTTCTGTAGTGATATGGGTTTTGGCATCAAATGGCCCGGGAGAATCTTTTAACAATGCCTCAACAATTGTCCAGGAACAATACGAAGACCTGAATTCTGAACTAGTCGAGCAAAAGATTGCAGCCCATAAATTAGAATACTCCTACATTGGCCTGATTGGCAAATCAATAGAACCTATAATTCGTCCCTTGGGTTATGATTGGAAAATTGGCATTGGGTTGGTGACCTCATTTGCAGCTCGAGAGGTATTTGTGGGTACCTTGGCCACCATTTATAGTGTTGGGGGCAATAATCCGGACACCTTAAAGCAAAAAATGTCGTCCGAGAAGCGGGAGGATGGCAGTCCTGTATTTACATTGGCCAGTGGTATTTCTCTGCTGTTATTCTATGCTTTTGCTATGCAATGCATGAGTACGTTAGCGGTAGTGAGGCGAGAAACCAATTCGTGGAAGTGGCCCATCATCCAACTTATTGGGATGACTTTTATCGCCTATGTCATTTCATTAATTGCCTATCAACTAATCCAGTAATTCCAATCTATGACCGCTGTAATACAATATATCTTAACCGGAATAGTGGTGATTGGTGCTATGTGGTTTTTGATCCGCAAATTCTCACCCAAAAAATCAAAAAAGGCTTGCGGAACGGATGATTGTGGATGCCATTAGCTTTAACCCAAAGCCACATCCAAGGTCATCATAATTATAAAGCCTCCTATAAATCCGAGGGTGGCAATATCGGTGTATTTATCCTGCTGTGTTTCTGGAATTACTTCTTCAACGACAACAAAAATCATAGCTCCCGCCGCGAAAGCCAAGGCATAGGGTAAAATAGGGGTGAAAAAGGTTACCGCCATCGCACCGATAACGGCGGCTACCGGTTCTACCAACGCCGATGCTTGTCCATACATGAAACTCTTTCGGCGACTCAAACCATGTCTGCGCAATGGCATGGAAACAGCAATCCCTTCTGGAAAGTTTTGAATACCAATGCCCAGCGCTAAAACCACTGCACCGGCAATCGAAGCTTCGGGCATTCCTGCGGCAACGCCTCCAAAAAGGACCCCCACCGCCAATCCTTCGGGGATGTTGTGCAAAGTAATGGCCAAAACCAATAGCGTTGTTCTTTGCCAAGGGGTTTTGATCCCTTCGCTTTCTTTAAAATTGATATGAACATGAGGAAGTACCTTGTCTAATGCAAAAATAAATAAGGCCCCAAAAGCGAATCCGATAGCCGCAGGCATGACCTTAACAAACCCCTCTCCTTCACTCATTTCAATTCCTGGAGCCAGAAGACTCCAAAAGCTGGCGGCTACCATCACACCACCAGTAAACCCGAGCATACCATCCAACACAGCTCTATTCATGGATTTGAACATGAATACCACAGAGGCTCCTAGCGCAGTCATAGCCCAAGTGAAAACGGTTGCTAGAAAAGCTCCTATGACAGGGTCTATACTTTCAAAAAAATGAAACACCGAATCCATACACTACCTTATGTTAATAAGGCCAAATTTAACAAATTTCTATGAGTACGTCACTGGCATTTAAGTCCGATTGCACCAAGAAATCCTTATATTTGTAGTTCTAAAAAACAACTATTATGTATCCACCCGAACTTGTACAACCCATGCGCGACGAACTTACAGCTGTAGGTTTTGAACAAATATCCGACGCCGACCGCGTAGAAGCAAAGATTTCTCAAACTGGCACCACCTTAGTGGTGGTCAATTCGGTTTGTGGTTGCGCTGCTGCCAATGCTCGCCCGGGTGCTCGAATGTCATTGGCCAATGCCAAAAGACCCGATCATTTGGTGACGGTATTTGCTGGGGTCGATCAAGAAGCTACCACACGCGCCCGTGAATTGATGGTTCCATTTCCCCCCAGCTCTCCATGCATGGCCCTTTTCAAGGATGGTGAATTGGTGCACATGTTGGAAAGACATCATATCGAAGGCCGACCAGCACAATTGATCGCTGAAAATTTGATTGGAGCCTACAACAGCTACTGCTAAAATTATAGCTGCGGTGCTGATGCGGTTACTGTCTTATCCTTTGTCGGTTGTTTTCTATTTCTTTTTCATCACATCCCTATTGGTGTTTCATCCTATTCAATGGATAGCGTTGAACGGGTTTGGTTATACTGCTCACAAAAAATCAGTGGAAATCCTGCAATTTTTATTAATGGGATATCTGGGCCTTTTGGGTAGTAGGGTAAAAATGATAAACCTCCAGAAGTTACCAACTGACAGGCCGCTAATCATTGTTGCTAACCACCAAAGTATGTTTGATATTCCGCCTATCATCTACTACTTCAGAAAATATCATCCGAAGTTTGTCGGTAAAGCTTCCTTAGGCAGAGGCATCCCTTCAGTAAGTTATAATTTGAAGCATGGGGGGTCGGTATTGATCAATCGGAGTCACGCCAAATCGGCCTTAGAAATGATCAAAAAATTTGGACAATACGTTCAAAAAAATAATTATGCTGCCGTAATTTTTCCCGAAGGCACCAGAAGTGTCACTGGAGTGCCCAAGCCTTTCAAAATCAATGGGCTGAAATCCTTGCTGAAATTTATACCCAATGCACTAGTCGTGCCCATTACCATTAACAACACTTGGAAAACGACACAGTATGGCCATTTTCCCTTAGGCCTTGGAGCACAAATGACATTTACAGTTCATCAACCCATAGAAATTGGAAGTCAAGATCATATGACCCTGATCTCTAAAGTGGAATCTATAATTACCTCAAAGGTAGAAACGGCTTAATTCCCCGGAAAATTGGCTTTTCTTTTATTGATAAAAGCACTTGTTCCCTCCTTGAAATCATTTGTATTAAAGCATTCGCTAAAAGCATCAATTTCGACTTGATAACCATTCACTCCATCTTGATAATTGGCATTAATAGCTTTAATAGCCGAAGCGATAGCTAGACTCGAATTTCCCATCATCTTCTCTGCTATTGAGTGACACAGGGGCATCAAGCTTTCTTGCTCTACAACATGATTGACCAGACCCATAGCCAGTGCTTTCTGAGCGTCAACCATACCGCCTGTCATTATCATTTCGAAAGCCCTTCCTTTGCCGATTAACTGTGGCAATCGTTGGGTACCACCATACCCGGGAATAACGCCCAAAGAAACCTCTGGCAAAGCCATTTTTGCATTCTCACTGGCCACACGGATATGACAAGACATCGCCAATTCTAGCCCACCTCCTAAACAAAATCCATTGACGGCAGCAATAACGGGCTTAGTCGATTGTTCTATTAAATCGCACAACTCGGAATGACCACGCTGCGCCAATCCTCTTGCTTGGGCCATAGAATATTCAGAAAACTCCTTGATGTCGGCTCCGGCAACAAAGGCCTTCTCTCCGCTTCCTGTGATGATGATTACTTTGCAGGTCACATCTTTTTGTGCTGCAGTGATAGCCGCATTGAGATCCATAACCGTATCGTAATTCAATGCATTGAGTTTGTCTGGTCGGTTAATTGTTATGGTCGTCACTCCTTGGTCTAGGTGATAAATAAGATTGTTGAAAGTCATATGTTTAGGTTTTAGAAAATTCAATGAAAAATGTGGTTCCCTTGGAGGGTATAGATTCAAAAAAAATGCGCCCTCCATAACTGTCTAGGATAGTTTTGATAATGGGTAATCCAAGCCCCATGCCGCTACTTTTGGTTGTAAATTTGGGCTCAAAAACCTTTGTTTGGTTTTCAAGAGCAATTCCCAACCCGTTGTCCTTAACCCCAATTTGAACCCTATTTTCAAACGCTTTCACAGTGACCGATATGACGGCCTTATCGCCTTTGGGAACAGATTGAAAAGCGTTTTTTATTAAGTTAGTCATGATTCGAATCAACTGAGTACGATCGAAATTGGCATAAATTTTTTCCTGAGGTAATTCAAGTGAAATGTCTTGATCGGCATACAATTCAATGGCCGACTTAACCACCTCTCCAACGTTCAACTGCTCCTTGTTTGGTTGAGGTAGGTCGGCAAAACTTGAAAACGCAGAGGCAATGGCATTGAGGGTGTCAATTTGCTCCATCATGGAACTACTAAAATCCTTGAGCTGCTGATCTGCATTGGGATTATTTCCCTTAAACGAAGTCGCAAAACTCTGCAGATTCAGCCGCATTGGGGTTAGTGGGTTTTTAATTTCGTGAGCGACTTGCTTAGCCATTTCGCGCCAGGCCTGCTCGCGTTCCGACGCCGCTAGCTTAACAGCACTTTCTTCCAATTGGTCAATCATATTATTATAGGATTCTACCAGCTCAACTAATTCTTGACCTGCACCAATAGGGTCAATCTTAAGATTGCGTTTTTCCAAACGTGTTTCTTTCATTTTCTGAGTAATATTCATCAGAGAACGGGTGATAAATCTAGAAACAAAGAACGCAAAAGCAATAGCCACAAAAAGCAATATCAAATAGGCCAAGCCCAATCGAAATAAAAATTCTCTAAGTTCAGCATCATTGAGGGAATCGTCATCAAAATAGGGCACATATAAAATCCCCAGTGGATCATTATACGCATTGCTCAAAAGCAGATAGGAAGATCTTGTCAAAAATTGTTCTCCGTCTTCGCTAGTAACAACACGGCTGACACCAGGTTGTAACAATTGACTTAACACATCTTTTGAAATTATGTCCTGATGTTCATTTTGAGTGCTGGTACTGAGCAATAATTGGCCTTCCAGATTGTAAAGACTGACAGCAATTTTTTGAATATCCGCAACTTCAAAAAGTTTCTCTTCAAAAAGTAGAGCAATGTTTTGTTCCGTTACGGGAACATCAGTCTGATTCAGAGCATAATCGATGCTAGTGAGCAATTGCATCTCCTTTCTTTCCAAACGTTCATTGTGATAATCGACTGCCTGCTCGCTATATTGGTAAACAGTAACCGCTGCTATGAGTAAAAAGGCGACCAAAACCAAAGAGATCATAAATACAAAAATGCGCGATCGCAAAGAACTGATATGCGACTTTCTGGACTTCATGATGATCTTCTTTCTCTTGAGCGTTTGTAAGATTTAATGGCAAAGAATAAACCTCCTACCAAAACAAATAGACCCAATAGGCCATATATCCAGTCGACAGTGTTTTTTAGCACTACCAAAAAAACAATGGCAAATAAAAAAATAGTGGCGCCCTCATTCAACAGCCTCATTGCTGTAGAACTGTATTTAAATATATCCTTTTGTAGCTGATGGTACATTTGATGCAGCTTGAGGTGGTATAGAACCAATCCTAAAACAAAGGCCAGCTTGAGCCACATCCAGGGTTGCAACAGCAATGAAGGCACAATTCCTATGAGTGCCACTGCAAAAGCAGTCGCCAAAACAGCTGAGGGCCAGGTGATAATAAACCACAATCGTTTTTCCATAATTTTTAACTGCCGACTGAGAATATCCCTTTCCTGTGGTGTTTTCCTTTGGGCTTCAATATGATAGATAAAAAGTCTGGGGATATAGAATAAGCCAGCAAACCAAGTCACCACAAAGATCAAATGCAACGCCTTGAGATGAAGATAATAGTCAGCCATTCTTTTGTTTTAAACCTTAAAAATACTCAATTATTTGGAGTAGGGCTATTTAACCGCAGTCTGATTTCTCGACGCAAAAACCACGCTGTAAGAACTGTCGATAAAACATCGGAAATCGGGAAAGCCAACCAAACTCCGGTTGCTCCAAAATATAGGGGCAAAACTAATATCAAAGGAATGAAGAAAAAGCCCTGTCGAGAGAGGGTGAGTAGTAAGGCTGGCGTTGCTCTGCCAACCGCTTGAAAATAGGCCGCCCCAATCAATTGTATGGCTATTATTGGAGTTGCGGCAAAAACCCATCTCATTGCGCTTGGTGTTTGCTCCAACACGGCTTGGTTGTCCGTAAACATGCGTGTAATGGCCTCTGGAAAGGTCATCAGCAAGACAAAAATGATTGTAGCTAAGGCCGAGGCGTATTTCAATGCTGTATAAATGGTTTCTTTCACACGATCGTAATGCTGAGCGCCATAATTAAATCCTGCAATAGGTAAAAAGCCTTGAGTGATGCCAAATATGGGAAATAGTGCAAACATTAACATTCTTCCTACAATGGCATAGGCAGTCACAGAATCCTCCCCTCCCAAATCAAATAGGATGGTATTCATTAAAAGGTAGGTAATACTAACTATGGCCTGTCGCGACAGGGTTACAAACCCTAAGGCGCTAATTTCTTTGACTATTGGTAATTTCAATTTACAATGAGACCAATTGATTTTTAAGGCCGAATGCTTCGACGTGAAAAACCAAAAAATGTAGGCAAAACAAAGAAAATAAGAGCCTGTAGTCGCTAGGGCAGCACCAAACATGCCTAAATTCAAAAATTTGATGAAAATGACATCCAAAACTAAGTTAGAAACCGATGGAATCAGCATGGCCCACATGGCAAATTTAGGCTGACCTTCGGCCCGAATAACGGTATTCCCCATCATACTAAAACCTAAAAACAACACGCCCCAAAGCAATACGGTATAGTAGGTCTTTGCTGGCTCGTAAATTAAACCTCGACCTCCAAATGCCGGTACAATACTTTCGGTAAAATACAAGCATAGCCCAACCAATGCCGTGATTAAAATGAATGTCAGCGTAATTTGATTACCGAAGGTTTGCAATGCTTTGGGTTTATCCTTTTGACCCAAGGCTCGTGACAAAACCGAAGATCCCCCAATACCAATAGACATCCCCAATGCGGCAACAAAAAAAGATACAGGAAGAACCACATTTATAGCCGCAATAGCGACTGAACCAATCCAATTGCCAACAAAAATAGTGTCGACCAAAATATTCAACGACATGACTAAAATCCCAATCGACGCTGGAACGGCCTGTTTGATTAACAAACTTCCAATGGGTTGCGTCCCTAGAGCAGTCGTTTTAGCCTCTGACATCAGACAAAAGGCGTTTCGTTACTGGCCCAGTTGTTAATCCAGTGAGCCAATAAGGCTACCCATTTTGGGTCATCGTTTAAGCAAGAGAGGGTATTAAAATGTGTTCCACCAGCTTCGTGAAAAAGTTCTTCGCCCTCCATGGCAATTTCTTCTAATGTTTCCAGACAGTCCGAAACAAAGGCAGGAGTAGCCACGGCCATAGATCGAACACCTTCTTTTGCCAAGCGTTCAATTGTACGGTCGGTATAGGGTCTCAACCACGGGTCAAACCCTAATCGCGACTGGAAAGAAGTTGAAAAGGAGCCCTCTGTCAGCTTCATCTTTTCTGCCACCAATCGGGTTACTTCTTTACACTGATGGCGATAGCAGAACTCATGGGCCGGAGAGGAGGTCACACAACAAGTCCCATCAATTTTACAGTGTGATTTGGTGATATCGCTTTTACGAATGTGTCTTTCTGGAACACCGTGATACGAAAATAACAAATGCTCGGGGGTATTCGCTTTGATTTGTTCACTGAGAGAATGGGCTAGGACATCGATATATTCTGGTTGGTTATAAAAGGCGGGCAGTGACGACATTTTAAGATTAGGAAATTGATCTCGGATCAATTCTTCGGCCAAAACCAATGTAGTTTCAGTAGTAGCCATGGCATATTGGGGATAGAGCGGGACAACAAAAACCTCATCCACACCTTGATCCGACAATTCACGCAGGCCTGTTTCCATAGAAGGCTTACCGTAGCGCATAGCCAAAGCAACAGGTAAGTCTACTTGTGGCCGCAATGCTTGAGTGAGCCTCTCGGAAAGCACTATTAACGGCGAGCCTTCATCCCACCATATTTTCTTATAAGCTTTAGCAGAGGCCTTGGGTCGTGTATTCAGGATAATTCCTTTGACCAAAATTGACCTCAACCATTTCGGAAAATCGATCACACGACCATCCATCAAAAATTCACCTAAATAATTTTTTACATCTTTAGGTTCTGGAGAGTCAGGAGAGCCCAAATTTACCAGTAAAACACCTTTACTCATGGCCACAAAATTTGCTCACGAAGATACAGACATTATATATTTTTTGGGCGTGGTTCCATATTTCTTTTTGAAGGCCGAAATAAAATGACTGGCTGTACTGTACCCTACTTTTAGGCCTACCTCATTGACGTTAGACTCTCCGGATTCGAGTAAACGTCGGGACACTTCCATTTTGTAATCGAAAAGAAATTGATAAACGGTTGCACCATAAATTTGCTTAAACCCTTCCTTTAACTTGCGCAAACTCAAGCCTGCCATTTCTGCCAACTCCTGCAAACTAGGTGGCTCAGTCATTCTATTGATAATTATATCTTTGGCCTTTTTAATTTTTGCTACGTTGGAAGCATCAACCAAAAAAGGACATTGTTCCGCACCACCTTCAACGGTTTGATTAAAATAATGACTCAAGAGTTCGTAGACCTTACCCTTGAAATACAAAGTTTGGATAGAGGCGTTGAGGTTAAAATGCATCAATTGATTTAAAATAATGGCCATTGAGGGTGAAATTACGCCATCTTGATAATATTTTTTGTCGATATTTTCCTCACTCAAAAAACTAATCGAATCCGATTCCGAAGAGAATAGGGCATGGAATTTTTTAATTGAAATCACTACAGAAACTGTCCAGGTATTGGGATCCAATTCCATGTGGATGGGTAAATCTCGTTGTGGATTGTACAACAGTAATGACTTGTCCTCGGCATTGTTAAGACTGTAATTTCCCTCATTAAAAACCAGTTTAGACGAGCCTTTCAAAGTAAAGTGAAATTGTATTAAAGACCTGTCCAAATCATGAACAAAAACCTGTGGGCGAGCGCTGTCATTATTGGCCGTTAGTACGCAAAACCCCGTCTCTATGTCAACAATGACAAATTGTCCTTTAGCGATATTTTCCATATGTATTTTATAATTAGGATCCTAGAGCACAGTGCACTGTGGGTAAAGTAAAAATTAGAATATGCCGTAAAAATAAGCTATTTGAGTGTTTTTTTAGCGTTATTTTAAATTAATCCGAGTCCGACATTTAAAGTCCTTCTAGCGTTATTTTTTAAATATCACTCGCTTTATTTTTGCTTCAAATCGAATCATCCATTGTCAACACTAACCCCAGTCACTCCTTTTTCCGTTCTCGGCCTGAGTTATAAAAAGGCTGACGCCCATATCCGCGGGCTATTTAGCTTGGACCAACAGGGGAAAACGAATCTAATTAAAGATGCTCAAGCCAAAGGCTTGAAGAGCCTTTGTGTCATTTCGACATGCAACCGCACAGAAATTTATGCTGGAACTTCCGACTACGATTTGTTGATGGATTTGATGTGCGCCCATACTTTAGGTGATAAAGAAACACTTCAAAAAGTAGCCTATTTCTATGCCGATGATTTGGCTATTGATCATCTTTTTAATGTAGGCTCAGGCTTAGATAGTCAAATTTTAGGTGATTTCGAAATCATAGGACAACTCAAAAATAGTGCCCGATTGTCAAAAGAACTTGGCCTTATGGACGCTCATTTGGAGCGACTTATTAATTCTGTTCTACAGGCCAGTAAGGGAATCAAGCATTTTACACAATTGTCATCGGGGGCCACATCGGTTTCCTTTGCCGCTGTGCAGTACATTCTTTCCCATGTCCAAGAGACTTCCGACAAAAATATCCTTCTTTTTGGAACAGGTAAAATTGGTCGAAATACCTGTGAGAATTTGGTGAAGCATACCCAAAACAGACATATTACACTAATCAATAGAACCAAGTCCCTAGCTGAAAAAGTAGCTGGAAAATTTAATTTGATGGTAAAAGAATACGGGCAACTTCAGGAAGTTATTCGCAAGACAGATATCATGATTGTCGCCACAGGAGCACAACAGCCGACGGTCAATAAAAATATCGTCCGAACGGAAAAACATCTATTAATCCTTGACTTGTCCATTCCAAGAAACGTCGACCCTAATGTGGAAGACTTGAGTAATGTCACACTGGTACATTTAGACAATCTGACCCAAATCACAGACGAGGCCTTGGAAAACAGACAGCAAGAGGTCCCCAAAGCACAAAGTATAATTAGTCAAATCAAAGCAGAATTTTATGAGTGGTGTCATTCAAGAAAATATGTCCCCACTCTGCGAGCCTTACAAGATAAATTACACCAAATCAAAGCCGATGAACTGACCTCATTGTCTAAAAAAGGTGAGGTCGTAGATGCTGTAAGTGTCGAACTCGTAACTGATCATTTGATTCAAAAAATTACAAATCAACTCGCGCATCATTTGCGTCATTCTCAAATTGAGAGTGATGAAAAATTGCAACTGATACAGTCGGTTTTTCAACTCAACATCCAAGGCAATGACTAGCCCAATTCGCATAGGGACCAGAAAAAGTCCTTTAGCCCTATGGCAGGCGCAACAAGTGCAAGACCACTTTTCGGCGCTTGGTATTACTAGCGTTCTCGTGACAATAACATCGGAGGGTGATGCCAACCAAACAACGCCCCTCTATGCTATGGGCATTACCGGGGTATTTACAAAAAATTTGGACTTGGCGCTTCTTGAAAATAGAATTGACATTGCCGTGCACAGTATGAAAGATGTTCCTACCACTTTAGGGGAAGGACTCGTTCAAGCTGCCGTTTTAGAACGAGGATCTGTCCACGACCTGTTCATCAGTGCCTCAAATTCTCCCATCGGTGACAATAGCACCATTGCAACAGGGAGTATGCGTCGCGCAGCGCAATGGAAAAGCCGATTCCCCAATCATCATATGGTCGACTTACGGGGCAACATACAAACAAGATTAGATCGATTAAACTCATTTGGAATAGATGGTATCATTATGGCCGCTGCAGGTATAGAACGCCTGGGTATCAACCCTTCTTACAGCGAAACTTTGGACTGGATGGTTCCCGCTCCAGCTCAAGGTGCAGTTATGGTGGTATGTCGGGAAAAATCCCAACATATCATTGAACTGTGTCAATCGTTTAATCATATACCGACCGCCATTTGTACCGCTATCGAAAGGAGCTTTTTAAAAACGCTTGAAGGCGGATGTACAGCTCCGATTGGCGCTCTGGCGACCATTGAGAATACCAAAATAAATTTTCAAGGGGTTTTATCGTCTGTTGATGGTAAACACAAGATTACTGTTGATGAAAGTTGTAACGGTGACCGTACAGACAACTTTGGAGAACGGTGTGCTGCATCTGTCCTCAAAAAAGGGGGCAAAGAACTGATGGCGGCTATTAAAGCCCAGATGTCATGAAAGTATTATCGACCAAAATATTATCCCCGGCACAACAGTCCCACCTCATGTTAGCGGATATCGCATTGGTGCAATTTGACGCTATACAAGTCGTTCCAACTGACTTCAAGGCACCAAAAAATATTTCCAGTGCCATTGTAAGTAGTCACAATGCTGTCAAGCAATTAATGTCCGAAAAAATCACTGCACAAAATTGGTATTGTGTCGGTGAAAAGTCGAAAAATCATTTAATTCAAAATGGTCAAAATGTGGCTAAAACAGCTCAAAATGCCTCAGAATTAGCCGATTTTATAACAAAATACGCCAATAATGACGAATTTCTGTTTTTCTGTGGTGATAGAAAAAGAGATGAATTACCCGATATTTTACGGCAAAATGATGTCCGATTGAAACTTTTGGAGATCTATCGGACCGAGCTCAATCCCCAGCGCATTTCGGGTGATTTTGATGCCATCTTATTTTTTAGTCCGTCTGCAGTTCAAAGTTTTGTATCCCTCAATACCATGAATAACTGCATGGCATTTTGTATTGGACATACTACGGCGAATGAAGCTTTGAAACACACCTCAAACATTGTGGTGGCCAAAAAGGCAACCATTGACAACGTATTAATTCAACTGATAAAATATAAACAACATGCCTAAAAACGATTTGTTTTTAAAAGCTTTAAATGGCGCAACTGTGGAGCGACCTCCTGTGTGGATGATGCGTCAGGCTGGTCGTTATCTGCCTGAATTCATTGCTATTCGTGAAAAATACGACTTCTTTACCCGCTGCCGTACCCCGGAGCTAGCCAGCGAAATCACCATGCAGCCCATACGTCGGTATGGCATGGATGCCGCAATTCTATTCAGCGATATTTTGGTTGTTCCTCAAGCGATGAATATAGAGGTTGAAATGAAACCCAATTTTGGACCCTACCTTTCCAACCCTGTGAGAGACCAAAAAGGGGTCGATCGTGTTGTAGTCCCTGATGTTGCCGTTGAATTGGACTATGTTATGAAGGCCATAGAAGCGACAAAAGTGCTTTTGAATGACGACATTCCTCTGATCGGATTCGCTGGTTCGCCATGGACCATATTGTGTTATGTGGTTCAAGGACAAGGCAGCAAGACCTTTGATCAAGCGAAAGGGTTTTGCTTTTCTAACCCGTCCGCTGCGCATGAATTATTGCAAAAAATAACCGACACTACCATTGCCTATTTGAAGGCGAAAGTAGCTCATGGTGTCGATGTTGTGCAAATTTTTGATTCTTGGGGCGGCTTACTTGGCCCTGAAGATTATAAAGAATTTTCCATGAATTATACCCAACAAATCGTCAGCGCTTTGAAGGATTCTGCCCATGTGATTCTTTTTGGGAAAGGTTGTTGGTTTGCGCTCAGCGATATGGCAAAAAGTGGCGCCAGTGCCTTAGGTGTGGACTGGACCTGTTCTGCTCGTAACGCACGCTATCTCAGCGGAGGTCAAATAACCCTTCAAGGGAATTTCGATCCCGCACGTTTGTTGTCGCCACCCAAACTCATCAAAAAAATGGTACACAACATGATTGACGACTTTGGTAAAGATCGGTATATCGTAAATCTCGGTCATGGGATTTTGCCAAACATTCCTTTGGATCATGCTCAAGCCTTCGTAGATGCGGTTAAGAATTATCCCCATGAAAGATAAATTCTACAACTACATCTGCCAGCTTCAAGATGAAATTTGCGAATCATTCACATCTATTGATGGGAAGGCCTGTTTTCAAGAAGACTTATGGTCCCGTGCGGAGGGTGGCGGTGGACGAACTAGGATTATTGAGAACGGTGCTGTTTTTGAAAAAGGTGGCGTTAATATTTCGGCGGTTCACGGGCCTTTGGCACCAGCAATGCAGGCCTATTTCAAAATAGGTGAGGTAGATTTCTTTGCTTGTGGCCTAAGTTTGGTAATGCATCCCAAGAATCCCATGGCACCTACTGTCCATGCCAATTGGCGCTATTTTGAAATGTACGACAAATCGGGAGCTCCCATAGATGCCTGGTTTGGGGGAGGCTTGGATTTAACGCCTTACTATTTGTTTGAAGAAGATGCCGAGCATTTCCATCGGATATGCAAAGCCTCTTGTGACCAACATGACCCTTCCTTTTACCCAAAATACAAAGTACAATGCGATGCGTATTTTTACAATCAGCATCGCCAAGAAGCGCGCGGCATTGGAGGATTATTTTTCGATTATCTCAAAGCCGATCAGGAAAGAAATTTAGAGCAGTGGTATGATTTCGTAACTGACAACGCAAACCATTTTTTGGAGGCATATGTCCCAATAGTGACTCGTCGTAAAGACATGACTTACACTGACAAGGAACGAGAATGGCAAGAAATTAGACGTGGCCGTTATGTGGAATTCAATTTGGTACACGACAAAGGCACCCTTTTCGGCCTCAAAACCAACGGCCGTATTGAAAGTATTTTGATGAGTTTACCTCCAAAAGTTCAATGGCAATATGACCATCAGCCAGAAGAGAATTCGGCCGAAGCAGCATTAATAGAAGTTCTTACCTCACCGAGAGATTGGTGCAAAACAAATAGTTAATATGTATCCATTCAACAGAAACCGCAGACTACGTCAAAGCGAAGCCATCAGGTCATTAGTGCGGGAGCATTCTCTCAGCCCACAAGATTTTTTGGTACCCCTATTTGTAGTAGAAGGTAAAGCGGTGAAAGAGACTATTCCTTCAATGCCCAACTACTATCGGTATAGTCTGGATAAATTGGAGGAAGAAATCAAAACACTTTGGTCCCTAGGATTGAGAGCTGTTTTGTTATTTGTCAAAGTCGATGATACTCTCAAAGATAATGAAGGAACTGAAGCTATCAATCCGAAGGGTTTGATGCAACGAGCGATTCAGAGGGTAAAGGAAGTCTGTCCCGACATGTTGGTTATGACTGACGTTGCTCTTGATCCTTACTCGTCCTTTGGCCACGATGGTGTCGTTCAAAACGGTAAAATTGTCAACGATCCCACTACTGTTATTTTAGCGGAAATGAGCGTCTCTCATGCCAGGGCAGGAGCAGATTTTGTAGCCCCTAGTGATATGATGGACGGTCGGGTTTTTGCCATCAGACAAGCGCTAGAAGAGGCTTCCTTTATCGATACTGGCATCATGAGTTATAGCGCCAAATACGCCTCTGGATTCTATGGCCCCTTCCGAGATGCCTTGGACTCGGCTCCTGGCTTTGGCGACAAAAAAACCTATCAAATGGATTTTGGCAACAGTCAAGAAGCCTTAAGAGAGGTGGCAGCGGACATTGATGAAGGCGCAGACATTGTTATGGTCAAACCCGGGATGGCCTGCCTTGATATCGTAAGTCAGGTGGCTCAAAATTTTCACGTTCCTGTGGCTGCCTACCAAGTCAGTGGGGAATACGCCATGATTAAGGCGGCGGCTGAAAAAGGCTGGTTGGATCACGATCAAATTATGATTGAGAGCCTGACAGCCTTCAAACGTGCAGGTGCCAGAATCATTGCATCCTATTTCGCTAAAGATGTCGTCAAACTACTCGGATAGTCTAGCCGTAAATATCATTCAATACTGCGGCTAAGCGCAATCCTCCCTTTTGAATTTGCGTTCGCACGAGGCCGATATATTGCTCGCGGTAATTGTAGCTCAAACGGCTATCAGCTGGTGTGTTATCATATATTCCTTTTACCAGTTCGTGAGACTCTTCGACCCATATCATTAGGGGTGCTGCCTGTATGGTTTTAATCTCTCCCTTTGATAAGCGCGGCAAATTGATTGACAATTCGGTATAACTCATTTGATAGCTATCAATGATGTCACTATCCCAAACACGATGTAAATTGGTATTGCCGCCAAACCACTTCATTTTAATGTCATTGCCCCCTTTATCTTCTTCGCGACCAACATGCATCGGTTGGTGAAGATCACCAATAAAGTGAACTAGCAGTTTTAAAAAAAACTTTTGGTCGGCTTTCGAGGACTCTGGGTTCTTTAAAACCGCGACACAATGTTCTATTGCTTGTATAATGTCTCCTTCTTCCTTGTGAGGGATTTCGTGATAGGCTTTGTCAAATGGCATATTGACATAATGCCAAGGTGCATATGAATTATATTGGCTATCGGAACGGATTTCATCGGCATAGGTCGAAACAAAGGCCAAGGATTCGCCCTGCAATATCTTGTCGATCGCTTTAGAGGCCTTGCGACTCAAGTTTTGAGTTGCAACTTCTCCAATAGCGCGGTGGCCTGTAGCGCCCCATTCTTCTGACGAGTTTACACTTAAAAATAATGCCGAAGTAAAAATTAATAATAGTCTCATGGTCTGGTTTTATCTGCCTCAAAAATACATAAGTTCGCAATAAATAGCACGTTCAAAAAGAAAGAATAACATCACCATTCCAGAGATGTCCTTAAAGACTATCTCACTTTGGCATGCAATTACACCTCTTATTCGGTCATCTTTAGATATGGATATTTTTCAAAAGATTATGTCCGCAAATATTTAAGGCAGCCGTTTTCTTCACTTCGTACTTTGAAAATATTTTTTACCTTTAACCAAGCCATCGTGCAGCAAAATGTTGGTTGTTGTTTCAATTTAACGGTCTATCCCTCATAACATGAAATGTTTAAAAAAATCCTTGAAGCGGCTCGTCATTGGGCTTTTTGGTCTGACGGTATTGCTCTACGTCTTTGACTTGGATTATCTGATTAAAGCAGTCCGAACCATCTATGCGAGAGGCTATACCACGGCCTATCTTGAAGATTATAAAGTATTTGACAACCGCGTCATAGAGGCCGGAGAAGCTCAGCCTTGGGCTATTCACAAGGACTATAATACCGTTACAGCTACGGCGCCCTTACAAGTCTTTCACGATAGGTCAGAATCGGTAGCATTTCTCATCATCAAAAATGACAGTATTTGGCATGAATCCTATTTTCAGGGCTATGATCAAAACTCGAAAAGCAACTCTTTCTCGATGGCTAAAAGTATCGTCTCGGCACTATTGGGGAAGGCTATTATGGAGGGCTATATCAGTGGCCTAGACCAAAAGGTTTCAGACTTTTTTCCTCAGTTTAGAGAAGGGTTGGGAGCCCGACTGACGGTAGGCGACTTGTCGTCGATGAGTTCTGGTCTCAACTGGGACGAAGCCTATTATTCCCCGCTGTCCATTACCACCCGAAGTTATTTTGATGACGATTTAGAAAAAGTGATTTTAGGGCTCAAAGTGGTTGAAGAACCAGAACAATCCTTCAAATACCTTAGCGGCAGCACTGAATTACTTGCCATGGTCATTACAAAAGCAACGGGTAAAAAACTGTCGTCATACCTCAGCGATAGTTTTTGGAAGCCATTGGGGGCAGAAAATGAAGCGTTTTGGCAACTGGACAGTGAAGCAAAAGGCTTGGAAAAAGCCTATTGCTGTATTGGGAGTAATGCCAGAGATTTTGCCAGATTTGGCAAACTTTACAAACAAAATGGCAAATGGCAAGGTCAACAATTACTCGACTCAGCCTTTGTGGCCAAGTCCATAAGACCTCGTTTTCCTTCGAGTCCTGAATACGGTTACGGTTGGTGGCTAGCCAATCATTTGGGGAAAGAGATCTTTTACATGCGAGGTCACTTGGGTCAACTCGTAATTGTTATTCCTGAGGATGACCTCATTGTTGTCCGCCTTGGCCGGACCATTACCAAAAACGACGTGGCGGTGGATGCCCATTCTCCTGACTTCTATACCATTATTGATGAAGTTTATAAAATGACGCCCTAATGCTTCAAAAATTACCCCTTGCCAACCTGATTTTTCTTGACGTAGAAACTGTGCCTCAACATGCCAATTTCAAGGATTTGGATGAAGAATGGCAAGAGTTATGGGCAAAGAAATCGGCCTATCAGCGCAAAGATCAATTTACCCCTGAAGCGTTTTATGACCGCGCCGCCATTTGGGCAGAGTTTGGTAAAATCATTTGCATTTCTGTGGCCTACATTAATCCCGATACTAATTATCGACAACTCCGAGTGACTTCCTTTGCTGGAGAGGAAGCCGATTTGCTCAAGAAATTCAAGAACATTTTGGAAGGGCATTTTGCGCACAGAAAATATGTCCTTTGCGCTCACAATGGAAAGGAATTTGACTTCCCCTACATAGCGCGCAGAATGCTAATTCACGGTATTACTCTGCCCGAAAAACTGAATCTTTTTGGCAAAAAACCATGGGAAATTCCCCATCTAGACACTATGGATTTATGGAAATTTGGAGACTTTAAACATTTTACTTCCTTAAAATTATTGACTAAAATTTTTGGGATTCCCTCGCCAAAAGATGATATTGATGGCAGTCAAGTCAGAGATGTTTTCTACAATGATCAGAATTTAGAACGCATTATACAATATTGCGAAAAAGACACCATTGCAGTAGCGCAATTGGTCTTAAAAATGCGTGGCGAAGCCTTGTTGGAAGAACATGAAATTATTACCGTATGAGCGATTCTAACAAGGCCATATTGACAATAAACCATTTAACCGTGACCATTGAGGATCGCGAGGTAGTCAGGGATTTATCCTTTGAACTTTACCCGAGTGAAATCTTGGGCATTGTTGGTGCATCAGGTAGCGGTAAATCAATTACAAGCTTGGCTATCATGGGTCTTCTGCCTAAACACGGCAGTATTTCGTCGGGAGACATTTTGTTTGATAATCAGAATTTAGCGACATGTGATAATGACATCTTGCTTAGCCTTAGGGGCCGAAAAATTTCAATGATTTTTCAAGAGCCCATGACAGCTTTAAACCCATCCATGAGATGTGGGCGTCAAGTAGCAGAAGTGTTGTCAACCCATACCGCAATGTCTTCTCCAGAGATCAAGGCAGAGGTGATCAATTTATTTGAAAAGGTACAACTTCCCGATCCCGAAAATTCGTTCGCCAAGTATCCCCACGAAATTTCAGGTGGTCAGCAGCAGCGCGTGATGATTGCTATGGCATTGGCCTGTAAACCGGATATACTGATTGCAGATGAGCCAACAACTGCTTTGGATGTCACTGTTCAGAAAGAAATCCTTGACCTGTTGATCGCATTGCAAAAAGAGTATCATATGGGAATTATATTCATATCTCACGATTTGCCATTAGTTGGTCAACTTGCCAACAGGGTTGTGGTGATGCAAGCTGGACAAATGGTGGAGAGTGGCAAAACTTCAGAACTATTTGGGCAACCCAAGCACCCTTATACCAAAGCTTTGTTAAAGGCGAGACCTCCTTTAAATTCGCGTCCTGCCAGACTACCAACTCTCGAGGACTGCATCCGTGAACGGGAACCCTCCCCACCAATTGATCTGCAAACCCGTGCAAATCGACATAAAGCCATGTACGATAAACCTCCTTTGTTAGAAGTCATTGATTTGGAAAAAAACTATACCAAAACTATACATTGGTGGTCAAACTCTAAGACTTTTAAGGCGCTCAATCAAGTTAGTTTTAAAATATACGAAGGAGAAACACTTGGGCTTGTCGGAGAATCGGGATGTGGCAAGTCAACCTTGGCAAAAAGTCTGTTATTGCTTGACCCACCAAATGACGGCCAAATACTATACCGCGGAAAAGATATCTGTAATTTGTCGAAAAGCGACCTTCGAGACATAAGGAAAGACCTTCAAATTGTTTTTCAAGACCCCTATGGGTCGTTAAACCCTCGAATGACCATTGGTGAGGCTATTGGCGAACCCATGATAGTCCATGGTCTTCAAAACAACAAGGAGGACAGAAAACAAGCCGTATTGGAGTTATTAGCAAGGGTTGGACTTCTTGCAGAACACTACGAACGTTATCCTCACGAGTTTTCTGGCGGACAACGCCAGCGCATTGGTATTGCAAGGGCACTCGCCGTGAAGCCCAAACTCATCATTTGCGATGAATCTGTCTCAGCTCTCGACCTGTCAGTTCAAGCTCAAATACTTAATTTATTAGCAGATCTGCAAGAAGATTTTGGTTTCAGCTATTTGTTCATATCTCACGATTTGGTTGTGGTGAAATACATTTCAGACAGACTCATGGTAATGAAAAATGGTCAAATTGAAGAGATAGGGGAGGCCGATGAAGTATATAACGCTCCAAAATCAGCCTACACCAAAAATCTGATTTCAGCGATACCTGATAATTTTTGAATTTTATTTATATTTGTTCAGCCCATTAACCAGACCTTTTAGTCGCTTTTGGCGTTTTTAAGGTTCTAAACCAAATCTAATGAACAAACCTATACTGCCCTTTTTGGGACTCCTTTTCGTTTGCAGTTTTCATGCTTTTAGTCAATCTTCGATGGCAAAAATTGAAGCTATTCTTGAGCAAAAATTTAAAAACGTAGTCAACCGTTGCCACGATCCAAACACCTATTTTTTCGAGGTATTGAATACTATAGATATTGCAGAAATAAAGGATAGTAAAGCCTTTAGGGTATCAGGAGATTATACTTTTCTCTGTGGCAAAGATACTTACTACAATAAATTTAAGGCATCACTGAAAAAATATCAAGACACCTTTGTTGTGACTGAAATCAAAACCACAAATTCAAAAAAGTTGAGTGAATATTGGGTTGTTTACCCAAAGCACGCTCAAACAAGAAGACCAAATAATTATTGAAACTGCTTCTCGTTGCGCTTGCGCTCATTCTCGTCCAAATAAACTTTTCGAAGTCTCAAGGACTTTGGTGTTACCTCAACGTATTCGTCCTTTTGGATGTATTCCAAAGCTTCTTCTAGACTAAATTGAATGGGTGGCGCGAGTTTTACTTTGTCATCTGTTCCTGAAGACCTCACATTACTCAATTTTTTTGTTTTTGTCACATTGACCACCATATCATCACCACGAGAATTTTCACCGATAACTTGGCCGGTATATATTTCATCTCCTGGATGAATGAAAAACTTCCCACGTTCTTGTAATTTGTCTAACGAATAGGGAATGGCTGTTCCTTTTTCCATGGAGATAAGAGAGCCGTTATTTCGCTCTGCTATTGGCCCTCTGAATGCCTCAAAAGCTAAAAAACGATGATTCATAATGGCTTCACCAGCCGTTGCAGTGAGTAATTGATTTCTCAATCCTATGATCCCTCGCGAGGGAATAAGAAATTTGCAAATCATCCTGGAGCCTTTTGGCTCCATGGCCGTCATTTCGCCTTTCCGTAAGCAAACTAGCTCGACGGCACGACCTGAGACCTCTTCAGGCAGGTCAATTGTTAATTCCTCAATAGGCTCGCATTTTACACCGTCAATTTCTTTGATGATGACTTGTGGTTGACCAATTTGAAGCTCATAACCTTCCCGTCTCATGGTTTCAATTAAAACCGACAGATGCAAAACACCTCGTCCGAAAACCATAAATTTATCCGCTGCACCTGTTTCCTCTAGGCGCATGGCCAAGTTGCGTTCTAATTCCTTTTCTAACCGATCTTTAATATGTCTGGAGGTGACAAACTTACCATCCTTACCGAAAAAGGGAGAGTCGTTAATGGTAAATAACATGCTCATTGTAGGTTCATCAATGGCGATAGTTGGAAGTCCCTCGGGGTTTTCGGCATCGGCAACAGTATCACCAATTTCAAAATTCTCTAGTCCAACAATAGCACATATATCGCCAGAAGATACCGATTCCACTTTTTTGCGACCAAGGCCGTCAAAAACAAACAGTTCCTTGATTCTGGTTTTTTCAATGGACAAGTCCCGCTTGACCAAAGAGACAAATTGGCCTGTTTTCAACTCTCCGCGCTGTAATCTACCAATAGCAATTCGACCAGTAAAAGAGGAGAAGTCGAGCGAAGTAATCAGCATTTGAGTAGATCCCTCCGTGATTTTTGGAGCTGGTATATGTTCAACAACTGCTTCTAGTAGAGGCGCAATGGAATCTGTTTGATTCTTCCAATCATCAGACATCCAATTGTTTTTAGCCGACCCATAGAGCACAGGGAAATCGAGTTGCCATTCTTCGGCACCTAGTTCAAACATAAGATCGAACACGGATTCATAGACTTCCTCAGGCGTACAATTTTCTTTGTCAACTTTATTGATTACCACGATTGGTTTGAGCTTTAAACTCAATGCTTTTTGAAGAACAAATCGGGTTTGGGGCATAGGTCCTTCAAAAGCATCCACGAGCAACAAAACCCCGTCAGCCATATTTAATACCCGTTCCACTTCGCCACCAAAATCGGCGTGACCTGGAGTATCAATGATGTTGATTTTAGTATCCCCAAATTTGACAGATACATTTTTTGACAGAATAGTAATCCCACGTTCTCGCTCCAAATCGTTGTTGTCCAAAATGAGATCTCCTGTACTTTCATTCTCGCGAAATAGTTGACAGTGATGAAGGATTTTATCAACGAGGGTGGTTTTCCCGTGATCTACGTGCGCTATAATAGCTATGTTTCTGATATCTTGCATGGCCTATTTTTAGGTCGCGGCAAATGTACTGCTATTTTGTTGTGTAACAGCGCATAGACTCATTATTCGTAAAGTTTATGAAATAGGGCGCTTAACCAGAAGGAACTTCTAAATCATTTCTGGAATTTCGCCCTCGATGACTAGCCTGCCATCAGTTGCTGCTTTTATCTGTTCGATACTAACATTTGGTGCGCGCTCAAGTAGTTTGAATCCATCTTTAGTAACGTCAAGCACAGCTAAATTGGTCACAATTTTCTTGACACAACGCACTCCGGTCAGTGGCAAAGAGCAGTGTTTTAGTAATTTAGACGCTCCAGCCTTATTGGTGTGCATCATAGCTACGATGATATTATCTGCACTCGCCACCAAATCCATGGCGCCACCCATACCCTTGACCATGCGGCCAGGTATTTTCCAGTTAGCAATGTCGCCATCTTCGGACACTTCCATAGCTCCTAGAATGGTCAAATCGACATGTTGACCTCTAATCATAGAGAAACTGGTTGCGGAATCGAAATAGCTAGCTCCTGGAAGGGCAGTAATGGTCTGCTTGCCAGCATTGATCAGATCGGCGTCTTCTTCACCTTCAAAGGGGAAGGGTCCCATGCCAAGAATACCATTTTCACTTTGAAACTCTACCTCAATGTCTGTTCTGACAAAATTGGCTACTAATGTTGGTATGCCGATACCTAGGTTGACGTAGTAGCCATTTTTAACTTCTTTGGCAATTCGTTTTGCTATTCCAAATTTATCTAACATAACACTAGCTTAGGGTTGAGGTCTGGTTGTGCGTTGTTCAATACGTTTTTCATAATTACTACCTTGAACGATCCGTTGAACAAATATCCCAGGGATATGAATTTGGTTGGGGTCTAGTTCACCAGCAGGTACTAGTTCTTCTACTTCTGCAATGGTAATATTAGCAGCGCCACACATATTAGGATTGAAATTTCTGGCCGTTCCTTTAAAAATGAGGTTTCCTGAGGTATCGCCTTTCCAGGCCTTGACGATAGAAAAATCGGCTTTAACAGCCTGCTCCAAAACATACATCTTGCCGTCAAACGCTCTGGTTTCTTTACCTTCGGCCACTTCGGTTCCAAAGCCTGCGGGGGTATAAAAAGCAGGAAATCCAGCCTGAGCTGCCCGACACCGCTCGGCAAGGGTGCCTTGAGGAATAAGTTCAACCTCCAATTCGCCGCTCAACATTTGTCTTTCAAATTCGTCGTTTTCTCCGACATAAGAGGCCACCATTTTTTTGATTTGCCGATTTTGGAGTAACAACCCCAGTCCAAAATCATCGACACCGGCATTGTTTGAAATACAAGTCAAATCCTTAACCCCCAATCTTACTAATTCAGAGATGGCATTTTCAGGAATGCCACATAAACCAAATCCCCCTAATAAAAGAGTCATGCCATCAGAGACACCCTCTAGCGCTTCTTGAATTGAATTTACAGTTTTAGTAATCATAATTTGACACTTTAAAAATCGAAGTCGGGCAATGGAGTAACGGTCTGATGGGTATCGGAGTCGCTAGTGCAATCTACCCGAATTCTCAAATTATTCGGCGCTTCAAACTCATCTGTCGAAATGGACAAACTGGCATCATTATAGCATTTTTTCATATATAACCCCCAAATAGGTAAGGCCATAGATGCGCCTTGACCGTAGGTAATGGTTCTAAAATGGGCCGCACGATCTTCTCCCCCTACCCAAACTCCTGTGACCAAATTTGGCACCATACCCATAAACCAACCATCGGACTGATTCTGAGTCGTTCCGGTTTTACCTGCTATTGGGTTTGTAAATTGGTAGGGATATCCAGTAACAATTTCCTGATATTCTTTGCGATACTTGTCGGCACCAGTAGTTCTGAGTCTAATTCCTGAACCTGAATCAGTAACTCCTTCCATCAATTTTACAGTAACATAGGCTGTTTCTTCGCTCAAAACATCTTGGGTCTCTGGCATATTTTGAAAGAGAATTGTACCGTTTTTATCTTCAATTCTAAGTACCATCACTGGCCTAGTGTATATTCCCTTGTTAGCGAATGTGCTGTAGGCGCCTACCATTTCGAAAAGACTAATATCTGGTGTCCCCAAACAAATGGACGGAACAACGGGTAAATCGGAGGTGATTCCTAATTTTCTGGCAAGATCAACGACCTGCTGGGGTCCAACGCGGTCTATAAGTTTTGCGCTGATGGTGTTTATCGAATTGGCTAAGGCCGCTTTATAGGTATAGGTAGCACCATAGGTGCCTCCCGAATTCTTAGGGGTCCAAGGTAATGGATTGCCATATTTATTTGCTTCAATGGTAATTTGGGTGTCAGGAACTGAATCGCAAGGAGACAGCTGTAATTGGTCTATAGCTGAGGCGTACAAAAATGGTTTAAATGTAGAGCCTACTTGGCGACGACCCTGATTGACCATATCATACTTGAAATGCTTGTAATTAATACCGCCTACCCAAGCCTTAACGTGACCCGTCTGAGGCTCCATGGACATGATTGAGGATCTTAAAAAAGTTTTGTAATAGCGCATGGAATCCATGGGGGTCATGATGGTATCGATTTCGCCTTGCCATGAAAACACTCTCATCGGAATAGGAATCTTGAATGCCTTTACGATTTCCGCCTCGGTAATCCCATTTTTTTTCATGACCCTCCAGCGCTCCGATCTCTTCATGCTCGTGTTCATCAGCTGTTCTACTTCACCTTTGCTGAGCTCTAGGAAGGGAGCTGTTGGATTTCTTTTTGGGGTATTTTGTACATAAAACTCTTTTTGAAGCCGCGGCATATGTTCGCTCACAGCCTCTTCAGCATATTTCTGCATGCGAGAATCAATAGTGGTATATACTCTTAGGCCATCTCTATAAATATCATAGGCTGTGCCATCTGGCTTTTTGTTCTCCTCTCGGGAAGACCAATCTTTGAGATAGGCTCTCAGGTATTCTCGAAAGTATGCTGCAGGACCTTGCTGATGTGATTCTGGCGAATAGGTCAGAGAAATAGGTAGTGATTGCAGAGAATCTTTCCATTTTTCCTCTATAAAATTATATTTCGCAAGTTGAGACAATACAACATCACGACGATTCTTTGTGCCAACTGGATTTTGTAAAGGATTGTAGAGCGAGGAGTTTTTAAACATTCCCACAAGCATTGCCGATTCCTCAATTTTTAACTCCTGGGGTTCCTTGCCAAAATATATTCTAGATGCTGAGCGAATACCGTCGGCGTTGTTCCCAAAATCATATATATTGAAATACATGGCTATGATTTCTTCTTTAGTATATTGGCGCTCCAAACGAGTGGCAATCACCCATTCTTTGACTTTTTGATGCAGACGTTCAAATTTATTATTGGCAACTATTCCCGTAAAAAATTGCTTTGCCAACTGTTGAGAAATGGTACTGGCTCCTCCTCGGCTTCCCAAAAACAACGCGGCCCTAATAGTGCCTCTAACATCGATACCCGAATGGCTTTTAAATCGGACATCTTCAGTAGCAATTAAGGCATCAACCAAGTGCTGTGGCAATTCATCATAGGGCAATAGGGTTCGATTGTCTTCAAAATAAAATTTACCAATTGTTTGACTATCGGAAGAAATGATTTCCGTTGCCAAATTGGTTTGAGGGTTTTCTAATCGGGTGTGGTCTGGCATTTCGCCTAAGAGACCCAAAGAAGCCGATAAAAACAACAGTAGGATCGCACTGATTCCTAGAATAAAAAGTACCCAAAGCCTTTTTATCAATTTGTATTTTCTGGGTTTTACTTTGGTTTGTTTCTTGGCTGTCATTCTGTTGAGGGTTTTACGATTTGCAGACCCACGTCTGTAATACCTTGGAGTTTAGCTACTGCGTCAATTTCCTTGGCTCGTCTCATGGCATGTTCAACATCAAAACTATAAACGCCAATTTCGTTAAAATCATATGACTCCTTGTACCAAAGTTTATGCGTTTTTACTGCAGTGAGTCCACCTCCCATTTGACGCCCATCAGGAAAGCTCATCTCATACTCTAGAGTATCAACTTGAACAACACCACTTGGCGTTGTCAACTTCGCTATTACAAATAGGTTACTAAATTCATAGGTTGGAGTTGTTCTGATTACAATAAAAACATCACTCGACAGTGGCTTGACGTTCTTGTATTTAAAATTAATAGCTGTTTGGTTTGCCCAACCGCTGGGGGTTTCATAAAAGAAAGTATACAGATCTGGAGACTGGCACGTCCAAACTGTTGCGCCGATCACAAGTGCGGCAAATCCTATTTTCAATTTACTTACCATTTGAGTTCCTCGGTCTTCTTCGTGACTTGCCTCTATGAGAGCGACGTTTTACATCAAATCGTGTTAAGCTATCCTGTCCAACAACGTTTTCAAATGCCACTTGAGTATCCGTTTCTTGAACCAAGGCATAGGCTTCCAAGCTTTCAGCCTTCAAGCCGTTTTTATTGAGCTCAACGATGGTTGATACCTCTCCTACTTCAATGGGAAACCAAGTAATCCATTCGCCCTTGTAGGCGTACCACATAATGCCTTTAAAGATATCTGATTTTTGACAAACAGCTTCTCCTTTCTCAGTTAGCAGCTTAATGTCGGTACTGGGAAATGCCTTCAAAGCTTCTATATATGAATCCAGTTCAAAATTCAAGCAACATTTAAGTTTGCCGCATTGACCTGCCAATTTTTGAGGATTTAAAGACAGTTGCTGGTATCGGGCTGCCGAAGTAGTAACTGTTCGAAAGTCTGTTAGCCATGTAGAGCAGCACAATTCTCTGCCGCAGGAGCCTATGCCGCCAAGACGAGCGGCCTCCTGTCTTAATCCAACTTGGCGCATTTCTATTCTGGTACCGAACTCACGAGCAAATATTTTAATCATATCCCTAAAATCAACCCTCTGATTGGCGGTATAAAAAAAAGTGACCTTACTGCCATCTCCCTGATATTCCAAGTCGGAAATTTTCATTTTGAGACTCAAATCAATGGCTATTTGACGCGCTAGTACTTGCATAGCCTCCTCTTTTTCTCTCAATTCAATCCACTTGTCAATATCTCTTTGCGAAGCAATTCTGTATATTTTTTGGATTTTTGATTCATCCTCAAAGTCAACTTTTTTACGTTGCATTTGAACCTTTACCAACTGGCCTGTCAGCGTCACTGTTCCTATATCATGGCCAAATTCTGCCTGAGTTACCACCACATCTCCCATTTTTAGTGGAAGGTTATCAGTGTTTTTAAAAAACTCTTTGCGGCTATTCTTAAACCTTACTTCAACCCCGTCGAAAGGGACTTCCCCTTCTGCGAGTTCCATATTAGCCAACCAATCAAACACTGTCAATTTGTTGCAGCCATCCGTGCCACAGGTGCCATTGTTTTTGCATCCCTTTGGCTGACCATTAGATCCACTACTACAACTGTTACATGCCATTTGATTGTTTCGGGTGTTGGTAAAAATCGTATTAATCTACTGCTTTAGCAATTGTATAAAGGTAGCACTATCCATCGATTTAAAAAAAACACTAATATGATGGGTTTTTAAAGACCTTTCGGATGTCCCTCAAATTTTTTTTGAAGGGCAAATGATCTGCCCGCCCTTTCTTAAAAATATCATTACTATTGCCTTGGCCTTTCCTCAATTCTTTTTGCTGTTCTTCTGGCAAGTGGTGTATGTCCATGCAGGTTTCAGAGCAACAGTTGTCCATTTCATCTTGACACTTTTCACATTGGATAAATAGCAAATGACAAGCCTCGTTGGCGCAATTGGTATGCGTGTCACACGGCGACCCACACTGGTGACATTGCGCAATGATTTCATCACTTATTCGCTCCCCTCTTCGCTGGTCGAAAACAAAATTCTTCCCTTTGAATTTATTCTCCAATCCGTTCTGCTGCACTTGACGTGCGTATTCAATAATGCCTCCTTCCAGCTGGTATACGTTTTCAAATCCAACATGCTTGAAGTAGGCACTGGCCTTTTCGCAACGGATTCCGCCAGTACAATACATCACCAAATTTTTGTCTTTTTTAAATTCTGATAAATCTTGCTCAATCTTCGGCAAAGACTCTCGAAAAGTATCTACATCTGGGGTTATGGCATTGTCAAAATGGCCAATCTCGCTCTCGTAGTGATTGCGCATATCAACTAAAATAGTGTCTTCTCTAGCCACCAATTCATTGAATTTTTCTGCGTTCAAATGAACTCCACGGTTGGTCACATCAAAGGTTTGGTCATTCAATCCGTCAGAGACAATTTTAGGTCTGACTTTAATGGTCAATTTTAAAAATGAAAAATCGTCGTGTTCGATAGCGATATTCAATCTAACGCCTTTTAAAAAGTCAATAGAATCTAGCCGTAATTTAAAATCGTCAAATCGTTCAGCGGGAACAGAGAGTTGGGCGTTTATCCCTTCATGAGCTACATAGATACGGCCCAATACATCTAGGGTATTCCATTGTATAAATAGTGCATCTCGAAACTGCTGAGGATCATTTATTTTAGCATATTGGTAGAAGGACAAAGTCATTCTTCTTTGTCCAGCTTCAGCAATGAGCCTCGCGCGTTCGTCTGCACTTAATGTGTTGTACAGTTGCATGCTATACTTGGTTAAGTTAAACAAATTTCTGACGCAAAGATAGTACATTGTGTAGGAGGGTCAAAAATCTGTTGGTCAATGTCTAAAAGAATTGGATATTGACCAGAGAAATTAGTAAATTAGCACACCGCAATTAAAAAAGAAAAATACCATGAGTTCAGACAAAGCTGCAAAAATAAAAGCCCTACAGTTAACGCTAGACAAACTAGATAAATCCTATGGCAAGGGAACGGTCATGCGCATGAGCGACAAGGCCGTAGTTGATGTAGAATCAATTTCATCTGGGTCTTTAGGATTGGATATTGCCATGGGTGTTGGCGGTTACCCAAAGGGTCGGGTAATAGAGATATACGGTCCTGAATCATCTGGAAAAACCACCTTGACATTGCATGCCATCGCTGAGGCTCAGAAAGCTGGTGGAATTGCAGCCTTTATAGATGCCGAACAAGCTTTTGACTGATTTTATGCAGAAAAACTTGGTGTAGATATTGATAATTTAATCATCTCCCAACCCGATCACGGTGAACAAGCTTTAGAAATCGCCGATAATTTGGTACGCTCTGGAGCAGTTGATATTATTGTTATTGACTCCGTGGCGGCACTGACACCAAAAAGTGAGATTGAAGGAGAAATGGGAGATTCAAAAATGGGTCTTCATGCCCGCCTCATGTCTCAGGCTTTGAGAAAATTAACAGGATCTATTAGCAAAACCAATTGCACCATGATTTTCATCAACCAACTCCGAGAAAAAATTGGGGTAATGTTTGGTAATCCTGAAACAACTACAGGGGGTAATGCCCTGAAATTTTACGCCTCTGTGCGATTAGATATCCGTCGATCGACTCAAATTAAAGATACCGATGGTAACGTCCTTGGCAACAAGACAAGAGTGAAAGTTGTGAAAAACAAAGTGGCCCCTCCTTTTAAAACTACTGAATTCGACATTATGTTTGGCAAAGGAATTTCAAAAGTTGGTGAAATTATTGATGTGGCGGTTGAGCAAGAACTGATCAAAAAAAGTGGATCATGGTTCAGTTATGGCGAAACCAAATTAGGTCAAGGAAGAGACGCTGTAAAAACACTTCTTGAGGACAATGTAGAATTGATGGAAGAACTGGAAACCAAGATTAAAGAAAACTTAAAAGGTTAAACCCCTCTTTTTAGCACTTCCCTGAGCATCAATTCTCTGGTAGTCTTTTTTAATTCAGCTAGGTCTTTATTATTCATGCCCTTTGTTTCAATTATTGGCATGACGTGGGTGGATAATTTACCTGGGCCTCCGCTAAAAAAAGTGAAGGAGAACAATTTTTTTGGACCGACAAATATTAGAGGTACAATAGGGATTTGATATTGGATGGCCAAACGGAAGGCGCCATTCTTAAAATCATCTAAATCTACTGACTCATCGGGAACACCGCCTTCTGGAAAAATACCAATGCTGAAACCCGCATCCAAGCGGGCCTGAGCTTGAGGATATACATTTATCCGACTTTCGGTTGTCGCTCGGTCTACCAATATGCATGATTTTCGATAGAAGTACCCAAATATTGGAATCTTTTCCAATTCTTGTTTGCCAACAAAGACAATTGGATTGTGCTTGACAACATCCAACATGAGCATAGGGTCGAGCATGGAGGTGTGATTGCCAATAAACATATAGTTCCTGCCTTTTTCCAACTGAGTCTCGGAGGTGACCGTCCACCTGTATCCCATGCCGATCAGCAAAACACGACCCCAAAGTCGGGCCAATTTATAAAATGTTGGATACCATTTTAACCTTGATAAAAAGATCAACATCGCAGGGGCTACTACTATAATTATCAGCGCAGCAAGCACATAAAACCAACTGCGATACAGTATCCAAAAAAGACATTTAAACAAGTGCATTGCAGTCCTACGGTTTTTATTTGGCAATGCGAACATAGGGAAAATAGATGGTAGATTTTGGTTTTGTACTAATTTTTGACGTCAACGCATGCCACTGGATGGTCAAAAGTCATAAATTTGCAGCTCAAGGACTTTACCCATGGCACGTATTTTAACAGGCATTCAAAGCACCGGCACACCTCATTTGGGCAATATTTTAGGCGCCATACTGCCTGCCGTAAAAATGAGTAATGATCCCAATAACGAGTCCTTTTTATTTATCGCGGACTTGCATTCCCTGACTCAAATAAAAGACGCTACGGCCCTAAAAGAGAATACCTACGCCACTGCTGCTGCGTGGCTAGCTATGGGACTTGATCATCACCAAACTGTTTTTTACAGACAAAGTGATGTGGCTCAGGTGAACGAATTGGCTTGGTATCTGAGTTGTTTTTATCCTTATCAACGACTGACATTAGCACACAGCTTCAAGGATAAGTCCGACCATTTAGAAGATGTTAACGCCGGTCTGTTTACATATCCTATGTTAATGGCTGCCGATATACTGCTTTACGACGCCAACATTGTTCCGGTCGGCAAAGATCAATTACAGCATATAGAAATGACTAGAGATGTGGCAGGACGTTTTCATGCTCAAATGGGTGACACATTCGTGCTTCCCGAGGCTCAAGTCCAACAAGCAACCATGTATATTCCTGGCGTTGACGGTCAAAAAATGAGTAAAAGCAAGAACAATACCATCAATATTTTCTTGCCTGAAAAAGCCTTGCGCAAGCAAATTATGAGTATCCATACAAACAGCACACCTTTAGAGGAACCCAAAGATCCTGACAACTGTAATTGCTTCGCCCTGTACCGACTGGTTGCTTCTGAAGCTGAGGTTGCCCAGATGAAACAGAACTATATAAACGGTGGTTATGGCTATGGTCACGCCAAACAAGCTTTATTCGAACAGTTGCTAGAGACATTTAAAGAAGCCCGACAGAAATTCGATTACTTCATGGCGCATCAAGAAGATCTTGATACCATTCTGGAGATAGGCGCAAAACGGGCTAAACTCATAGCGGATGATGTCCTTCATAGGGTAAGGGAGAAACTGGGATATGGTGTTTAAATGACTTCGAACATTTTCCCTGGCAGGGATCTAATTGCACCTTTCAGTTCTAATTGAACCAAGCTTCCAGCAGCCTGATGGGTCGTCATCTTACAATTCAATGCCAATTGATCCAAATGTTCCTTTCCAGCTTCCTTGAGGCAATTGTACAACTTCAATTCCATATCCGTTAAATCTAAAAAAAGGCCTTTTTGAATGGGCTTGCTGGCTTCTTCAGGTTGCCACCCCATCCAATATATTAAATCTTCTGCAGAGCATATCATTTGCGCCTTTTGAGACATTATGAGTCTGTTACAACCCTCACTTCCTCGGTCGGATGGTCGTCCAGCTACCGCGAACACATCACGATTGTAATCCAAAGCCATCTCGGCAGTAATCAAACTACCGCCTACAGCGCCAGATTCAACGACTACCGTGGCTTGTGACAAGCCAGCTATTAGTCTATTACGACGCACAAAATGCTTGCTTGTAAAATTAGTAGTACTCCACAATTCGGAGACCAAGGCGCCATGTTTTTCCACGCTGTGGGCAATATGCGTGTGTTGATGTGGGTATATTCGGTGCAGTCCATGACCCAAGCATGCAATGGTTTCCATGTCGTTTTCTAGGGCTACTTTGTGTGCGATAATATCGGCCCCAAAGGCCAATCCCGAAACAATTGCAACATTTGCGATAGCCAACCCTTCAACTAAAGACTTACAAAATGACGCCCCATGAGCAGTTATTTTTCTTGTTCCAACAATAGCTACAGGCCTTCTTGATTTGAAATCCGATTTGCCTTTCACAAATAGCACTAAGGGACCGTCTAGGCAATGTTTCAGGTAGTTTGGATAGTTGTCATCTGCGAAATAAAGGCCTTTAATTCCAGTCTTGTCCATGAAAGCCAATTCAGCCTCAGCGGCCTTAAGGTCATCAGATCTCTTTAACTGGGAAACAATGGTGGTTCCAATCCCGTCAATCTTGAGTAATCGAGATGATTTTTCCTTAAAAACCGCTTCTGGTGTGCCACAATATGAAATCAATTTTTTTGCAGTGATGTCACCAACTAGGGATGCGTGTTGCAATGCCATGGCATAAAGTAGGTTGTCTGAGGCCATTATTTTTTTTTTGAAACATAGGGTAGTTAAAAATAAAAAAACTCTAGCGAAAATGAAATTTGGCTTTGAAAAGATGGAAAAATTTTTATCTTTGATCAATGCAATTACACGATTATATTGGCGATTTGCTCTACCGTTACGACTGTGTGGTAGTGCCTGCTTTTGGGGCTTTTTTAACTCAAAATCAGCCTTCCAAAAGTCACGATCTGTCCCATGCATTTTACCCTCCTTCAAAGCAACTTTCTTTCAATAATCAGTTAACTAATAACGACGGATTACTTGCAAACCACATTGCTCTATTAGAGGGTATCCCATACGAAAACGCTTGTCAAAAAATTACTCGGAGTGTGCTGCAATGGCAAACAGACCTGGCTCGGGGCGAAACTGTTGTTTTAAAACATATTGGCCAATTACGTCAAACTGAGGGCGCTCTATTTTTTGAGCCTTCCTATCATATTAACTATTTGACCGATTCTTTTGGCCTTTCGGCTATCGTTGCAAAACCCATTATCAGGGAAGAAGAGATTGCTGTTGTACCCCTAGTAACCAAGAAGACTAGCAGCAGTTTTGTGAAATATGCTGCTATTTTTGTTGTTGCTTTAGGTGTTTCGGGCTTTTATTTAAACCATCGATTGCAGCAAATCAATGATTACAATACCTTGGTGGAACAAAATGTTCAAAATGATCTGAACAAAGAAATTCAGCAAGCGACTTTTGTTATCGATAACCCGCTGCCTGCGGTAACCATTGAAGTGCCTCAAGAAGATCCTAAATTTCATATTATTGCTGGGGCCTTTCGTGTTGAGAGCAACTCTCTTAAAGCCCTCAAGAGCTTGATTAATCTAGGGTTTGATAAAGCCGAATTGTTAGGTCAAAACAGCTACGGCCTGCACCAAGTTGCTTATGGTAGTTATCACACCGCTGAAGAAGCAAGAGATGCGCTGGCGGATATTCGATCAATTTACAACCCTTCTGCTTGGTTATTGATTGACAAAGAGTAATTTTGACTCCTGGTAAAGCATCCAAACTAATAACATGATGAAGACTCCTAAAGAATCGTTAACTGTGATGACAGACTTGGTGTTGCCAAGTGAGACAAATCCACTGAATAACCTCTTTGGCGGAGAGCTTTTGGCACGAATGGATAGAGCGGCAAGTATCACTGCCCGCCGACATTCAAATCAACTGGTAGTAACAGCCTCAGTCAATCACGTGAGTTTCGGGCGCACTGTTCCGCTTGGAAGCATTGTCACAGTAGAAGCGAAAGTGTCGAGAGCATTTAAAACATCTATGGAAATTTATATTGACGTATGGGTCAATGACAGTCTTGTAGGGCAGAGAAAAAAAGCCAATGAGGGTATCTATACATTTGTCGCTGTTAACCAGGACGGACGTCCTGTAGAAGTGCCCCAATTGCAACCAGAAACCGAAGAAGAAAAGGACCGTTATGCCAGCGCTCTTAGACGCAAACAACTCAGTCTTATTCTAGCAAAAAAAATGCACCCCATGGACGCTACCGAACTAAAAGCGTTGTTTCTAAAAGACTGATGATAAAGTTTAGCCCCTTCCCCCGCATAATATTGTAAAGGTTTGTAAGGTTTTACATCTTATTGATATGTTTTTTTATACTCTTGACACCGTCAGAATTCCCAACTGATTAAAACATGTGATAATCTAACCATCTTAACCTATTTATGACAACTCATAAATATTTAATTTCAAATTTGGCTTTTAGCTTTGACGGCTTCGTACCCAAAAAAATGAGTTACAAGTGGCCTCCTTTATTCAATTGATACCTGTTAAGACAACGCAAATTGATTAATATATTCAAACAGGGCTTAGGTTTGGGCATTATGATCAAATATTTTACCACCTTCGATGGGGTGCTTACATATGATCCTTTAAACTATAATGTTGAGATTTCTGATAAGGGGAACAAAGGCATTGTTTTAGGGTGTCATTTTGGATTTGCTTTAAGACTTCCATTTGAGCAACGGATTATTGATCCTCGCATTCTCTTTTCTAACGACTTCAACGAAAATGACTTCAGTGCTTTTAATTTAAAAATAAGTTGGCAGTAGAAGTAGAGATTAGTCACTACATTTTATAAATCCAATTGGCTGGATTTTGGGGCTTTGTATCTTTGAAGACGCTAAAGTTGAGAACCGATTCTCCACTGACTTTATTCTTCAGCACCTTTCCAATGACTTGCTTGGCGTCAACCTTATCCCCTTTTTTTACTGCAATTTCAGTGAGATTACGGTAGATTGTGAAGTAGTTTCCATGTTGAATCATGACTGTTGTGTTGCCATATTTGGGTGCCATTATAGCATAAACTTCACCTTGGAAAACGGCTCTTACACTTTCATTTTCCGGGGTAGCAATACGCACACCTTGCGAGTCAATAATTGCGGTCTTCACTACGGGATGTGGCTGTTTGCCAAACCGTAAAACCACCACGCCCTTTTCAACAGGCCAGGGCAATTTACCATTGTTGGCTGCAAAGCTGGCTGCCAATGCTTTATCCTCAGGGGTTAGCGAAAATGTTTTAGAATTCGCGGCCTTTCCAGCGGCAGTATTAGACTTTTCTCGAGCCAATCGAATTAAGGCCGCAATTTCACGATCAATGGCATTAGATTCTTTCTGCTTTTGCTTTATTTGACTTTCATATGTAGACAGATTCCGCATAATATCAGTCATTAACGTATTATTTCGTTGTCGATCCAACTCAATAATCCGCTTGGCCTCGCGATTGGCCCGAATCAAGTCGTCTTTTTCAGCTTTTTGAGCCATATAGGCTTTAGTTTGAGTCTGAAGAACTTCTGTTTGTTCTGCAATAAGATTGGCTTGCTTTTTTTGATATTCAGCATACTGCTTGATGTATCTCAATCGCAGAAAGGCTTGTTGAAAGTTTTCCGCACTGAGAATAAACATCAACTTACTTTTTTCATTTCTCGCCTTGAAAGAGCGCACAATCATGGCTGCATAATCGTCTTTACGCCTCGATAAATCTTTACGCAATTTGGCGTTTTGGTCCTGATTGATACTAATCTGCCGAGTTAACCAATTGATTTGGTCATTAGTCACTTCGATAAGGTTTTGACGCACTTTCAACTTCAAATCCAAGTCCTCAATTTGTGCGAGAACAGACTTTTGCGCCGTCTGTCCTTTAACTACCAAATTATTAATTTGATCGATTTCTTTTTGTAGCGCTTGTCGCCGTTCCTCTAACTGCGCTTGACTTTTTTGGGCCTGAATTTCATTTACCGATACTAATATTACTGTTAAAGACAAAAAAACTTGTTTCCAAATCATAATTCTGTCCGTTGATATCCAGATGGGATGTTGAAAGGGAAATTGAGTTGATCTACAAAAGACAAGTCAAGAAGATTGAGCTCCAATTGTGTAACCTCATTGCCATCTCTGGCGGTTAGCACAATAACTTCCGGGATGGTTTTGTCACCGATAGTTTGATAGCTCAGATAATTAATAGTAACCGATCTTTCGCCTTCACTTTGAGCAAAATACTGTTGATCTGCCAATAACCGACCTGCATTAATTCTAATTCTGTAATCAGTACCAACGCTATTCTTTGTGCGCAATTGATACTGGGTGTCGGAGAACGTCAAGTCTAGGTCCCTAGCGGCATAGTCCATGATAGCCTGACCTAAAATGAGATTTTGAAGCTGAGAAAAATTCAACTCTATACCCAGCCATTTTGACAAAACACCAAAACTGCCTTCAAAGTATGTCCGATCGATTTTATTGTAAAACTGCACGCCTTGAGTGGTCGCCATGACCCTTACAATATTTAGCGTTGCGTTTAACCATAGTTTTTCATCTTTAGCCATCCTCATAGAAAGATTGTAACCCATTTCGCGGCCGTCATTCAACAAAGAAATTCTCAATTTTCCTTGAAGATGACTAAAATTGGCTGCCGAACCGTGGTGTGAGTCAAGCAATGATTGGACACTAATTTTGGTGATGGGCTTGCTGCTTGCTTTCAATGTCCTAGAGCTTCCGCAGGTTATTAGGGAAAAGGTCAATATCACACGAATCAACAGCAATACAAGTCTTCTTAGGATCATTCTAAATCAGCTTTTTTTGATCTGTACAAATCTACCATTTCCTGTTGATTCAAAGCAGTATAAGTAACAATCAATTCGTCGTAGAACTGTACAAACGAAGCTTGCCCTTGGATGAGGAACGTCAAACCCATCTCCAATATTGCAGACGCTTCTTCCCATCTTTCGAGCCTATTGAGCGCCATACCATTGCGCAAATACAACATGGCTTGTGCTGGATATAACGCCAAGCCTTCTTCAGACAGCCGCAAAGATTCTTGGAATTGTCCTAATTCAAAGTGAATTTCGCTCTTTAATAACAACACATTTAGTTCGTAAAATAGTTCCGATTGATCCAGTGCGTCAAGTAGCTCCAAGGGCTTCGCTTTGATAAAATTATAGGTAATTAACTCAATAAGTTCAGCTTTAGCTTCTTTGGTTTGTGATGAGCTTGTCAAGCATTTGGAAACTACAGTCAAAGCAGTGTCCCAGTCGGATACTGCTATCAAATTTTTTATGTTGTTAGTAATGCTCGACTGTTCGGGATTCATCAAACGGTCTAAAAGAAGTCTTTTCTCTAACCTAGAAGGCGTGGTAGCATACTTTGCTTCTAATTCCTGTAATGCCCTGTTGGCGTCTACATAACGTCCTTGCTCGATATAAAATGACACTAAGTCTTCTTGATAATCGGGGTGCTTCAAGGCCAGTTTTTGCATGGTTTGCAATAGCTTGTGATAGGCGGCAGTATCTTCATAGAGAAGACACAATTCATTTAAAATCCATTCGTCATCGTTGCGCAAGTCAAGCGCCTTAAAAAAAACCCTTTCCGACTGATCGTAGCGTTTTGTCAATCTGTAGTTTTTCCCCAGCTCAAAATAGAGGCCTGCTTGTGTTGAGTCCAGATCAATTGCTGTTTCTAAAAGCTTCGTGGCCCTTTCAAAATCCCCCAAGGCACGCTCTTTGACAGCATCAAAAAAAAGGGCTTGGACCGAGGTCTCAGATTTTGTCGTTACGGGCTGGGCGTAAAGACTTACTACACTCAACAATCCGCAGAAAAAAACAACAAGAGGCTTCATCTGTTCATTTATTTTGAGCCAGTACTCCCAAAGCCGCCTGAGCTTCTCTCAGAATCCGATAGAATATTAACTGCCTCCCATGTCACTTGTTCGTGTTTGGCCACTACCAGTTGTGCTATGCGCTCGTGTGGCTCAATTTGAACTGATTGATTGGAAAGATTGACTAAAATAACCCCTATCTCTCCTCTATAATCGGCGTCAATCGTACCTGGTGAATTCAAGACGGTCAATCCTTTGTTGGCGGCCAGTCCGCTTCTCGGCCTGACCTGAGCCTCATACCCTGCAGGTAATTGCAGAAACAGGCCGGTTTTCACAATGAAACGATCCAAAGGTCCCAAACTAATTGTTGACTCTAAAACTGCCCTGAGATCCATGCCAGCGGCACCTGGGGTCGCATAGCTTGGTAGCTCCATGCCGCTATTATTAATAATTTTGACTTTCATATGATTCACTTATTTTTTTGGTAATTATCGGTGGAACTATTTCCTAATATGATCGATTTTATTTGTTTGATGTGCTCCAGTTCGGTCCAAATAATGAGCAATATAAACAGCAGGAGCAATGAAATACCCACCAATTGAACACCTCTAAAATAATAAAAGGATAAAAAGGCTGCAACAGAACTGAAAATGATGTACCGTGTGATTTTTGACCAATTATAAGGTATAGGGTATTTGCGTTGACCAACAATAGCCGAAAGTATCGCCATCAAACCATAGGCCGATAAGGTGGCTATCGCAGACCCCTTAAATCCAATCATTGGAATAAGCCAAAAATTTACGCCTAAAGTAACAACGGCTCCAATAACAGAAAATACCAATCCATAGTTCGTGCGATCGGTAACCTTATACCAAACTGATAGATTGTGGTAGATGCCCAGAAAGAAATTAGCCAACAATATAATGGGCACAATCCACATGGCCTCCCAAAAAGAATCGCTTCGCACAATAACTACCTTGATAAGGTCGGCAAAAACAACCACCATCAAAAATATTAGGCTTCCAATAATGACAAAAACCTCCAAAATACGCGCATACTGTCTTTGAGGGTTTTGCTGGTTGGCTTGCTGAAAATAAAACGGTTCAATACCCAACCGAAATGCTGTACTAAAAAGAGTCATGAAAATAGTTATCTTATAACAGGCCGAATACATTCCTATTTGCGCATCGGCCACCGCTGAGGGCAGTAGTCGATCGAGGAGGATTCTATCGAAAGTTTCGTTTATGGCGAAAGCCAATCCTGCCACTAAAATGGGCCACGCATACCGCAACATGGCACGTAATAACTTCCAATCGAATCGGTAACTACATTGTCTGTAAAAAGGCACTAGCAAGACTAAGGTCAACCCACTAGCTATGAGATTGGCAATAAATATATAATTGATTTCATACTGCTGCCGAATAGCAAAATCATACCACGCCCCTGTTCTGGTCCAAGTTTTTAAGTCTAATAAAAAAAAGACGTTGAGCGCAAGCGCCACTGCAACGTTCGTGATTTTGATCAGCGCATATTTTTTGGCCTTCCCCTTAGCTCTCAACCAAGCGAAAGGAATAACAACCATAGCGTCGAGTGCCAAGATTTTAGCCACTAATGAAAAATGGCTCTGTTTTATATCTAAAACTTCGGACAGTTGAGGTGCGCCAAAATAGGATACCAACAGAAAAGTCAATGTGGTCACTAGGAGAGCTATAGCTGCTGTTCCTTCCACCTTTTTGGGTTCCTTTTCTTTGTAAAAAAACCTAAAAAAGGCGGTCTCCATGCCATAAGAAAGCATCACATTGAAAAGCACAAACCAAGAAAAGATCAATGAAACAGTACCGTAATCGGCTACGGAGTTGAGAACGCCCTCGGTGGTGTAAAGCGGCACTAGAATAAAGCTCAACATCCTTGGTATGACAGTGGCCAAACCATAAATTGTTGTCTGCTGAAAAAGTTTAGTGTAGAGCTTCAACTACTGTTCTTTAAATTTAACTTTTCCAGGATAATACAAAGCCGCACGCTCTTCAAGATTTTCAATTTTGAAGCGACCTGTTTTATTTTGATAGGTATATCGGATCACACAATTCAAATCTGTTTGTCGAGGATAATTGGGCTTGTTCATTGTGGGCATTTGATTGCCGTACTCCTCCTTAGGATTGGAGGACATAATCATATCTGCAGTGCTGGTAAGATTGAATCTCGCCTTAAAACCGTTTGAGGTGGGTGTCATCGCCTGATGCTGATTTATAAAACTGACGGAATCCAAAATAACGGCAGGATTATCTAACGCCAGGACCAGTTCGTATCCTCTTCCCGAATCGGACTGTCCAGAAATATATTCGTAGAAATAGGCTGAAAGCACAGGAGATGGTGGCGTGTCTTGAAGGGTCATTGCCGATTTACATGAGGTCAAAAGTAGGACAAATAGAAAATAGGGTTTAACATTCATATTAACTGATTTAGTTAACAAAGCTAAGCAAAGTATTTTAGCTTATACCATATGCGGATCATCCAATAGTTGTGCAAAACAGCTTTGTCCTATTAATCGCGCAAGACCCTGCGCGACAGCAGCAGATGTCGTACAACCCTAAACAAGATCTTGTAATTGATTCAAAGAAAATATCCCCTTGAGACAGCCTACGGCTTAGAGGTTAAGTCTGAAAGATTGAACAAAACGAGCATCAGAAACTGGCTAACCATTCAAGGCCTCAGCACCGCCAACGATTTCAAGAATTTCATTGGTAATGGCAGCTTGCCTAGCCTTGTTGTAGGTCAATTTAAGCTGATCTCTTAGCTCAGTTGCATTGTCTGTGGCCTTGTGCATGGCAGTCATACGAGCGCCGTGTTCACTGGCGAAAGAATCGCGCACAGCTTTATAAAGCTGGGTTTTCAAGGCCTTTGGAATAAGTTGAGAGACTATTTCTATTTTGTTAGGTTCAAAAATATAGTCCCCTTCAGCCTTTATCCCTTGAGCAGGAATTAATGGCAGAAAATTTTCAACCATCACTTCTTGGGTAGCCGCGTTTTTGAATTTATTGTAGACTATTTCAATTTTGTCGTATTCACCTGCTGCAAATCGCGTCATTAATTCGTCTGCAATTAAAGCAACGTTTCCAAAGGTCAAATCGTCGAAAACTGCACTGTGATTTGATATTACAACATCCTTTTTTGAAAAATTGTCATGTGCTTTTTTACCAATGGCCAAAAAATCTAATTGGGCATCGGTATACTGCTCTTTTATACCGGCAGCTGCCTTAAGTATATTGGAGTTAAACGCACCGCAAAGACCCCTGTTCGACGTAATTACGGCGACCAGCACTTTTGTTACTGGACGCTGTTGCGTGAATTGACTGCCTGTATCTGAGTCCATAGTAGCGCTCAGGTTTTGAAGCAAATCAGTTAACTTATTGGAATAAGGACGCATGGCAGTAATAGCGTCTTGCGCCTTTTTGAGTTTTGCAGCAGACACCATTTTCATGGCACTAGTGATTTGCATGGTTGATGAAACCGATGCGATCCTATTCCGTATGTCCTTTAAGTTAGCCATTACTTAATTTAGTTGCTCATTAATATTTAGAGGACAAATCCTTACAAACAGCCGTCAAGGTGTCTGTAATTTCGTCGGTAAGTTTGCCCGCTTTGAGTGCATCTAAAACATCTCGGTGCTTAGCATTCAAAAATTCTATAAAGTCTCGCTCAAATTCTTTTACCTTTTCAACAGGTACATTTCTTAACAGGTTTTTCGATCCAGCGTAAATAATAGCCACTTGATCTTCCACTGTGTACGGATCGTTTTGAGCCTGTTTCAATATTTCCACATTGCGTTTTCCTTTTTCGATAACGTTCAGTGTGGCTGCATCAAGGTCAGAACCAAATTTGGCAAAAGCCTCCAATTCACGATATTGCGCCTGATCTAATTTAAGTGTTCCTGCAACCTTTTTCATCGACTTGATTTGAGCCGAACCGCCCACTCTCGACACGGAAATTCCAACGTTAATCGCTGGACGTACCCCTGAGTTAAACAAATCCGATTCAAGGAAAATTTGACCATCCGTAATAGAAATCACATTAGTTGGGATATAGGCCGATACATCTCCCGCCTGAGTTTCAATAATTGGCAAGGCTGTAAGTGAACCGCCACCTTTAACCACTGGTCTTAAGGATTCTGGTAAGTCGTTCATGTTTTTGGCGATATCGTCATCGGCAATAACCTTGGCGGCACGCTCAAGTAAACGGGAGTGTAAATAAAATACATCCCCTGGATAGGCCTCACGTCCTGGAGGACGACGTAGCAACAGGGATACCTCACGGTAAGCCACTGCCTGCTTTGACAAATCGTCATAGATAATCAGTGCTGGTCTTCCAGTATCTCTAAAATACTCTCCAATCGCAGCACCAGCAAAAGGGGCATAAACCTGCATAGGCGCAGGATCAGAAGCATTAGCAGCTACGATGACCGTGTAGGCCATAGCTCCCTTATCTTCTAAAGTCTTAGCAATCCCTGCCACGGTTGATGCCTTTTGGCCCACTGCAACATAGACACAAAAAACCGGCTCACCTGCATCGTAAAATTCCTTTTGATTTAAAATGGTGTCGATGCAAACCGTTGTTTTTCCAGTTTGACGATCCCCAATAACCAATTCTCGTTGTCCACGTCCAACAGGAATCATAGCATCAATAGACTTTATTCCAGTCTGTAATGGCTCGTCTACAGGTTGACGGAAAATAACTCCTGGTGCTTTGCGCTCCAAAGGCATTTCGTATAAGTCTCCTCCGATTGGGCCCTTGCCATCAATTGGATTCCCCAGCGTGTCGACAACTCTTCCAACCATATTATCGCCTACTTTAATAGAAGCGATACGCTCTGTGCGTTTAACCGTTGCGCCTTCTTTAATGTCTTGTGAAGGACCTAATAACACAACTCCCACATTGTCTTCTTCCAAGTTCAAGACAATCCCTTCAAGGCCATTTCCAAAATCTACAAGCTCGCCATATTGGGCGTTAGACAAACCATATACCCGGGCAATACCATCGCCAATGGTCAATACAGTTCCTACCTCATCCAGGGTTGCTCCAGAATGAACACCATCTAGTTGTTGTTTTAATATTGCTGAAATTTCAGCTGGTTTAACGTTTGACATGATTCTATTGTAATGTTAATACTCTTTCTAATTGATTCAATTGATTGGTAATGCTCGCGTCATATTGTTGGTCTCCAATACGTAAAACGAAGCCTCCAACAATACTCGGATCGATTACTTGCTCCAAGTTTACAGTTTTGTCGGTTAAAGCCTTTATTTTGGCTAATACTTGTGCCTCCAATTCAGCACTCATTGCGACTGCTGTGGTGACTTGTGCGGTGATTTTTCCTTGAGAAATATCAAAGGCAGACATATAAGCTTTCGCAACATCAGCCATTAGAGCCAGTCGTTTATTGGACTCTAAAAGTTCAAATAATTTGATTGAAAGCTCATGTGACGCGGGAAATCCCGACTTTAGAACACTAAGTTTCGTGGCGCCTTTGATGACTGCACTTGCCAATAAATTCTTCAAGGCTTCTGAGGCTTGGATAGATCCAGAAATCAAGACCATATCATCAAACACCTCTTGGGCCACCTGCTGTTCTTGGGCAGCACCCAACAGTGCTTTGGCATATCTTAAAGAAGCGCGATTTCCTGACATTGTTAGTTGATTTTAGCGTCCTTTAACAATGATTCAACCAGGGCTTCTTGTTTTTGATCGTCGGACAATTCCGATTTCAATACTTTCTCTGCTATTTCAATGGAAAGCAGGGCTACTTGAGCTTTCAGCTCAGCAATGGCCGACTCCTTCTCAGTAACTATGGCTAATTGTGCTTGTTGCATCAATTTGGTAGCCTCGGAACGCGCCTCGTCTTTAGCATCCTCAATCATTTTATTTTTCAAATCGCGAGCTTCTTTCAGCATAGCGTCTCTTTCCAAACGGGCTTCTTTGAGCAGTTTTTCGTTATCTGCCTGGAGATTTTTCATCTCCATTTTTGCTTTTTCGGCCGATTCGAGCGCTGTTTTGATACCTTGTTCGCGTTCGTCAACCGCGTCGAGGATAGGCTTCCAAGCGAATTTCTTTAACAAAAACAATAGTATAACAAAAGCGAGAGATTGCCATACAAATAGTCCGAGTGAAAATTCTTCTAATAGTTTTTCCATAGTCTAAAACTTAAATTGCATCAATTTTTAATAAAAAACAATCTTGTAACCAACCGTTACAAGATTGTTTAAGCATTCATTAGACAGCGAATAAGGCTGCGAAACCAATACCTTCAATAAGTGCAGCTGCGATAAGCATAGCAGTTTGAATTTTTCCATAAGCCTCAGGCTGACGCGCGATAGCTTCCATTGCGGAACCACCGATACGACCAATACCCATACCTACTCCAATTACTACTAAACCTGCACCTACGATTGCTGGAATTTCCATGATATATATATTAAAAATTAAACATTCAACTTACTACTAATGCGCTTCTTCATGATGTTCCTCTACCGCAAAGCCAAAATACAAGGCCGAAAGCATTGTAAAAATGTAGGCTTGCAGTAAGGCTACCAGTACTTCGATCAAAGAAATGGCAAATGCCAATCCAAATGAAAGGGTACTTCCTAGCCAACTTTTGAAAATAAACATCAGTCCGATTAAACTCATTAACACAATGTGACCGGCTTGCATGTTCGCATACAAACGAATCAAGAGTGAAAACGGCTTAATAAATACCCCTAATAATTCAATGGGGGCTAAAATAATTTTCATCGGTATTGGAACACCTGGCATCCAAAAAATGTGTTTCCAATAGTTCTTGTTTCCAGTTAAATTGGTAATCAAAAAAGTCAAAAGGGCTAAAGAAAATGTAATGGCGATGTTCCCAGTTACATTCACTCCGAGAGGTGTCAGACCAAAAATATTGAGAAACCAGATAAAGAAAAAGATAGTCAACAAATAGCTCATGTAGCGTTTATAGTGTTTTTCACCAATATTTGGGATGGCGATATCATCCCTGATATATAAAACAATAGGCTCAAAAAAACGTCCGGCACCGCTTGCAACTCCCCGATTTGAGGCATATGATCGGGCCAAGCTGCGGAATAGGAAAAACATGAGCAGGCCTGTGATAAATATCATCACTACACTTTTAGTAATAGACAAATCCAAAGGCTTTGGGTTTGCAGGGTGATGCTGCTCGTCGTAGTTAATTGTTCCAGCCTCGTCGGTCTTGTAAATTTTATTGTGTTCAATGGCATAAAAAGCTCCATCTACTTCAGCCACAGACTCGCCGTGGTGAAATTTAGACGAGGAAAATACCTTTAAACCATTATCCCATAGAATAATAGGTAAAGGAAAGCCTACGTAATGGTGAACGCCCTGCTGGTCTGTGTAAGAGGTAAGACTAAAATCGTAGGAATCTTGAAGGTGATGGGTGATATAGGCTTTAATTTCAGCCTTTTTGTCTGTTCCCTGCGTCTCGTTTGAGGCAGAAAGCATGGAGGTGAATCCTAAGAAAATGGATAAAAAAAGATTGTACTTAAATGCTCTATACATTATGCGCGATTTCAACTGCTTTAAATCGCTGCAAAGGTATGTTATTATGCATTAAACAAAAAAGAATATTTTCCCTTTATTTTGGGCCTTATTAGTTCAATAAATACAGGGATTACATCCGTTCAAATTCAATAGACAGCAACACTTCTCCCTGAAGATCTAGGGGCAACATCAGTTGTTCAAAGGGGAGGATCGCAGAAAACACCAAATTGCCCTCTGTCAACACATCGATAGTAAAAACTGTTGTTTCTCCCAGAAATTGGATAGTTAGTAAATCTCCCGACTTCGTCCAAAACGAATCGGTCTCAAAAAGATTGTTTGGCGTCATATAGTCCTCGGAACACTCGAAGTCGCTTACAGTTGTCATAAAGCCATAAGAGCCATCAGCAATAAAGCGGTTTGGGTTTTCTTGAAAATCGAAAGCAAAATCTTCATCGTAGCCAAGGGAAATGATGTTTAAAGGCTCGTCTGGGCTGTAAAGATAACTCATGTTCGTGCCTGTAAAACTAATATTGACACCTTTCCATAAGCCCACAATACTTGGGTCGGGTAATTTTTGAGGTGTGATGGAGTCAGCATTACAGCCAGAAAAACATAAAACCGACAACATCAAAACGGATGTTAAGTAAGATCTCATAAGTAGGATGTTTTTAACCTGAATACAAGCACAGGATTCTAAAGAATTCTTGGCTTATGACAGTAATTTATTTAATCAAAAACCGCGCCAAAGCCCTTGTTTCCATAAATAATGCTATCAAATAGGGTACAAAAAAACCTCCGCTCTCAAGCAAAGTTATCTGACCATCCTGCAAGTATATTGGGCGGAAAACGAGGAAAAAAACTAGTATTTTTACGGTGCTGCCCGCCAAAAATAAAAAGCCCACATAGGTCCTGACAGCATTGTAAAACCAAAAGATCAGACTTACTATGGCCCAAGCTAAAACAAAATTGAAGCCATAGGCCCTCAACAGAAAAGCATCCTTAGGCTGAAAATGATTCAGAGATAGTAGGCTCCAGTGTATGGCAAGGCCAACAGACAAGACTAAAAAAAGTTGCGTTGAAAATCGAAAAATAGCCTGTCTTTGCTCTTTTGGCGTCATGAGTGAAAGTTTTTTAATTGTCGATTTAAAAAATAGAATGACACCACAATGCCAAATAAGCAGCAAATAATCACAAAGAGCTTTTTGTCGTTGTTATATTGGGAATCAAGCCATAAACCCAATTTGACAAAAAGGAATATAGTAACTCCCATTTGTCCACTGAAAGCGGTCAAACTAAGGGCCTTCTTAAGCTGTTTTTTCTTCTTTCTGGGGGCCTGAGGCTCTTTGCTCACTTCCTAAGGATTTAATAGCGCCTCTCATACTACAGTTGGCATTGAACGTAGCGCCTGGCTCGACCGACAACTTTCCAATAATTACTTCTCCGTCAATATGAGCTGTATCCTTGAGCACAAGTGTGCCTGTTAATTCAATTTTCCCTGAAAACTTTCCTTCAATATCGGCATTGACTCCTTTGAGCTGTCCCTTTATCGATCCCATTTTCCCAACAACAACTTTACCCTGTGTTGTCAAATTTCCTTCAAGGGAGCCGTCGATACGAATGGGGGAGTTAGAAGTAATATTGCCAATCAATTTGGTGTCTTGCGCTATGATATTTTGCTGTGCGCCATTTGAATTCAATCCCATATGCTGGTATTTTGATTTTAGTAACATCGTTTAGTTAAGGTCTAAGTATTGTTCAATATTCTTGTGTACTTGAATGATTTGATAATTGTAAGAAGACATCGGGATAAAATCTCTTTCGATTTTGATCTCTGATTCTTTCAAAATTTCGGCAAATCCCTCAGCACCTTCTATACTTTTTAAACCGTTGACTACCACAAATGTAGTGTTTTGATCGTAAAGTTCCACAGAAGTGCTCAAATTGAAGTGTTTAACTTTGAGGATCGCTTTACTAAGTTTGTCTGCAAATATATTCATGGCATCATTTTCAGATCTCGAAAAGGAATATAGAACTTTGAACTCTTTCGCAGACTCGTTGCTTTCAAACTCCTTATTTTCTAGGGTATTTATGACGGAGCCCAAGAGATCTGACGCCCGTTGGCCTTCCTTGCTGTTAGGGTAATTCGTGGACAATTCTTTCAATCCCTCTTTGTAATAATCGAACCCAAACAGCCTAGCTCCTGCGGTTATGCCGAGCATTTCAAAACGGGGAACCATAGGATCTCCATCGAAATCAAAAATGGCTTGCTCGCATTGTTGAATCACGGTTTCCAAATCCCCTTCTTCATACTTTTGATATATGGCATCATAGGTAAGTTGAGGGCTATTGGCTAATTCCGCCAAGGCAGACTTGGGGTTCAAAATCAATGCCACATATCTGCTTTCTGGGTAATATTCAATCAGCCGAGATTTGACTTTTTCCGCTTTCTCTCTTTGATTTGATTCTTCGTAGAGTCGGAAAAGGTGATAGGTTGCTGGAAGTGCAAGTTTATCTTGAGCATCGACCAAATCGAGCAAGGTCTCCAAACGGTCCTGTGCAATTGGATAGGCTTTGAATCGATCTTTATACAACAAGCCAAGTTGATACAAAGCCTTATTTCTATCTTGAGTCAAACTATCCAAAACAACGGGGTCGGTTGGAATTTGAGACAAATAAGTATCTATGGCATAACGGCCCATGTTCTCCTGAGTCACTTCTACCTCCTCAACCGCTTGCTCAACTGGGTCAGAGGTGGCAGGATTCCATCTCCAATTATCCTCTAATTTGACATCTCCCCAAAGCATCTCAAAAGCCGATTTGCCAAAAGCCACAGTGTTGGCATTGTAAAAGTAAAATTTGCTTGTCGCTGACAAAGTTGGCAGCGATGCATTGACTGGCTGCAGCTGCTCTCCAGCTGCCTTTCGTTTTTCATCTGCAGACTTCAAATCCTCGACGAACAACCTTACAAAGTCGCGCTGCTCGGCCTGGGACAGTTGGGATAAACGAAGTATACTATCACTAACCGTCAGTTGGTTCTCGTAAAAAACGACCTCCTCGAGATTGTCTCTTTTTCTTTTAACGCTTCTTAAAGGCTTGGTGTCTTTGACCATGGCTGTTAAGGTACTGTCGTAATAGACTCCAGCTTCTTTAAATTGAGCCTTGTCAAAATTGATGTCTCCAATGGCTTCATAATTTCGGGCTAACAACACAGCGTCTGAGGAAGGGGTTTTTAACGACGATTTGAACAGCATTTCGGCCTCATCCGTCAATTCTTGTTTTAATTTAAGATTAGCCCAAGTGTGGTAAACATTCCCTACATATGGTCTGTTTTCTCTATTATCTAGAAGATCTTCGAAAAACTCCCGTGTTTTCAGAGAGTCTTGGACTGGAATATTTCTATTAATGTATCCTTTCAATTTTGCCTGAACCCACATTCCTCTTGGGATTTTTCTGTTCATAGCCACAATCTTACTAAAGTAGTGGTAGGCGCTATCGGATTGATTGTTCAATTCGTAGAATTGTCCTTTAATAAACCAATAGCGTGCCCGGCGAACGCGTTGTTTGACCACTTTTGCCGCGTCTTGAAGAGCCACTTGGGCACTATCCAGGTGATTGAGATTAATATAAGCCTGAGCCAGTGCTGCTTGAGCTTCTGCACGTTCAAAATCTTCTAGTCTTTCCTGGGTCAATAACCGTTTTAAATTTTTGGCAGCTTGTGCGTCATTATCCAATCTGATATTGGTTTTAGCTCTCCAAATGAGCGCTAAATTAATTTTATCGCTGGCTGGATATTTTGACAAAATATAGTTAAACGCCTCAAGTGCTGGAATAAATCGTTGGTCATAATAGCGCGATTTGCCCAGCAGCATATAAGCCTCATCCATTTGACTGTTATACTCTTTACCTTTGACATTTACACTGTGCTTTTGAACCGCCTTTACAGCTTTCTCTTCTGCACGAAGGAAATTACTGTTATCGGAAGGGCCTACTCTAATAGCGTCCTCATCTACAGTTAAAGGTTCTATTGGTAATATGTCCCAATAATTTTCGTTGTAGGTACTAAACAGTTGTTCAACCTCGCGATCTAGTGCTTCGTTCCCATGAAATAGGACGTTGTATTTGGCTGTGAGAGCAAACATATTTCGGCTAACAAAAGTATTTTTCTTACGGGAACAGCCTATTGCAGTCAAGCAAATAACGCCAAATAATATAAAACGGTACATGATGTTATGAATCACAGGGGACGAGTTGTTTCTATTGTATAACTGTAAAACTAGTTATTTATGATAACTGAAGGTAAATTAAGAGAAAAATTTGTTTTGCAAAGAGGAAAGATGGTGAAATTGAAAGGCCATGACCCCTTAGTACCCAAATTCTTCGCAACACCACATTGAACGCTCTAACAAAAACAATTATATTGCATAAAATTTATCTCTTATGAAATCTATCTATACACTCCTTCTGATGTTATTACTGAGCTCTTGCAAGACGACTCCTCCAGCCCCTGAATATCCTTCCACCACTAAAATTCCAGTTTCCGAAACGCATTTTGGGACCGAGGTAGTGGATAACTACCGGTGGCTAGAAGACGACAACAGCCAAGAAACTGCCGATTGGGTCGGTGCACAAAATGAAGTGACTTTTGAATATTTGAACAGAATACCATTTCGTTCGCAATTAAAAGACAGGCTTGAAAAGTTATGGAATTATGAAAAACTAGGCTCACCATTTAAAGAAGGTGACTACACGTATTTCTACAAAAATGACGGCTTACAAAATCAGTATGTTGTCTATCGTGAAGATAGCGACGGAAATACGGAGGTGTTCTTAGATCCTAATAAATTTTCGATGGATGGCACCATTTCTCTTGGGGGTCTTAGTTTTGCCAAAGACGGCAATATCGCAGCCTATTCCATTAGCGAAGGTGGTAGCGACTGGCGCAAGGTTATTGTTCTTGATGTCCCAAGTAAAAAAATTATTGAAGACACCCTAGTAGATGTAAAGTTTAGTGGAATTTCGTGGAAAAAAAATGAAGGCTTTTTTTATTCGAGTTATGACAAGCCAAAGGGCAGTGAATTATCAGAAATGACTGACCAGCACAAATTGTACTACCATAAACTTGGCACTACTCAGGATCAAGATGAATTAATTTTTGGCGGAACAGAGACGCAAAAGCATCGCTATGTGGGTTGTCAAGTCACAGATGACGGTCGCTATCTGTTTATCTCTGGCGCCAAGTCGACCTCTGGCAATGTGCTCTTTGTGAAAGATCTTGAAAACCCATCGCGGCCGCTTGTTTTAATGGATGATGACTATGGCAGCGACAGCTATGTCTTGGACACGCTTGATGATTTGTTTTTCATCGTGACCAATAAAAATGCCCCCAATCAAAAGGTTGTCACCGCAACCGCCACAAAGCCTCAGGAAGCATATTGGAAGGATTTTATTCCTGAAACCGAAAATGTCTTATCTCCAAGCAGTGGAGGCGGTTATTTTTTTGCCAGTTATATGATCGACGCCACCTCAAAAGTGTTTCAGTTTGACATGAAAGGTCAGAATTTGGGTGAAATCGAACTTCCCGGCGTTGGTTCAGCTGGTGGATGGAACGGAGACAAAGACGATGACGTATTGTATTATAGTTTTACAAACTATCACACGCCTGGAGTTATTTACTCCTACAACCCCAAAGAACGGGTTTCGTCAAAATATTGGTCTCCAGCAATTGACTTTGATTCGGATAATTATGTGTCCTCTCAAGTCTTTTACACTTCTAAGGACGGCACCAAGGTGCCAATGATAATCACTCACAAAAAGGGATTAGATTATAATGGGAGAAACCCAACTATTCTATATGGTTACGGCGGATTTAACATCAGTCTGACGCCATCTTTTAGCATTCAAAATGCCGTTTGGATGGAGCAAGGAGGTGTTTATGCTGTTCCTAATTTGCGCGGCGGCGGTGAATATGGCAAGGCGTGGCATAACGCCGGGACTCAAATGAAAAAGCAAAATGTTTTTGACGATTTTATTGCTGCTGCAGAGTATTTAATAGCTAACAATATCACCTCTTCCGATTTCCTAGCGATACAGGGAGGTAGCAACGGAGGCCTTCTAGTGGGCGCCACAATGACCCAACGCCCCGATTTGATGAAAGTAGCTCTACCAGCCGTAGGAGTTTTAGACATGCTGCGCTATCACACCTTTACCGCAGGTGCTGGCTGGGCCTATGACTATGGCACAGCAGATGATTCTGAAGAAATGTTTGACTATTTGCTTGGCTACTCTCCCGTTCACAACGTTCTTGCAGGGACATCCTATCCCGCCACTTTGATTACAACCGGAGATCATGATGATCGTGTGGTGCCCGCTCATTCTTTCAAGTTTGCCGCCGAATTACAGGACAAACAAAGCGGCGAAAACCCAGTGATGATTCGCATTGAAACTAACGCAGGTCACGGTGCGGGCACTCCTGTTTCGAAACGCATCGAGCAAGCCGCTGATATCTTTGGATTTACACTTTACAATATGGGTTTTGAGGTGCTTCCAGAAAAGATTAACAATACATTGAAAGATTAATAATTAATCGTCTAGAGGCTCTGAAAAGTATTTTTCCAACGCTTTCAGGGTTTCTGGGCTGGTTTTCAAATCATTGATAACTTGTCCTTTTTCAAGTACTACAATGCGCTCACAAACTTCTGTGACGTGGGTTAGGTCATGACTAGAAATCAAAAAAGTGGTTTGGGTATCTTTGGTTTCTGACTTGATCAATTGCTTTAACCTGATTTGTGTCGTTGGATCTAGGTTCGCAAATGGCTCGTCAAGAATAACGACTTCGGGGCCACCAATCAACGCCCCGATTAAACCCACTTTTTTCTGATTTCCCTTGCTGAGATCTCTCAAATACTTTCTCTTGCCCAGAATTTCATCATTAAAAAAAACCTCATACTTGGCAATAAATTGAGTAACATCAGTGTTAGATTGTCCTCGTAATTTACCAATAAAGAAAAAATACTCTTCAGGGGTTAGGTATCCAATTAAAAAGCTCTCGTCTATAAAGGCTGAGGTGAACGGTTTCCATTCCTCCGAGCGATCGATGCGGACTCCATTAGACTGGATATACCCTGTTGTCGGTTGAATCAAGTCTAACAAAAGACTGAAAAAAGTAGTTTTTCCAGCGCCATTATTACCTACTAAACCAAAACTTTGTCCCTTGGGTATGCTCATTTCGTTGATGTTCAAAACTTCAACGCCTTGGTAGGCTTTTGTTAAATTTTCTACTTGGATCATAGCATTACTATTTTAGGATTCTTGGTCAAAGGCAGCGACAGTTTTGTACTTTCCTTTGGTATAAATTTTTTCGATTAAGGTGAGAAATTGGGCTCGAAATACCAAGCCAAGAGCCCCAGCTCCCGCAACACAAATTAACCCGACATTAAAGCTGATGAGCTTATAAGGAAGGTAAAACAGCAGCATCGGCAAAATGACCTTTGGTAGTCCAATCAATAATTGGGTTGGATTAAAGCCATTGGTATTGGCAAAAGCTTTGGCCTTTTCGTTCAGAACAATGGGGGTTCGGTTGAGAGCTCCTCCAATTAAGGTTATGAATGAATTTAAGCCAATATTAAACAGTGCGCCAGCGGCAATCATGGCATAAATATCCCAGCCAAAATAGAGGTAGGGCAAGCTCAAAACGAAAGAAACTACAACGCCAAAAACCATAAGCATCCATTTGGCGTTCAAATACTGTCGATAGGGAATATTTTGACTCATAAGAAGCTTGTAATACTGACTATCCCAAGAGGGAACTTGTTGGCCAAAAGTCATTAGGAACCCACCGGTAATAAAAATGGAAGCGAAAACCAAAATAGCTGGGAGCTCGGAATAGCTGTCTTGGGTGTAAAAAAACAAGCCGTAGAATAAAAACATGAAGGAAGCCAAAAGCACCTGTTTTGGTCTAACATTTCGGCGAATCAGTTTGATGTCATTTTCAAGAAATGGGGCGACTGGCCCAAACCGTTGTAACCATGTGAAATTTGAGCCCCCTGCTAAAGTCACTTTCTGCGCCACCTTATCGTCCAGATAAAACCCTTTAAAAAGCAGATTCCAATTGGCTCGGTACAGAAAAAATAACAATATGAGAGGAAGGGTCACCCAAAAGGGTTGGTCATAGAGGGCATTAAATCCTATGCCAGCAATTGCTGCCGCATCAAAAATACCGAAGTAATTAAGGGTTCCTGCAAGAAAAAACAGTGACAATAAGGCCAACAAATATTTATTGTTTTTGTTGACTAAAAAGTTGGCGAAATTAATACTTAAAGAAATACTCAAAATACCAACAAACCAGGCCAAAACTTGAAAGGGGTTGTAATCTTGAAAAACAAGAACAACGGCAAAGGGGATGTAGATTAATAGTGGTAAAATATTAAAAAATGAAATCAATGACTTTAACAATACAAAACGCACCACACGATGACGCGAAACTGGTAAGCTCATAAGCGGCTTTACATTCAATACAGGTAATTGTTGAAAGAAATATCTCAACAAGACATCAGCTACTATCCAAAGAATTAAAACATTATTTACCGTTACTAAAGGGTCTACATCAGGTACTGTTTTTTTTGCAATGAAAAATACACCTACGCCCAACAACAAGGCCGTTGCTGAGAAATAGAGTACTATGAAAGCAAGAAATATTTTTACTATCAGCCCTTTTTGAAAATAGGCTGCTCTTCTAAACTGTAACCACTCTAGGCGTAAGAAATCAGAAATCTGCATGGTTTTAATTTGACATAGGGATAAATAGGAATAGGCTAATTTAACTATTATCTTTTAAGTTCCTTATTTTTGAAGTCAAATTCAGACTATGAGTCAATTTCATCAACTTCGAATTGCTTCCGTAAAACCTTTAACTGCTGATGCCGTATCCATTACTTTTGAGCCAACCGATGAGGTGAAGAGCAAATTTACTTTCCTGGCCGGTCAATACATAAGTCTAAAGGCCGAAATTAATGGTGAAACCGTTATTCGCGATTATTCTATTTGCAGTTGCCCTTCATCTGGCGCGTTGTCTGTTGGCATCAAAACCTTAAAAGGTGGTTTATTTTCAAGCTATGCTCAGACCCTGAAACCGGGAGATACTTTATTAGCTAGAGTGCCACAAGGAAAATTCACACTAGATTCAAATATTGAAAATTTTATTGGGATAGCGGCTGGTAGTGGGATCACGCCAATGATGAGTTTACTCCAAGATTTCCTTGAACATTCTGCGGGCACAGCCTATTTGATGTATGGCAACAAAAGTCCTGAAGACAGCATGTTTCTCAAGGCATTAAAAACTTTAAAAAACACCTATAGAGACAGGTTCCAGCTGCGTTGGATGTTTAGCAGACAAGAAATGCCTGAAGCAGGATTTGGCAGAATTAATGGCGACCAATTAGTCGATTTCCTAAAAGAACACGCTATCCATGTTGGGCATGGACACTTTTATCTGTGTGGCCCTAATGATATGGTACAAGACTTAAGGGCCAAATTGTCCGAAATTGGACACGCAGACTCCAATGTCAGATACGAGTTGTTTTTTGCTCCGCCAACAGGTGAGGCGTTGCATCCCACTTCAAAGGGGCAGTGTCAGGTCTCTATGGTTTTAGACGGCGAATCCGTTGTTTTTGAAATGACTAATAATCAGTTTGTTTTGGACGCCGCATTAGATCAAGACTTGGACGCCCCCTATTCATGCCGGGGCGGTGTTTGCAGTAGTTGTATTGCCAAAGTTACCGAGGGGAGTGTTGAAATGGCACAAAACAATGTACTAACAGATGCTGATTTGAGTTCAGGATATATTCTAACATGTCAAGCCCGTCCAACTAGTTCTTCTCTTTCTGTCGATTTTGATGATGTTTAAGTCGCTGGCGGCACAATTGAGCAATCATATCGGGAGTAACCGTTCTAATTGCTTTCTCATAGCCTTCTGGCATTTTATTCCCGTAGACTGAGGTTGGGATTTTGTCAAAAATGGCTTTATTGGCCAACAGACTATTAGAGGAAGGTTGACCAAAAGGTGCAAAGCCTAACACTGGATCGGTGATGCCCCAAACAGAAATAACCTCAACGCCGAGCATAGCTGCCAAATGGGCATTGCTCGAATCCATCGCGATCATTATATTCAGGTTTGATATCAGTTGAATTTCGGCTGACAAAGTCAGTTTTCCAGCATAACAAATCACGTTGTCAAATTTAGACGCCAGCTCGTTCAACGCTTTTATCTCTGCTGAACCGCCCCCAAATAATATGACTTTAACCTGTTTTTCTAATTGCGCTATCAGCTCCAAAGACAGGTCTTTGGGATAGGTTTTGCTCTCATAGCCAGCGAAAGGGGCAAACCCAACGAGCTGTTCTCCATTCGTTAACTGAATCCCTGGCGGGAAATCAAATTTCGTTTTGGGTAAGTAACCATCTGTTAGACTAAAATCATAGCCTAGATTTATGAATACATCGGCATATCTCTGATGGGTAGATTTTAACTGAAGTTTCTTTCCTTGATTAACCACCAATTGTTTTTCATGTCTTCCTTTATGGATAACAGCCCAAAGGTAGCCAATTAAAAAACCCCTCAGCAATTTGGTTCTGATCACATTATGAAGATCGGCGATAACAGTCGGGTTTAGCGATTTAATTTCTTTTGAAAGTCTCCATAATCCTCCGATGCCCTTGTGACGTCCTCCAAAATCGACGGGATAAATAGAAATACCTTTCAAGTGTTCAAAAATAGGCGCAAACTCCTTTCTCGTCAACATGGTAATCTGGATCTCAGGAAACTGATCTCGCAATGCTCTCAGAACAGGAGCGGTCATCGCCACGTCACCCATTGCAGACAATCTAATAACTAAAATATGTGATTTGCTTGATGTCAACTATCCCTTGAGCTTTCTAAGTACTGGATTCAATTCATCATCATTGTACATTTTCATCTGTTTGTAGACTTTCATGTACTTATGTCCCGATGCAATATCAGCGATTAGGTGGTCAATAGCTTCGGACAAATCCTGCCTTTGCTCTAAAAGAACATTTAACTTACTTTGACAAGCTTTTTTATGGCTATCCGATGCATCTGTCCTAACGGTTTCAACCTGCATGTGATAAATCTTTAGGGCCAAAATCGACAAGCGGTCAATGGCCCAAGCAGGACTTTCCGAATTAATTGTAGCCTCTTTGGAAGGAACGATCGATTCAAATTGTTTTAAAAAGTAGCCGTCAATATATTCAACCGTATCCGTTCTGTCCTGATTGGAAGCGTCAATTTTTCTTTTTAGTGCCAGCGCTTCTTTTGGATCGATATTAGGGTCTCTGATGATGTCTTCGTAGGCCCACTGCACGGTGTCAATCCAACACTTTCGATATAATAAATGGCCTAGGGGATCGGTATCGTGATCTATTGGGTTAGCGAATGACTGTTCAACAGTATTTAAAACTTTATAATCGGCAATAGCCTTTTGGAAGATGGCATTAGCTTTGGCTGCAATCATGGTGCGTTAATTTAGTGCAAATATAGTTTGAATTACAGAAACTCTTTATTCCTGTGTATTCCAATAATAAATTTTGTCAAGACAGTCGCGCTTTATTATCTTTGCGACACTAAATTATTTATGCCATGACCGCATTTTTTAACGCCTTAGGAGATTTATTTACAAATGTGCTTTTTTTGCCTTTTTCTTTTCTCGCAGAAATTGAATTAGATAACTGGTGGATTGCTAATGTGATGACATGGCTATTTGCCGCCATTGGAATGGCTGCTTTTACTTATTGGATGGGTCAGTTAAGGCAATACGACCAGAATGGAGAAGAAGATAAGTCGATAAGTGCACACGCTTACTTATAAATCGAATCCTATATCTTTACGGTAGTTTTTTCCTTCAAATTGAATTGAATCAATTTGCCCGTATATTTTCTTAGTTGCTTCGGAATGATTTGCGCCGAAAGCTGTTAGGGCCATAACACGTCCACCGCTGGTCACCAAGTTGTTTTCTTTTAATTTAGTTCCAGCATGAAATAAATGTATCTCATCCAATTTGTTGTCCACACTAATTAAGATATCCTTCTTGTAATCTCCTGGATAACCGCCAGACACTAGCATCACAGTGGCGGCAGTCCGTTCGTCAATTTCTAAATCATACGCCTCTAATGTCCCCCTACTTAGTGCTAAAAACAAGTCCAGCAGATCTGATTTGATACGGGGGATAACAACCTCTGTTTCTGGATCGCCAAAGCGCACATTGTATTCAATGACCAAAGGATGGTCACCGACCTTGATTAGGCCAATAAAAATTACACCAACATAAGGTAATTGATCTTTTTTCAGGCCTTCGACAGTTGGCTTGACAATTAGAGACTCCACCTTGTCATAAAATTCCTTATTCACAAAAGGGACTGGAGATATCGCTCCCATACCGCCGGTGTTTAGGCCTGTATCTCCTTCGCCGATACGCTTATAATCTTTGGCCATGGGCAAAATTTTATAACTATTACCATCCGTCAATACAAAACAACTCAATTCAATCCCGGACAAGAATTCCTCTATGACTACGGTCTTGCTAGCCTCGCCAAAAGTTTGGTTCTCAAGCATGTCTCTCAAAGCATTTTGGGCTTCCGTTAAATCATCGATAATGAGAACACCCTTCCCCGCCGCGAGGCCATCAGCCTTTAAAACATATGGAGAATGAAGTGTTTCCAAAAACGCTACGCCTTTATTAACTGTAGATTTGTTAAATGTAGCATAAGCCGCCGTAGGTATATTATGTCTGTTCATAAAAGACTTGGCGAATGCCTTACTCCCTTCTAATTCAGCCGCTGCTTTAGCCGGGCCAATAACTGCCACATCTTTCAATTCTTCAATGCCTTTAATAGCATCGTGAATTCCCAATACCAAGGGCGCCTCCGGTCCGACAACCACCATGTCGATTTTTTCACTTTTTACAATCCTAATGACTGCGTTAAAGTCGGTCGGTTCAATGTCAATATTACTGGCAATCATGCCAGTCCCTGAGTTGCCTGGTGCAACAAACAGCGCCTCACAAGCAGGACTTTGAGCTATTTTCCATGTCAAAGTGTGCTCTCTTCCCCCTGATCCCAATATTAAAATTCGCATATTAATAAGCTTTTTTATCCCCTCTAATGAAATTGTATATTGTGTGCAAAATTATCTTAAAATCTAACAAGGGCGACCAATTTTCAATATAATAAATGTCATATTTAACCCGACTGATAATATCATTTGGCGATTCCACCTCTCCTCGAAATCCCTTAATTTGGGCTAAACCCGTTATCCCGGGCTTTACAAAATGCCTTACCATAAACTTGTCAACCGAACTGGCATACATTTGAGAATGAGATAGCATATGAGGCCTGGGTCCCACAACAGACATATCGCCTAAGAAAACATTGATAAACTGAGGTAGCTCATCGATACTTGTGCGTCGCAGTAGTTTTCCAATAAAGGTGACTCTTTCATCGTCTTTTGTTACCTGAATCATATCTGCATCTTTATTCAATACCATACTTCGGTACTTAAAACAGATGAACTCATCATTGTTAAAACCATTTCTCTTTTGTTTAAAGAAAACAGGGCCTCTAGTCTCTAGTTTGATCAAAATGCCTAAGATAGGGGTCAGCCAGGATATGAGAAAAATCAAAACAAAAAGAGAAAATATGATGTCAAAAAACCGTTTCATTTGACGATTGAATGACAGTTCTAAAGGCATATTTCTCAACGAAATAACCGGAATATAGTCATAGTAGTCACGTGTCAGATTTTGTGAAGACAATCGTTTTTCGTCAGGCAAAAACTTAATGATTTTTAAATTATTATCGGCAAAGTCGATGAGCTCGTTAAGTTGTTCAGTGTTTAATTCCTTTTCTGAACAATAGATTTCATCTATATTATGCGCAACAATAAACTGGCAACAGTCTTCAATGCTTATGGAATCGGGGCCTTGAAGGCTCAGGGTACCATAAAGTTTGTATCCATATTCTGGATTTTCCTTGAAAAATTTTTCTAAACTATTAACGTTTCCGTTGCTCCCGATAACTACAGTTCTTCTATAATTTCCACCAAAATCAGATCGGTATCGCTGTAAGGCAAAATAAATAAAATATTTAGCGAGGGCAACTGCCACAAACAGTAACGCAGCATATCTTCCAATGGCTTTAGGGGTCATGGTGTCAAAACTCCAGAGCGCAGAAATTGAAAGCACAACAAGCGTAAAAACGACAAAATGTTTGATCAGCTTGGTAAAAATAACAGTCAGTCGCGTAAAACGATAGACCTCATAAAACTGAGTAACCGTTGCAAGAACAATCCAAGATAAGGACGCAGACAGGAAAAAGTTTAAACCTTGAGCGTTTTCAAAAAAGGCCAAATACCCGAATCCATTGACCGCAAGAAGGTCTATGAAATAGGAAATCGGTCGTAAAAATTTTGAATACCGGCCTTGTCGTATGGTCACTTTTCGTTATTTCGAGTGGTAAAATCTTTGTGCTCATTTCTGAGCAGTTGCTCTTTTGGTAACGCTGCAAAATAACTAAAAGTATGTTTAATCCCTTCCTTTCTTGATATCTTCGGGGTCCAATTGAGCAGTTGTTTGGCTAGGCTGATGTCTGGTTGGCGCTGAAGTGGGTCATTTTCAGTGAGTTTCATAAAATCAAGCTTGCTTTCGCTCTTTGCTAATTCCAAAATTTCATGCGCAAAATCAATGATGCTAAGTTCGTCAGGATTACCCAAATTCACTGGCTCAGCATAGTTGCTAAACAACAACCTAACGACACCTTCGACCAGATCGTCAACGTAACAAAACGACCTTGTTTGCTGGCCATCACCAAATATGGTAAGATTTTCACCCCTTAAGGATTGCCCAATAAATGCAGGCACCACACGGCCGTCATTGAGTCGCATTCTGGGCCCATAAGTGTTGAAAATTCGAGCGATTCTGGTTTCAAGTCCATGAAAACGATGATACGCCATGACCATAGACTCTTGAAATCTTTTGGCCTCGTCATATACTCCCCTTGGCCCAATGGTGTTGACGTTGCCAAAGTAATCTTCAGGTTGAGGATGAACCAACGGGTCGCCATAGACTTCGGAGGTCGATGCAATGAGAATTCTTGCGTCTTTTGCTTTGGCCAAGCCAAGCAAATTATGCGTGCCCAAAGAACCCACTTTGAGGGTTTGTATGGGAATCTTCACGTAATCAATTGGGCTTGCAGGAGATGCAAAATGTAAAATATAGTCCAAGGAACCTTCGATTCCTACAAATTTGGTTATGTCATGCTCAATAAATTCAAAGTTTGGATTTCCTTCAAGGTGATGCAAATTGTCTTTATGACCCGTAATAAAGTTATCCATCCCCAAAACCGTGAAACCTTCGGCTAGAAATCGGTCACAGAGGTGTGACCCCAAGAACCCTGCGGCTCCAGTAATTAGTACGCGTTTCTTCTGGTTTGCCAAATTCTCTCTTTAGGTTAGTTGAATCAAGGACCTGCCTATTGAACTGTAATAAAACCCCTCGTTTTTTAAAGTAAGGATATCGTATAAATTTCGGCCGTCGAAAATAGCGGGAGAGACCATCAGTCCTTTGATCCGTTTAAAATCGGGAGACCTGAATGTACTCCATTCTGTACAAATGACTAGGGCGTCTGCATTTGAAACAGCCTCGTAAATGTTCTGGCAATATTCTATTTTGCTCCCGTACAGCTTTTCTACATTGGACATAGCTTCCGGATCATGTGTTTTAATCGTCGCTCCAGCAGACAAAAGAGCATCTATCATATACAAAGCGGGTGCTTCTCGAATATCATCTGTCTCTGGCTTAAAGGCCAATCCCCAAACAGCAATTGTTTTTTCCTTTAAATCCCCTTTGAAGTAGGCTTCTATTCTTGGCAATAAAACGGTTTTCTGTAGGTCGTTAGTTTTAATAACGGCCTCCAGAATATTGAACGTATAATTTGCCTCCTTGCCCGAATTATAAAGAGCCTTGACATCTTTAGGAAAACAAGAACCCCCATAGCCGATCCCTGGAAACAGAAAGCGTTTGCCTATTCGCGAGTCCGTACCAACTCCTCTTCTCACCATATCGACATCCGCGCCCACTTTTTCGCAGAAATTCGCAATTTCGTTCATGAAGGTAATTTTTGTTGCCAAAAATGCGTTTGCCGCATATTTGGTGAGTTCAGAGGATTTTTCATCCATCACTAAAATAGGATTGCCTGATCTCACAAAAGGCCGATACAGTTGCTTCATCATATCGACAGCGCGGTCCGATCTTGAACCGATTATAATTCGCTCTGGTTTGAGGAAATCGTCAACAGCAAAACCTTCTCTGAGAAATTCCGGGTTGGAGACCACGTGAAAAGGCAAATCGGTATGTCTGTTCAATACTTCTTCAACCTTGGCTGCTGTCCCGACTGGCACAGTGCTTTTATTAACGATGACCTTGTAAGAGCTCATTTGCTTTCCGATGGCTTCACTGACCTGCAAAACATATGTAAGATCCGCAAAACCATTTCCTCCATCTGGAGTTGGCAATGCCAGCATGATGATGTCAGCATGATCTAGGCCTTCTTTAAGATCTGTAGTAAATTTTAGTCTTCCTGAAGAAATGTTTCTTTGAAAGAGTTGGTCTAGATGAGGTTCATAAATAGGCAGCCTGCCTGCCTCCATCATCTTGACTTTTTCCACGTTATTATCAACGCAAAGGACCTCAACGCCCGTTTCGGCCATGCAGGTACCAGTAACTAATCCAACATAACCTGTTCCGACAACAGTAAGTTTCATAGGGATGACTATTTAATTAAGACAAAAATAAGGAAGTTCCGCGGTTTGACTCTCCAATTATTGAGATTTGAAGTTTTGCCATTTTTCAACTACCAATTTCTCAAATTGAGATTTGAAGAAGGTTGTGCCAAATGGAAGCGCGTGTGCTCTAACTTGTTCAGAATCGAAAGTTAGAGTCTCGAACTTATGGATCGCCTGGCTTAAAGATTCTGATGATTGTGTTTCGAAAAATATCCCTGAGACTTTGTCTTTAATGGTCTCTTTTAGGCCTCCTTTGCGTAAGGCAATTACAGGAATACCACATGACATGGCTTCAACAGGAACAATGCCAAAATCTTCTTCCGCGGCATAAACAAAAGCCTTGGCCCCCCGCATCAGTTCTCGGAGTCGTGCTGCATCGACAAACCCCTCGAATATAATGTTTTTAGAGGCCATTGCTTTGAGCTTCCTCTCTTCAGGACCATCTCCTGCAACAATTAGCTTTAAGTCTGGTCGCTTGTTAAAGGCCTCAATAATCAGATTCATTTTCTTGTAAGAGACCATTCTTGAGGCCGTAAAAAAATAATCTCCCTGAGCGCTTCCCAATTCATAAAACCTGGTATCCACAGGTGGATAAATAACCTCTGCGGAACGGTTATAAAGTCTAGAAATTCGTTCGGCAACATGATTCGAATTGGCAACAAAGTGCGTCACTCTGTGGTTAGATTCTTGATCCCATCGGCGCAGCTTATCCAGAACATAATTGACATAAGCCCTTTTAAGACCTCCCTTTTTGTAATCTGCAATATATTGGTCATAGAGGTCATAAGCATAGCGCATAGGAGAATGGCAATAGCAAATATGGAGTTGTTCATTGGTCACCTTTATGCCCTTGGCAACCGAGGCTGAAGAACTGATAATGATATCGTATGCTGAAAGATCAAAGCTTTCGATGGCGAAAGGGAACAATTGTAAAAATTTTCTGTGGTTTTGTCTCGCGGTAGGCAAGTATTGGATAAAGCTTGTGGTTACTTTTTGCCCTTTAAGAATATCGTTTCTATCCTTGTCAGAGAGAAAATCAATCAAGGCATAGTGGGCTATATTAGGCCAAATTTCGTTGATCGCCCGAACGACCTTTTCAGCGCCTCCGTTGACATAATACCAATCGTGAATTAAGGCTATTTTCATTTAGAGCTTTGATTTTGCACTTGTTCAATCGCCTCTGTCAATTTTCTTGCAGAATTTTTCCAGGTATATTTTTCAAGCAAGTCCTCAACAGCCGAACGACGGTCAGTCCCTTGATTCGAAACGGCAGCAACAAGACTTTCTGCAACAGCCTGAGCATCTTGTGGGTCAGTAAAAATGACCGCATTTTTGAATATTTCCCTATGAACTTCAATATCTGAACAAACCACGGGAGTACTATGCGACAATGCCTCGAGAATTGGCAGCCCGAAACCTTCATACAGAGATAAATTAAGACATGCAGCCGCTTGTTCATAATTTTGGTGCAGTTCTTCATCGCTCAGTCTACCGAGCGCAATAATATCGGGACCCAAGAGAAGCGCCTTCTGTTTTTCGAACACGCGATTTTTATCGCCAACCAAATGCAACTTGTATTTGCCGCCTTGAGTGTTGTTAAATATTTGAAAGGCCTCGATGAGTTTACCTAAATTTTTTCGCATACTTGACGAAGCAACTGACAGTATAAAAGGAGATTCTGTCTCCGAGATATAGCGGCTATTGTCTGGTCTTTCGACGCCGTTTGGCACAATCGCCATATCCTCTTCTTTCAGAAAGGGATAATGATATTTGAGCCGGCTTTTGGAAAAATTACTCACCGTTATAAGTTTTTTTGTTGAACGCAGGAGTTTTGGCATCAGATATTGGTATGTCATTCTGAATTTCCAATTGAAATTTTGGGACATATCGCTAAATGCCAAATCGTGTACGGTAACGATCTTATTAGAGTAACAAACAGGCGCCATATTGCATAGATTGACTAACAAAGGGCGCCCATTATTTTTAAGATACATAGGTAATTCAACCTGTTCCCAAAAGTATCCTGAAAATTGACCTACTGTAACGACTTCCAACTGGTTTCCAATCTGTTTGTGTAAAATACCCTTAGGAGCGATAACTACAAGCTTTTCTCCATAGGTCTTTTTTAGTTCTTTAGTTATTTCAATAGCAAATCGCTGCACACCGGTGAGTCGTTGCATCAAAAATCTGGCGTTAAGATATATTTTATCGTTTTGCATAAACATATAAAGCCATAAAAGTGGAGAAAAAATGAATGCCATCCGAACGAACCAAGATATTCTCCGTCAACATAAATAATACGGCCAATGCGAATATTGCCCAACCATCAAAATAGTGTGATTTTTTCAGTCCTTTCATTAAACCCCCCAATTGGAATACAAACAGAATAAGGCCAAAAATCCCTGTTGCGGCCCAAAAGTGGAGAAATTGATTGTGTGTATTATACTGCGACCAAGTGAAAACGAGAGCGCCAAAATTGCTTTTATAACAAGCATTTAATTTGGGCTGAATATCGCCAACGCCTGTCCCAAACCATGGATTGTCTTTGATTGTTTCAATGGAACACCTCCAAACAGCTAAACGAACGTTTGAGGAGTTGTAATGAGCGATGTGCTCAGCAGATATGCTAGGGTTCAATCCTTCTGCAATTTCTTGAAATCTCGGGTGATTATACGCCAACCAAAGCGCGACAGCAAAACAGCCCCAGGCAACTGCCTTTATTTTAAAGGATTTTATTTGAGTGTATGTCGTCCCTAAGAGAACCAGGATCATCGCTATTTGACCCATTCGAGAGCCAATAAAATAAACCCAGCCGAAAGCAAGAATAACAACTATCAGGCAATACCAATTTTTTGCAGGCTTTATAAAAAAGCGTTTGAATAGGAAATAAACGGATGCCGCCAGCCACAAGGCTTGATACGTGGGATGCGTCCCTGTCAAGTCAATGGTAAATGTTCTCAGCCTTTGACTCATGACCCTATCGGTGAGATATTCTGGCACAGCTGGCAATAAGTCCAAATTAAAGGATACGATTTCTGACTCGGTTATCGGTCCAAAAATACCGTTCCAATTCAATCCGATATGGATTACTTGATAGGTAGCCAGTAGAAACGTGGACAACACAAACACCCACACAAAGCGATTTACGACCTGGGCGGAGAGATAGTCTTTCAAAAACAAAAAGGATAGGGGCACAATCAGTAAAGGGGCTAGCTGACCCAACTCGTTGAATCCTGTATTCAGGTCTGTACTAACAAATAAAGAAAGGGCTAAAGCCAGGTAAGCCAGACCGAACATTGCCATGAACTGGATATATTCGGCTGATGTTCTGCAGCTTTTTTTTACATTAAAAAAGGCTAAAATCAACAGGAAAGCGAGGGATGCGCTTCTGGCGTAGAATGGTAGAATCGGGAAACATGCCGCCAATAAGATAGTTACTTCTTCAAGCCGTACACTGCACAATACCGTTTTGAATCTTTTACGTAAGCTCATTTGACTCGGGCTTTATTTTTAGAAAAAGAAACGGGAATAGCAGCAGAAAGCTATAACTCTGAGTGAGGGTTGTAAACAATCCTGACACTAAAAACCCTAAGGCTATTACAGATAACAACCGGTATGACAGAACTCTTTCAAAAAAGAAATTCAATACTAAGACAATGCCAATCAAGCCAGTGCTTAAAAACAAATAGATCCAGTAGCTGTCCAATACTTGGGCAAACCACCCCAGTTCTGAGGCTTGTCCAATGGTTCCTATTCGTCCACCATAGAACCAACTGTAATCGGACGCAGAAATTATATTATCCCAAAATTCAAAACGCATCATTAATGATTCTGTAGAAAAAACCTGTTTCCGAAATAACATCCAAACAATAGGAATCATCAATATAAATAGGACATAATAATACTTTATCAAAAGCTTCAGAATCTTTTGTCCGGTAAGGAAATAATACAACAAGTAAATGAGCAAGGGGACATAGGCTGTTCGGGACAAGGCCAAAAGGACTAGAACAAGCGCCGCGCCTATATAAAGCTTGGAGGCTTGGTGTCTTAAAAAAATAAAACAGGACAGAACCGCAAAAAGGCCCAGATCTGCAAATTGACCTACCAATCCTGGCGACCTCCAGAAATCATAAAAGGTGGAAATGGTAAAAAAGTATTTTGGATCCTTTGGCCAAAAATAGCGCCCGGTCAGTGTTTTCATGTATCCCTCTGGCCCCACAAAATAAGTGTAACAAACAGCCGCCAAATTCAATACAACCAATATAAATAATAGTCGATTTATGGCGCTTGCATCCGCTTTAGAAATTTCAATATTTTCTGCCAAAAGAATTAACACAAACAACAATAACAATTCTCTAAAAGCATAAAAAACTGACGACGCTTGTAGGCCTGAAAAAGCGGCAACGACTAATAATATTAAAATGTAAAGTATGAGAAATAGGTCGAAGCCCTTCAACACAAAACTTCTGTTTTTATTGAGTATGACAAACGTAAAAAGTAAGGCCATTGATATTGGTGGGACAAGGGATTTAAGGCCTCCGTCACCTAGCCAATTCAGCACAAAAAAATTCAACATGCCCTGAGTGCTAATGATACAGAGCATCAAACAAAACACGACAACTTTTTGCAAGCTAATATTCATTCTCAATCCTGCCTTTTCTATATTTATTTAACTTGCCAAAACACTATTTTTTGGTCTTTGTATCCCCGCAGGCTCTAATTGGCGTGAGGCTACCCTTATATCGGCCTTGGGCAGTAGTTTTTTCGCTAATTGATACCATGTCATCACTTCTTTTCCTGCGAAATGAGAAACGCCTAAAGACAATTTGTCCTTAGAGATTCCCGTCAAAATATATGTGGCCAAATCGGGGGCATAGGTTGGACAGCCTATGTAGTCCTCTGTTATCCACAAGGTTTCGCCTTGGTCTGCCCTAGCTTTGATTTTGGTGAAAAAGTTGGACCCAAATTCAGAATACACCCAAGATGTGCGGATGATTGAGTGCCGTTCACAACGTTCAGCAGCCAACTGCTCCCCTAAAAGCTTAGATTTTCCATATTCGTTGATAGGATTTGTGGGGTCTGACGGAAAATATGGACCTGACTTGAGGCCATCAAACACATAGTCGGTAGATATTTGAATCAAATGTGTGCGATGCCTTTGAGCGGCTTCGGCTAAATTCCCTACCGCTATACCATTCAACAAATGAGCAGCATCTGAATCATTTTCAGCTTGAACAACATTGGTATATGCGGCGCAATTTATTAGATAGTCAATATGCTCTAAACGGAGTGCCTCGCGAATAGATTCAGGATTGGTAATATCCAAGTCGTTTTTGTCAAAAAACTTTACATTTAGCTCTGGAAAAAGAGCCATACTGGCGCGAAAAGACTGTCCGAGTTGACCATTGGCGCCTGTGATAGCAATTGACCTCATATATAAGATTGTTTAGGTCTTGCTTGTTTTTTGTTCTATTTTCTTTCTCAAAAATCGGTCAAACCACACTAGGGCATAGAATAAACTCAGTCCTAAAAAGGCTAAAGCACCCAATTTTACTGAGCCTTTTTTGGTAAATGAAGTTTCCTTATAGGCCATTTCGTCAAATGATGTAATCACATCGGCAATATTTTCGGTCACTAAAATTTTCTCGTTATTTAATTGTAATTCAACTGCCAACTGGTTTTTCATTTCTACCAATTGGACCTCTCTAGCGTTGCGCGTGGTTTCAGTCATTTTAATTGATGTTCCAAGCTGACCATCACTCTTCGAAATTTGCTCAATAGACTTCTGTTCCGCCAGAAGAAGCGAATCGACACGAACAAGAGAAGTATTGAGAGTGTTGTCCACAAGAATCAAATTTTCCTGAGCAATCTTGTTCTCCAGCTTAAGCATCTTGTTAGCATAAAGGGTATTCAACAGGCCCTGTTCAATTTTTTTAAATAGGCTTTTGTCATAGACTGTTGCCTCAACGATATGCCTGCGATATTGATGATCTTGAAAGTTCTCTTTGAACTCTTCAAAAGTAATTGCCTTTGACACCATGGTAGTGTCCATTTTTAAACGGTATGTATCGAACGCCAACAACTCTTCTGAGTGGTCGATAATTGGTTCAACATCGATCATCGCAATTAATCCCACCTCTGAGGGATTGATGTTAAATCGATTAAAGAGTTGCACGCTGTCTTGTTGTTTCAATAATGCGCCCAAGTAGGCCACCTCATTATACAACAGCTGACCACTGTTAAAATTGGTGGCTAAGATCATTTTTGAGGCATACCTTGGTCCGTCTAAATAATCCAAATAAGCGCCAGCTGATGCCCCTAATATTGTAACAATTCCAAATATCAGAATGCGCTCTCTAACAAAAATAATTCCCTCTAACGCCAAGTTAGCCAGATCTAAAAAGCCATTTTTAAAAAATCTGAGCACACTTTTAAACCCCGCTCCAATGGCATTAAATAATTGGCCTAAGTCGACCTCTTGGTGGTGGTTGTTTTTTGAATTATCCATTCGTAAAATGCTTAAAGGGGTCTGAAACCCCATTTGTTAGTTGTTCAAAAATACGTGAAATCCCTAAGTTCATCACATCAAGACTGGGTCTTGCGTTTCTAAAAACGTTGCAATATCTCTATTATTGGCTAACCTAGGCAATTTATTTTGGCCGCCCAACTTCCCCTTTGAAGCCATGTATCGGTCAAAAGAACCCTTTGCTACAGCTGTAATCTGCAAGGGCTGCAAAACTTTTCCGGCAATGAGGTCTCTATAATAACTGTTCTGCAATTGAAGTTCTTGGTCAATCAAGTGACGAAACGCCTGCATGTCCGAAGGTTCAGAATCAAAGTCAATAAACCATTGGTGATAAGGAAGCCCTTCGCCGGGATTGACCTGTGGTGCAACAGAAAATTCGTTTACTACCGCATCGGATTGGGCTAAAGCAGCTTGCATAGCTCGTTCCACTTCTTGGCCAATAACATGCTCTCCAAAAGCTGAAATAAAATGTTTGATACGGCCCGTAACTTTAACTCTAAAAGGGAGCAAGGAGGTAAACATCACCGTATCGCCTAGGTTGTAGGCCCAAAGTCCTGCAGTCGTTGATATTATCATAACATAATTCACGTTCATCTGAACTTCTTCTAAGGTAAGTCGTTTGTAGTCTGAGTCGAAGAAAGTAGACGCCTCGATAAATTCATAAAAAATACCAGAATCCAATAGTAGAAGCAGGCCTTGGCGATCTTGGCGGTCTTGGAAAGCGAAAAAACCTTCACTGGCAGGAAACAGTTCAATGCTTGGCGTTTTACGGCCAATCAATTGTTCAAATTTCGATTGGTATGGCGCGTAATTGACTCCCCCAAAAACAAAGAGCTTAAAGTTTGGAAACAGATCACCGATTTTTTTTCCGCTTTTATGCGCCAACTTTTCAAAATACATTTGAACCCAAGAAGGAATCCCGCTAATAACACGCATGTCCTGGTTGATGGTCTCCTCAACTATTTGGTTGACTTTTGTCTCCCAGTCCTCAATACAATTGGTCTCCCAGCTTGGAAGTCTGTTTTTTTGCAAATATTTTGGCACATAATGAGCTACAATTCCAGACAGCCGGCCTTGTTTAATACCGTTGACCTCCTTCAGCGCTGGGCTGCCTTGTAAAAAAATCATTTTTCCATCTACAAAATCGCTTTGACCAGTGTGCGCAATATACATGAGCAATGCACTTTTGGCAGCATTGATATGCTCTGGCATACTTTGCTTTGTAATGGGAATATATTTTGCGCCTGATGTGGTTCCCGATGTTTTGGCAAAATAGAGTGGCCTGCCAGGCCACAAAATATCTGAATGGCCTGCAACGGCAAGATCGACATAGCCTTTCATGGCTTCGTAGTCTCGCACTGGAACGCGACTTTGAAAATCCTTGATGTTCGTCATTTCTCCAAAATTATGGTCCATTCCAAATTTGGTTTTTTTGGCAACTTCAATGAGCCGTTCGAACACTTTTTGTTGGGTCTCAATTGGTTTTTCAGACCAAGATTCTATGCGCTTTTTAGTGCGTTGGGCCATCCTTTTGGCCAGAAACGATTTAATTGACATCAGTGTAGTTATTCAAAATCTATAAAAGTTTTTGGGTCAACGGGAAAGCCATTGTTCCAGAGCTCAAAGTGCAAATGAGGGCCTGTAGTTAAGGTTCCCGTATTGCCCGAGATAGCCACTACTTCCCCAGCCTTGACAATATCGCCTTGAGATTTGGTCAGCTTTCTGTTGTGCTTATAAATACTCAACAAATTATTGCTGTGTTCTATTAGAATGACATAGCCCGTTTCCACAGACCATTCTGTCAAAATAACACGACCATCTGCCGCAGCTTTGACTGGCGTGTTAATGGGAATATTAATGTCCACCGCAAAGTGTTTTTTATTCAAGTCAAAGTCATCACTAATAGGTCCTTGAGCGGGAGGAAACAACACAAAATTAGATCCGGAGGTGGCCGTAGCCGTAAGAAACAAATTGTATTTGTCCTCTTTTCTAACGGTTTCTCTCAACAAAGAGTCGGCTTGAGAGGGCGCCAAATCCTCTGGGTCTATCTCCGTAATTTCTATTGGAAGACTTTCGGGATCTGCTTGTTCAAACTCTAAATCCCCGATGAGAACCTTTTGTATATTAGCAATGTATTCTGTTTGATAGCTGACCAACTGTTGTAGGGAGTCCGCCTTAAAATACAACTCTGATGCTTTGCGCTCAAGCTCCTGAGACGAGTAGCTCGGAATGTACTCTCGTATGGGTGTAAACGCGATGAGCGTCGATGTTAAACCAACCAAAATAATGGCAGAAAGAGAAATCCATACAAAGACATTCAGGCGCGTTAACCTCAGCTTAAACTGTTCTTCGAAAGTATCAGCGTTGACAATCTGAAGTAAATAGTTATTCAGCCATTTTTTTGGTAATCTCCAGCCTCTTCTTTTATTCTTTGCCATGAGTCAAAATTAATGAAATTACACCTTTCATCTGCTTCAGATGGAAATTAAAGTTAATCGGATATGTGATTTTGTGACTTCAAATTTGCTAACTTTGCTGGAAATAGTTTCGCCATGATTTTAGATTTGAACATAATGTTATTAGCAGGGCCATGGCAAGTGGTCATTGTGGTAATCGCCATAGTTTTACTTTTTGGAGGTAAAAAAATTCCTGAACTAATGAAAGGTTTGGGCAGCGGTATCAAAGAATTTAAAAACGCTAGTAAAGAAGACCCTAAAAGCGAGGACGAGAAGTAACTAGTTTTGAATCTCTAGAGATTTCAATATGGCTTCCAATTCTAGCATATAGTCTCTTTTATCTTTCGACGGCGCCAATACAAAGCCTTCTGCAATAATCCAGCGGCTATTTTCGGGATCGTGAATAGTATAGTTTACAAAAGGTCCCGCCATAAATGCATTGGCCAATTCCCACGTGCTTCTTGTTTCATATGTTTGAAGACCCTTTATTTCAGTCCTCGTCATGCGTGGCTGATAACTTTTTTCAGTAATCATAAAAGACCCCTCTACAGGACCAGGAATATGACGTTCCCCAACGGAATCTCGAACAGACAAAATTTGTTCCAATAAGGATGTTTCAGTATCCAATTGGTTTTCATTCAACTCATAAATCATAAAATTAACGCTCCCCGATTCAATATCTCGACGCGCCCAAAGGAAACCCTCTTCTGCTTTCGCCATTCTGTATGCTGAAGGGAAATTGAGAGTCAGGCCAAAGAGCTTGTTAATACTTTTATCTTTATTCAATGACTTGCCAATCCTCCTTTGTTTTTCGGCGACCTCTGTGTCCTGAAGTGCTGTCATAATGGCTGCACTATTGAGGCTCAATTGCCTTGCTATGGCCTCATCATCCGGACCTTTGACCTCAATAAGGGTTTGTGGCTGAGCAAAAATGTTGGTCAGTATATTTACTTCCGAATTTTCAGATCGCTTCAGTTGCAATACTGTTCTGTTTTTACGGGCAAACCCAGAAAACACATCAACAGGCATATAGTATAAATCAAACATGGGCTCGTCTTGTGGTAAACCATAAAGCGTTTCGCCAAGGGTGTTTCGAACAATCGCTCCCGATTCCCCCTCCCATAAATCTATTTCTGCCACAATGGTAATATTGTTGAGCTTGCCCGAAGAAAGCGGTTTGATACTCCCTGTCTTTCCTGAATCGTTGCCACAAGAAAAAATCGTGCAAACAATGGTACAAAGTAATACTTGATATTTCATAAATCTTATTTGTTTACCTATTACAACATCTGTGCCATGGGCCAAAATCAACTAGTCTAGGACAGCTGCAACACCTGGCAAAACTTTTCCTTCAAGACTCTCTAACATGGCTCCTCCACCCGTACTCACATAACTCATTTGACCGGTCAAATTAAATTGCTTGACAGCTGCGACCGAATCTCCTCCGCCGACCAAAGAAAAAGCTCCCGACTCAGTAGCCGAAGCAATCGCTTTACCTAAAGATTTGGTTCCTTCGGCAAAGGTTGGCATTTCGAATACACCTACTGGGCCATTCCATAGAATGGTCTTTGAATCGGCTACAATTTTTGCAAAATAGTCTCTTGTTTTGGGACCAATGTCGAGTCCCATCCAGCCCTCAGGTATTTCTCCAATGGGGAAAATGGCAGTTTGGGCGTTTTCTGAAAAAGCATCCGCCACCAAGGTGTCCACGGGCAAGTGCACCATCACATTGTATTCTTTCGCGCGCTTCAAAATAGACAAAGCCAAGTCAAGTTTGTCTGTTTCGACTAAGGAATCACCGATTGATCCACCTTGGGCTTTGATAAAAGTATAAGCCATCCCGCCCCCAATAATCAAATGATCGATGGGGCCAAGAATGTTGTCAATAATAGTGATTTTGGAGGAGACTTTCGCCCCACCCAAAATGGCAGTAACTGGTTTTTTACCATGCTCCATAACCTGAGCAATACTGTCAATTTCCTTTGCCAACAACAAGCCAAAACACTTGGCATCTGGGAAAAACTTAGCAACAACTGCTGTAGAAGCGTGTTCTCGATGCGCCGTCCCGAAAGCATCATTTACATAGATATCGCCCAAAAGTGATAGTTGTTTTGCAAAACTTTCGGTTCCTTTGGTCTCTTCGTCGTGAAATCTCAAGTTTTCTAGCAATAAAACCTCGCCATTGTTCAGTAGCTCAACCGCTTTCTGAGCGTCCGGCCCCACTGTACTGGAACAAAACTTAGGTGCGAAACCTAGGGCTTCCCCAAGGGCAGGTATAATGTGTTCAAGAGAGCAACTGGCGTCAACTCCTTTTGGACGACCTAGGTGAGACATGAGCACACATCGCCCACCGTCCTTCAATACTTTGAGAATAGTTGGCAGAGCAGCGTCGATTCGCGTAGCGTCCGAGACGTTCATTTGACCGTCTAGTGGTACATTGAAGTCTACGCGAATAAGCGCACACTTATCTTTAAAGTGAATGTCGTTTAAGGTAGTCATGGCTCTTCTGTTTTTTTTTAGAAAAACAAATATAAAGCTTCGGTTAAAACAAGCCTGAAACAATTGGTTTATCTTTGTCGCATGAGCTTTGAAAATCTTTTTGGTCACGACAAACTTCGCAAACAACTTCAACAAGATGTCGCTGAAAACCGCGTCCCTCATGCTCAACTCTTTGTTGGAAACGAAGGAAGTGGCGCCTTGCCTTTGGCAATTGCCTATGCCCAGTCGCTTATTGCGAGTTCATCTAAATCCTCTTCTGAATCTGTGGTCGACCCCATGGCACATCCAGACATTCATTTTGTTTATCCGGTAGCGATCAACGACAAGGTAAAGAAACATCCCGTTTCACGCTTGTTTCTGGACGACTGGCGCAGCTTTATGAAGGCACAGCCCTATGGGAATTTGTTCGATTGGTACCAACAAATCAATATTGAAAACAAGCAAGGACAGATTGGGGTTGACGAAGCTCAGGATATCATTAAGTCTTTAGGCTTAAAGTCCTACGAAGGAGGTTACAAGGTGGTGGTAGTTTGGATGGCTGAGAAAATGAATGCAGCGGCTTCCAATAAGCTACTGAAACTCATTGAAGAGCCACCACCAGAAACGGTGTTCTTGCTTGTTGCCGAAGATGACGGACAAATACTGGAAACTATCCGTTCCCGCTGTCAATATGTTCAGGTGCCGCCACTCACTCAAAAGGATATCGTCAGTGCTTTGATTGACCAATTTGAAATTGAACAACGCGTGGCAGAGAGAATTGCTGTCCAAGCACATGGCAATTTTAATAAGGCCGCCGATTTGGTCTACAGCGATAGTGAAGAACAGCTGTTTGACTCCTGGTTTGTGCAATGGGTGAGGTCGGCATTTATGGTTAAGCAAAAGAAAAGTGCGGTAAACGATTTGATGCTTTGGAGTTTAGAGGTTTCAAAGTCTGGGCGCGAAACACAAAAACGCTTCATCCAGCACTGTTTGCATGTTTTCCGACAAGCTTTGTTATATAATTACGGAATGACAGCACTGGTCTTTGACCCGCTATCAGTAGAACAATTTAATTTTGAGAAATTTGCGGGTTACATACACGAGGGTAATATCTTACAAATTCGGGCGGCCTTAGAAGAAGCATATCTGCATATCTCCCGCAATGGAAACCCTAAACTAGTATGGACCGACCTCTCTCTTGACCTTACACGCTTCATCCACAAGACGGCGGGCTAATTCAACCCTACTTAGAATAACACTCAACAATCGCGTAGATCTAAAAAAAATTCCTAGCATTAACTTGCTAGGAATTTGAATACTAAACAAACAATAGCTTACTGCTTGGCTTCATATGCGGCGTTAAGGGCTTCTAAAATGGTTTCCGTAAGGTCGTTGGGTTCTGCGCCATACAAAACGCTTCCTGCGTCGTTAGAGCCCAAAATAAATGTAAAGTTATTGGTGACGGCAAAATCTTTGATAAAGGTTTTTATACGCTCGATAAGGGTGTCATTGTTTGCTTGGCTCTCATTGGCTAAAGCCTGTTGTTGCGCTTGGATTTGCTGACTAAGGAACTGTTCCTTTTGTTGCAATTCTTGAGATAATTGCTGAATTTGAGATTGACTCATTCTCGCAGCGCGCACCTCAGCAGCCCCAATTTCCTCCTGAAAGGCCTGACGTAAGCTGTCGGTACTTTGCTGAAACGCGTCAATTTTAAGTTGTAAAGCCGCTTCCATATCTTTCTTTTCCTGATACTCATTGATCACCTTAACGTTATCCACAAAGGCAATCTTTTGCGATTTTTGACAAGAGGTTGAAAATAAGGTAAGGGTTAAAGCTATGAGGTAAAAAGTATTTTTCATGATAGTTTTGAATTGTATGATTAGAGCAAAAGTAATAAAGCCGCCTAAATAAGTAGACTTCCAAGATTAAATTTATCTATCGGCCCTTTTAAAGATATAAATGATTGACGAAAATTCGCCCGTAAATATGGCGCTCAAATTAGACAGCGTCCCTAACCAAATCGCCCTGAGCCATCTTAAATTGGAGGACCTATAACTTTCCGACATCAAGGCAATATAGTAGGCGTCGAGCAAGAGAGGTTTGGTGGCGATCAATTGAAATCCGTACGTCCTCATTAAACTACTCAAACTGTCTTTAGAGAAATGCCACAGGTGCCTTGGGACATCATAGGCCGCCCAACCCTCAGAATAATAGTTCGCATCGAAGCTTAAATGATTTGGCAAGGCAACAACAAGTTTGCCAGAATCATCCAACAATCTATTTAGATTTGATATTGCCATGTCCAAATCTGGCAAATGCTCTAAAACATGCCATAACGTAATGACGTCAAAACTCGAATTTTTCCAAGCAAGGAGTTGGTCGTTGTCAAATACCGCATTCTCAGTAAGGTCATTTGCCACAAAACGCGCTTGCTTATTGGGCTCAACACCCAAAACCTGCCATCCCGAATTTTTCATAGATTTTAGAAAAACTCCTGTGCCACAGCCCACATCTAATAGTCTTTTGTTGTTGATTTTCAGACTTTTAACTATATTTTTTTTATATAATATTGCGAATATCCTAAAAAACTGATAACACCGCTCCAAAAAATTCCTTGGCGCAACAAGATGAGACAAATAATCTGTGTCGGGATAAAAAGTAGGGAGCTCTGCTTGGGATGGTTGTGGGCGGGTCATCCAGTAGCCATGAATTGGATCTAATTCCAAACTGAACCATTTATTCGAAACGATATGATCTTGTATCTTCATTTACTTGGACAAAATGTTCCACGTGGAACATATTAACGACCCATATATACCAACAGGACAGAAATGTCATTTGGCGAAACGCCACTGACCCGTGAGGCCTGAGAGACAGTCCTGGGCTGTATGGCTTTGAGTTTTTCCCGTGCTTCAAAACTCATAGAAGATATTTTGGAGAAATCGAAGTTGTCTGGGATTTTGATGCCTTCCAAACGATTAAATTTGTCCGCATTATTTTTCTCCTTTGCAATATAGCCCGCATATTTCAGCTGCACCGTAACCTGTTCCTTAACCTCATCGTCCGGCTGCGCAGCGGCTAAATAGTTTTTTACAGATTCCAGGCCCACCAAATCCTCGAGCGCGATGTTTGGTCGCGTCAAAACCCGAACTAACTTGTCGGATTGCTTTACCAAAGCGGATGACTTGGATTCGAGAATTGGATTGATATCTGATGGAGAAACACTAGTTTTTTGAAAAAATGACACAAAACTATCAGTCGCCTTTTCCTTATTCTCCATTTTTCTAAGGCGATCTTCCTTAGCTAAGCCTATTGCGTAACCCTTTGGGGTCAGTCGAAAATCTGCGTTATCCTGCCTCAGCAATGTGCGGTATTCCGCACGTGAGGTAAACATACGGTAGGGCTCTTCGGTGCCTTTGGTTGTCAAGTCGTCTATAAGTACGCCGATATAGGCCTCGTCCCGATTGAGAATAAATGGCGCTTCTTGCTTGACAGATCGCGCAGCATTGACGCCCGCCATTAAGCCTTGTGCTGCCGCCTCCTCATAGCCGGTTGTTCCATTAATTTGTCCTGCAAAATACAAGCCCTGAATAAGTTTAGTTTCGAGCGTATGCTTGAGTTGGGTTGGGGGGAAATAGTCGTATTCGATGGCATAACCCGGCCTAAAAAACCTGACATTTTCAAAGCCCTCAACCTTTTTTAAAGCATTAAATTGGACATCCTCAGGGAGCGAGGTTGAAAAGCCGTTGACATACACCTCAACAGTGCTCCAGCCTTCTGGTTCGACAAATATTTGATGGCGATCCTTGTCAGCAAACCTGTTAATTTTGTCCTCGATAGAGGGGCAGTATCGCGGCCCGACGCTCTTGATGCGGCCATTAAACATAGGTGATTGGTCAAATCCTTCCCTCAAAAGTTCGTGAACTTCTCTAGAGGTGTAAGTGACATGACACGACCGCTGCTTTGTCAATGGCTTAGTTTTGTCGCTGTAAGAAAATTTAGAAGGTTTAGTGTCACCTGGTTGTTCTTGCATTTTTGAAAAATCTAAACTCCTTCCATCTACACGAGGCGGTGTTCCAGTTTTCATCCTGCCAGAATCAAAACCTAGCGATTCAAGCTGCTCGGTAATGCCTGTAGAGGCGCGCTCACCAGCCCTACCCCCTCCAAACTGTTTTTCACCAATGTGGATTAAGCCATTTAAGAAGGTCCCGCTTGTAAGCACAACCGTTTTGGATCTCATTTCAACGCCTAGGGACGTCCTGACCCCGACAAGTTTATCGTTTTCAATCAGCAAACCAGTCACCATATCTTGATAAAAATCTAAGGTGGGCAACAATTCCAACTCGCTCCGCCAAGCTTCAGCAAAGCGCATTCGATCACTTTGAACCCTAGGACTCCACATAGCAGGACCCTTAGACTTGTTGAGCATTTTAAATTGAATGGCCGACAAGTCACTGACAATGCCGCTCAATCCTCCAAGCGCGTCAATTTCTCTGACGATCTGCCCCTTGGCGATACCCCCCATAGCCGGGTTGCAGGACATTTGAGCAATATTCTGCAAATTCATTGTAATGAGTAGCGTGTTGCAGCCCATGTTGGCAGCAGCTGCTGCTGCCTCACTGCCAGCGTGGCCACCCCCTACAACTATAACATCATATGTTTCTTTAAACAGTCCCATAATTGTTCCACGTGGAACATATAAATTTGCCGCAAAGATACATTAGTTTATCAATTCAGCTGGCCGAAGTTCTAATGCTTTGTCCTCCTTGTGTCTCATGACCATCGCGTCATTGGTACTTTTGTCTTTATAGCCTAAACAGTGAAGCAGGGCGTGTGCCATCACCCTGTGCAGTTCATCTGTCAAGGAGACTTTGTAAACAGCCGCATTCTCCTCAACCCGGTCTACCGAAATATAGACCTCAGCCTGAATCGATTTGCCCTGAGAATCGTCAAAACAAATTACGTCAGTATAGGTGTCGTGTTTCAAAAACTGCTGATTTAACTCCAAGAGGTGTGCGTCGCTGCAAAACACGTAGACCAAGCTAACAATCTCAGCACTTTCGCTTAACGCCACATTTCTTAACCACTCCTTGGATAATTCCGCATTCGGTGTCGGCTCCCCAACTTGATACTCAAATTCAATCATTGTCAATAATAAAATACTGGTTAACTTTAGTTGTCATTCTTGGCCGGAGCGGCAGCCTGTCTCTATTCAAGCGCTCAATAGTTGTATTAGCCCCCTTTGTTAATTTAAATGTCTGATTATCAGCATTATAAATGCCTGTTCCTGTTGTGGACTCCCTTTGATCATCTTGCCCCTGAACTTGTGCTGCACTTTCGAATTTTAGCAACTCATAAACCAAATTTTGCATCCTCATTTTAAGGCCTTCAGACTGGCTGTTTTCTAATATGTCTCGCTCTAAGAGCTCCATGTCATTTAGTAATTTTTGCCCTTGGCCGCCTGAACCATTCGCGTCCATTAGTTCTTCCAAAGCTTCTCTTAGGCGTTGCTGTTCCCTGTAAATCTCATAGGTGTCAAGCCCCCCTTGACCTTCGCGACCTTCGGATCCTTGTGAGCTTTTCCCATTATTTTCACCATTGGCTGGTTTTTGCCCATCCTCGGTCTGGGACTCCTTCTCACCACTCATTCTTTCAGCCAGTTGTTCTTGACTCATAATAATATCCGGCAATTGCATGTCGCCATCACCTTGGCCAGAATTAGGAGAAAGTTGCATGTTGAGATTGTCCAGCATATCGCTCAATTGATCGGCCAGAATGTTTGTAGCATTCATAACAAATTGCTGAGAGGCGGTACCTTCGCTAATCTGACTGTCTGCGAATTGCTCCAAAGCCTTATCAATAAAATAATAAATGTTTGCTACTTCAGTGTTAATTCTCTCCGACAACATAGGCTGGCGCAGAGACAGCACAAACAAACTGTCATCTACATGCTTAAAATTACTCTTAAGGTCTTGTTGGCTCTGCAATAAATTGGCAAAGTCAGAGGATAAGTCCTCCGGAAGCTCAAATTTTGTCATCAGAGATTCCTGATTGAAAGAGAACCTGAGCAAGTTGTCCAAGATTTGTCTGAGCATGGTCGTGTCCTCAGAAATTTGTTGGCCTCCACCCCCCATTGGTAGCTGATTCATCGTTTGAGACAACTTCCTCATTCCTGCCGCTGCCTTTGACTGAGGCGTTTTGGCGCTCCGCTCTTGCATCAATTGGTCGAGTGCTGATTGCTGATTCTTTTCGACACTATCTTCGGTGGCTCGGTCGCGCTTCATATCGAACGGCTTTTTCAAGGCTTTGTTTTCCTTCTCAAGCGCATCCATTTCTCGCTCTAGATCCTCGAAAGATCTGTTAAGGTCATCTTGTGACTTAGCCGACTGCTCGGAAACCCCGGCCTCTGACAACTCCTCTTGTTGCTCTGCAAGCTGTTCCAAGGATTTTCCAATTTGCGCGGCCTTTTGTGAAACATAATACCTTTTAGTGAGCTCTAAGACTTGAGCCATGCTTTTTTGCGCATTTTGCTGTTGTTGTGAAAGTTGCTCTAGGCGGTCAGACATTTCCAAATCACCTAATTTTTCAGCATACTTCTCAATCTCGTCCCTAAGCTTTTCATTGTTGTCCAACGCGCGCTCTTGCTCCTCAATCCTTTTTTTGAGCGCCTCGTTCATAGGATCATTAGGCGTATCGGTTTTCTGACTTTCCAAAGACTTTTTGGTCGTCTCGTTAAACGCCTTCATCAGCGCATCCTGCTGCCTTTGTCTTTCTATTGCTTCTCTTAATTGTTGAGTTTCAGAAAAACTCAATTGCGCCCTTTCTAGTTGCGTGCGTTGCAGATCCTCGAGAGCACTACGATCGGTCTCTCTTTGTTTTGCGATGGACTCAAGTCCTGTAATCGCTTCGTTTTGGCGACGAACCAATTCATCCCGCATCTCTTCGCTGGTCAAAACACCATATCGAAACCATTGCGTTCTTGAGGTCTTTCCTCCATTGACACCATCATTATCTGTTGCCGAGAAACGGACTTGGTAGGTTCTGCCCTCTTCAAGGTCCAAGCCTCCTGGAAATGTCGCCTCAAAGGGAACAACAGAGGCCGACGGAGCCTCAAACTCAACAGCTTCAAGACTATTGTCGTTGTCAATTAATTCATACTCCAATCTCAAATCAACGACAGCATAATCATCAGACGCCATCCCGACAAATTCCAACTCATTCCAGTTAAGTTTATCCGTTGCCGTTTCCAAGCTAATCTCTGGAAAAGCATCTCGAACCGCCAGCATATCGAATTGGTAGGTTTCATAGTTTTTTAACTTCTTACTACTTAAAGCAAGTTCGACCGCGGTGTTGTTGTACACCATCCAGCTGGCAGTGAACAGATCCTGATTACGCACGACTTCAATAGGATCAGAATTGGCATTTATGGTCAAACTATCTGTATGGTCTGCTGTAAGCTTAAGCTCAATCCTGGTGCCCTCAGGCACAACAAGGTTCTGGAATGACTGTAACTGTTCGTCTGGCCTTTTTACATGAGCAGGATAACGCAGCCTAAGATGGATGTCTGCTAGTCTAGGAGGCTGGACAACCTTAATATTGAACGGATCTGACTGAACAATTTCGCTCTCGACAATCACCGCCAAGTCCTCAGTGAGGTTTTCGAAAACAAACACAAAATTACCATTTCGACTGAGTCGCATTTCATACCGATCTTCTGAAGTGCTGATGAAGACACGATCTGGCAATTGGTCTCCTACCACAGCAATGGATAATTGAAAGTCCGTGTAGGCAACGACCTCAAGAGATTCGTTTTCCACAACAAAAACATACGGAGGTGGCGGTTCAAAAGACTCAGAAAAGTTTACAACCCTGCCCAAACCAGCAACAAAATTAGGCCAACCACCTAAAGCGACTATCAACAAAAACAAAACCACCGCAGGAAGAAAACTGTAGACCTTTCTATAAGTGCTTCGCCATGGGATAGCCTGATCAAAATCATATGGCAGTAATTGCTCAACCTTTTGATTGACACTGGCCTCAAGCAAATCAGATTCACTGTCGAACTCAGTCAATTGCACCAAATTAACGAGCCTGTCATTCACGCTTTCAGTCCTCTTGCCGATGAGGTTCGCAGCAGCATAAAAAGACATCTTCCCCTTATTGGTTAGCAGCTTCCAAAAAAAATTGCCTACCAAAATAACCCACGCCGACAGACACAGGAGGCACAAACTTATCACAATTAAGGTCTTAGTGTTGGCGCTAAACCACAACATTTCCTCCAACCCAATAACGGCCAAAAGAGAAGCGGCCACCACAGAAAGCACCACAAAACTTCCCCCTATTATTTTACTTAAATAATAGAGCCTAATAAATCGTCGCAGTTTATGGGCAATAGGTGCAAACATGGAAAAAGTTGATTCAAGGGTAAAATTACAATATTTAAGTGTAGAAAGTATAGATCAAAATGCAAGCCAGATTATAGCATTAGATGTTATCTTTGCCCAAAATCATTCGGCAATGAAAGATCAAGTTCGTGTACGCTTCGCCCCCAGTCCAACAGGACCTCTCCATGTCGGTGGGCTAAGAACCGCACTGTTCAATTACTTATTCACCAAACAACACGGTGGTGCATTCATATTGCGCATTGAAGACACTGATCAAAAGAGATATGTGGCTGGTGCTGAAGATTATATCATAAAGGCTTTGGATTGGTGCCATATTCCCGCTGACGAAAGCCCAACAAATCCGGGCGCCTATGGCCCGTATCGGCAAAGCGAAAGGCAAGACATCTATACAGCGTGGGCTCATAAATTAGTGCAACAAGGAAGCGCCTACTATGCTTTTGACAGCAACGTAGAACTAGAGGCCCTAAGGAAGGAGCGAGAAACAAACGGGCAAACCTTTGTTTACAATTTCAACAACAGAGCAACACTGACCAACGGCCTAAACATGTCAGAAGCATCAGTTCAGCAAAGAATAAATTCGGGAGACGCATATGTGATTCGATTCAAAGCTCCTCACAACAGGCTACTAAAGCTTCAAGATCAGATTCGCGGCACAGTATCTATAGACTGCAACACGCTTGACGATAAAATATTATACAAAAGCGATGGCATGCCTACCTACCATTTGGCGAATGTTATTGACGATCATTTAATGAAAATAACTCATGTAATACGAGGTGAAGAGTGGCTCCCATCTTTGGCCTTACATGTTTTATTATACGAAGCCTTTGGCTGGAATCCGCCAGAGTTTGCACATTTACCCCTCATTCTTAAGCCCTCAGGAAATGGAAAGTTGAGCAAACGCGATGGCGACAAGTTGGGTTTTCCTGTATTTCCAATAGACTGGGAGGGAGAGATCCCCGTCAAAGGATTCAAAGGAGCGGGTTATTTACCAGAAGCGCTCATCAATTTTTTAGGCCTCCTTGGCTGGAATCCCGGAACGGAACAAGAGTTGTTTAGCTTAACAGAAATGACAAAAGCCTTTTCTCTGAGTAGCGTCAACAAAGGCGGGGCGCGATTTGACATAGAAAAATTAAATTGGTTTAATCAGCAGTATTTGGCAAAAATGGCTCCAAGTCAACTCGCTCCAATTTTAAAAAAAAGTTTTCCTTTTTTGAACAATTTTCCTGAAAGCCAGTTGAACAAGGTCGTTGCATTAACCCAAGATCGTCTTGTCTTTATTGATGACTTTTGGTCGGCCTCGGGCTATTTCTTCAAAGCGCCTAACTCGTTTGACGAAAAGGCGCTAAAGCGCATTGCGAGGGCGGAAACATCATCCCTGATAGATAGGATCATAGCAGTCTTAAGCACTTACGACGAAACCGCCTCAACAACACTTCAAGAATATATCAAAAATTGGATCTCATCGAATAATATTGGATTTGGCGCGGTAATGCAACCTCTAAGGCTTGCTTTGGTAGGCGACCTCAAAGGCCCTGATGTTTTTGACATTATCACAATTTTAGGCAGAAAAGAAGCGTGTCAAAGGATGGCGTTTCTTCAGTCCAAGCTTTAATAGTCCGAATTTATTCTTTAAAAAATATTTATTACCTTTCGAACTAAACACTTAAAACCATAAATATCATGCCCTCGTTTATCCTGATCATTGTTTATTCGCTACTTGGCTTGACCGCCTTGTTTTCGACTTTCTTTACCGTGAAACAGCAAACTGCTGCAATTATCGAAAGGTTTGGAAAATTTCAATCTATTAGACAATCTGGTTTACAGCTCAAAATTCCTCTAATTGATCGGATTTCAGGAAGACTAAGCCTTAAAATACAACAGCTTGATGTTATTATTGAAACCAAAACACTAGACGACGTTTTTGTTCGACTCAAGGTATCGGTACAGTATAAAGTAATTCGCGCTAAAGTTTATGAAGCCTATTATAAATTAGACTATCCACACGAACAAATCACATCATATGTTTTTGATGTTGTTAGGGCGGAAGTTCCAAAAATGAAACTAGACGATGTCTTTGTCAAAAAAGACGACATCGCCATTGCTGTTAAAGCTGAATTGAACGATGCTATGTCTGATTATGGCTACGACATCATTAAA
>JAURRA010000023.1 GCA_030835825.1 Flavobacteriaceae bacterium
GCCCTAAAAATCTAAATTTGACAGTTTCCAAAAGTTGGTCTGTGTTGTATACTTCCATTTTTAGGGTGTTGTTGTCCTTCGACACTTCATTTAGAGGCAGGTCAATAAACATAGTGCCTTCCACTTGACCTTGTTTGCCTAATTGTATGATTCTACCTTCGGGCACCGAGTGAATTATCCCTTGGGAATCAATTAATTGAAACTTTAGTGACTCAAAGTCCTGATTAGTTTTATTGATAATATTATAGGTGTACACATTTCTAATATGATGTTTTTCCACTCTAGTGTACAATTGACCTGGTAAGCGCAGCACAACGGTTTCAATATCTTTTCTAAGAACAACCATACTGACTAGCACGCCCAATAAAATGACCAAGACGACAGCGTAACCTATCATTCTCAATGTTAATCGAAAAGGCTGCTTGTTTTTAATATTGTCTTCGCTGGCAAATTTGATTAGGCGAGGAGGGAGGTTTATGCTTTTCATCATATAGTCACAAGCGTCGATGCAGGCTGTACAATTAACACATTCCAGTTGTGTGCCATGCCTTATGTCAATTCCAGTAGGACAAACTTGCACGCACTGATTGCAATCTATGCAATGACCATAGGTGCTTTCGTTTCTATTTTCTTTTTTTTGAAGTTTTTTTCGCCCAGACAGGCCTTGCCTTATCAGTATGCACAATAAGCGCATAATAATAAACAACACCGGCGCTCTCAGAGCAAGATCCTCCTCAGTTAATCAATAGTTTGGAATGTACTTACTTCCTTAAACGGTGATAAGTCTAACTCGCGTATTAACGATTGATAGTTTGCCCAGTCTTTGTCAAAATAATTGTTCGTCTGATTCAGAGCGTCATTAAGGGCGTTCTTAGCTTGATCAACGAGCTGTAACTCCGTAGTGGTAAGTCCGGCGGGTCTAGACGCGACATAGGACTGAGCGCTGTACATTCGCGACACTATAGATACCTCAGGATTGCGTGTAATTCCTTGTCTGTCATCTACCTTACCAATATATAAAGCTATAAGATTTTCAATTTTTTCACTTTCCTTTTTTGCCTGATCTAGGACATCTTTGTACTTGTCTTTGTCTAGTGCTTTCATGGACGCATCGAATTTTTCAATGATTCCAAGACTTTCCGACAATTGTTTGACAGCATCGGCAGCAGTTTGTTGCATGCGTTCCAATTCTTTGGCCATGTCGAATTGCTCTTTCATGCCTTCCAAATCGTATTCCAATCTAGGGTCTAATTCAACCACCATTTGGGTGTCAACGCTTAAACTATCTCTCGACAGCACCATTTTATAGGTTCCCGGAAGCACCGTTACGCCGCCTGATTCATTTCTTGAAGAGCGGCTTCGTCGTGAAGGCCGGTCGACCCCTTTCTCATCTAATCTCCACAGCCAAGTATAGACACCAGATTGTTTCGGGGCTGCTCGTTTCAAATGTCTAATTTCTTGGTCGCCTTTGTAAATTTTGAGATGTAAAGAATCTTTGGCCATTGCAGTCGTATCAACCTGCACAAAATAAGATAATCGACCACCACCCACTCTGTTTTCGCCATTATACAAATCGTCAGCACCAAATCTGCTTCCAGTCGGTTGCTGATAAGCCGCTAAATAGGCTGTCGGAGGTTCGAACACTGCGATGGACTCATTAATCAATTGTGTGTTCTTGGCCATGGCACGTAAGGGACGTATGTCGTCTAAGACCCAATGCGATCGACCAAAGGTTGCGATAATCAAATCGTCCTCTCTCGGATGAATTACCATATCCTTTACAGAAACCGTCGGAAAGCCATTGGTCCATTTCACCCAGTTATCACCAGCATCTATGCTTACATAAAGTCCATCGTCTGTTCCTAGAAATAATAAATTAGGTTCCTGACTATCTTGTACAACCGATAAAGCATAGCTTTGGGTGTCTTCCGATGACACAATACGCTCCCATTTCTTTCCATAGTTGGCTGTTCTATAGACATAAGGTTCAAAATTGAATCGTCTGTAATCATTTGCTACGAGTAAGGCCTCTCCGGGGTTGTTTGCAGATGCCTTAATTTGGGCAATCCAACTACCTTCTGGCAGACCTTTCAATCCTTTACTGACATCTTCCCAAGTCACTCCACCATCTCGGGTGATATGAGCGCGGCCATCGTCAGTACCTACCCATAGCATATTTGGTTCGGTGGGCGATGGTTCAATGACTAATATGGTGCAATGATTTTCTGCACCCGTTGCATCCATTGTAAGGCCTCCACTTTCAGCTTGCTTCAATTTTTCTGGATCATTGGTAGTGAGATCACCGGATACGAGAGACCAGGTTAATCCTTTGTCTGTTGACTTATGTACAAATTGGCTGCCAAAATATAAAGTGTTGTCGTTGAAGGGATCTATATTAATAGCAGCATTCCAGTTAAAACGCAATACCATTTTTGGATCTGGATGGGTTGGACGGACAGAGTAGTTGTTTCCTGTTTGCCAATCGTATCGTGCTACAAATCCTTGCTGACTCATGGTCCATCCATATCGGGAATCTGAGGGATCTGGCACAACATCGAAGCCGTCTCCAAATGAGATTTCTTGCCAATAGGAATTGCGAATACCTTGATCTCGCCAGACATAGGCTGGGCCTCGCCATGACCCATTGTCTTGCATACCGCCGTAAATATTATAGGGAATGTCATTATCTACATTGACATGGTAAAATTGTCCAACGGGTAAGTTACCTATGAAGCGCCATGTTTTACCGCCATCTCTGGTGATGTTCAACCCTCCATCGTTGCCGTCAATCATAAACTGACCATTATTAGGATGGATCCACCAGGCGTGATGATCGGGATGTACCCCATTGCTAACCCCATACGCAGGCATAAGTGATTCAAATTTTTTACCGCCATCTTCACTTTTGTTGACATAAGTAAATACGGAATACACCCGATTTTCATTTTCAGGATCTACAAAAATATCTGAATAATAAAATGGTCTATTGCCAATATCGTTATTGTCATTGACTTTTGTCCAATTAAACCCACCATCGTTACTGCGATACAAGGCATTTTTCTTGGCTTCTACTAAGGCATAAACGACATTGGGCTTGTTTGAGGCTATAGCCAGCCCAATTCTACCAAGCTCTCCTTTCGGTAGACCATCTTCATCAGTCAGTTGTTTCCAGTTTTCACCTCCGTCGTGCGTCATAAATAGACCCGACCCAGTGCCCCCAGATTTAAAAAACCATGGATCGCGTTTATGTTCCCACATGGCTGCAATGAGTTTGTTTGGATTGGTGGGGTCCATCACCAAGTCGGCTGCCCCACTCGATGCGTTGGTAGAAAGGATCAGATCCCAGCTTTGTCCACCATTTGTTGTTTTATATATCCCACGTTCTGGATGAACTCCCCAAGGCGAGCCAATGGCACCTACATAAATAATATCAGAATTTGTAGGGTCTACAATGACTCTATGAATATGACGAGTTTTTTCAAGCCCCATTAAAATCCAATTCTTACCACCGTCTAAAGATTTATAGATACCGTAACCACCATTTAAACTATTTCTTGGATTACCTTCACCAGTACCTACCCAAATTACGCTAGGATTGGATTGATCAATGGCAACAGCACCAACAGAAGCTGTTGCTTCGTTCTCAAAAATAGGTTCCCATTTCACACCTCCCGAAGTCGATTTCCACAATCCCCCAGAAGCTGTTCCAGCGTAGATAATATCAGGATTTGAGGTAACTACGTCGATAGCAGTGACCCTTCCCGACATCCCTCCCGGGCCAACATTTCGGGGTGTCATCTCCTTGACCAACTCCAGATCAAGAGGTTGTGCGGATAATAATCCAGTAAACAGTAAAAACGATAGAATTAAAGACAATAGGTAAGGGGTGCTGGCGGTGGTTGTGTTTCTCATAAAGTGGCATTTTAATCTTAATTCATTTTATTATTAGTGCTTCGTTCTGCAACAAAGGCAAAATATTTTCCAGAAGGACTTACAGTTACTCTAGTGATATTGGTCAGTCCAAAGGGACTCATATCTTGGACTAAGGTCCATCGATCAGGGACTGAAGGATCAAAGATGTATAGTTTGCTTCCCTGTCCCATTATAATTTGTCCCCAAGGAGTCCAACAAAAATCCTCACTATTTTCTATTGTTTCAACAATGAAATGGGACTTTTTGTTGGTTACATCGAGGCCAACGATTTGATTGGGGAGTACTTTTTTTGAAACATAGGTAATGTAGTTTGGCATAAAATCGTCATCCTTCCCTGCAGGTCGCAGATGCAAGCTCCTTCCAATTTGATTGTCTAATACCTCTGCCTTTTTCGAATCTATATGATGCTTGGCTAGCGATAGACCGTCGTCTATTAATATGGCGGCATACATTTCATTTGTATTGACCCAAACTTGATAACCTATAATAGGATCAGATACCAAAGTTTTGATATATGTCCCCGTTGTTGTGTAGCTGGCTAGAAACTGCTCAGCGTTGGTTTCTAATCGTATGGCTGCAATGTGATTTTGGTTGGGAATCGATTGAGGCGAATATTCACTGCCTGTAGTATTGGTGAGCCACTCTTTGACCTTCTCAGATATGCTATATCGCACAATGTCGGTTTGACCATTTCGGGTGCCAGCGAAGAGCACTGTGTTGTCCGATTCGAAAAAGGGCTGGTTGTTGTATCCAGATGCTTCAGAAATTAATTCTGGTGCAGTAAGTTGTATTGATTGATCGGTGTCGAAAACTTGACACAAATAGACCTGTGAAAAGCTGGTCTGGCATCTCAAAGCATTGAAGTAAGCCAAGAAAGCGATGAGGAAAAGAGAAATCTTCATGGCATAAATTTCAGTGAATATATGAAAATATTAGTTTTCAATTTGAATTGTTTCTATTTATTGAAAGATAGAACTACGATTATGGGCGAAGTCCATTAAACAAAAAGCCCGCACTTAGGCGGGTTTTTATAATGATCTAATTTGAATTAGGCCAAAGTGTAGCCATTGTCGTCGATTAATCGTTTGGCGATTTTGCTTCGGAGTTCAGCGACATTTGGTAAATTATGGTATTTGGTAAATCTCTTGAGTCCCATGAGCATCATGCGCTGTTCGTCGCCTTCAGACATTGAGGCGATCCCTTCTTTGGCCCTTTGAGAGATAATATCTACAGCTTGGTAGAGGTAGAGCTGAGCCATGGCCATCGGAACAGACTGATTTTCAGCGCCAAATCTTTTGATGTTTTTTTCAACTCTGAGCAATCCAGATTCAGCCATATAAATTTCTATGAGAATGTCTGCAGCTGCTAATAGGAGTTGTTGGTGTTGCTCTAAATCTGTGCCATATTTTTGAACTCCAGACCCAGCGACCATCAAAAAAACTTTCTTTAACCTTTGTAACAAGTCCTTTTCTTCAGCTAGGGGTTCAGAAAAATCGGGTAAGTCGAATGAAGGGATGCCAGTTAGCTCGTCCGCTACTTTCATTGCAGGACCTAACAAATCAACATGACCTTTCATAGCCTTTTTGATGAGCATCCCCACGCTTAGCATGCGGTTAATTTCATTCGTTCCCTCATAAATTCTTGCGATTCTCGCATCGCGCCATGGTGCTTCCATTGGTGCGTCTTCTGAGAATCCCATGCCACCATAAATTTGCAAACCTTCATCGGCACAGTTTTGCATATCTTCAGAAACCGCTACTTTTAGTATAGAACATTCGATGACATATTCTTCAACGCCTTTTAATTCAGATTCTTGATGGCTGTTGCCGTCTTTGATTCTGGCTGCTACACGGTCTTCTATATCCTTTGCTGCTCTATATGATGCTGCCTCGCCAACATAGGCGCTTGTGGCCATTTCAGATAATTTTTTTTGGATAGCACCAAAACTGGATATCGGTGTGTCAAATTGAATGCGTTCATTGGCATATTTGGTAGCCGTATCTGTCACACGACGTTGCGCATCCAATTCAGCAGCAGCCAGTTTGATACGTCCTACATTGAGAGCGTTCATTGCTATTTTAAATCCATTACCCCTTTCAGAAAGCATATTTTCGGCAGGTACTAGAGTGTCATTGAAAAATACTTGACGCGTAGAGGAAGATCGGATACCTAGTTTGTGCTCTTCTTCACCCATACTGATTCCATTGGTGGGGTCATTTTCTACTATAAACCCAGTAATATTTCTATCATCTTCGATTCTTGCGAAGACAATGAACAGGTTGCAAAATCCAGCATTAGAAATCCACATTTTCTGACCAGTAATTTTGTAATGGCTGCCATCTTCTGTGAGTATTGCTTTGGTTTTGCCAGAATTGGCATCACTTCCTGCTCCTGGTTCCGTCAAACAATAGGCTCCAAACCATTCGCCGGTGGCCAATTTAGTAACGTATTTTTGTTTTTGTTCTTCGGTGCCGTATAAGGTGATTGGCATAGTTCCAATTCCTGTATGAGCTCCAAAAGCGGTACTGAAAGAACCTGTGCCGCTCGAAATGTAATCACACACTAGCATGGTTGAGACAAATCCCATGCCCATACCACCATAGGCCTGTGGTACAGAAATCCCTAAAAAACCCAGTTGTCCTGCCTTCTGCATGACTTCTTTGGTCAGGTCATAGTCTTTACTTTCGAAGCGAGCCCTATGTGGGATAATTTCTCTGTCATTAAATTCCTTTACAGCATCTCGCATCATTTTGTGTTCCTCACTGAAGTCCTCAGGGGTGAAAACGGCATCACAAGGGGTTTCTTTAATAATAAATTCACCTCCTCTGGTAATGAAATCGGTAGTTTTTAACATGATTTTAGGTTTAAAGTATTTGGATTAATTTAAAAACTCGAATATACCTGCGGCTCCTTGGCCAGTGCCAACACACATGGTTACCATGCCGTATTTTCCAGTCATTTGTTGCTTTTTCATTTCATCAAATAATTGAACTGATAATTTGGTACCCGAGCAGCCTAATGGGTGACCCAATGCTATCGCACCACCATTGACATTGACAATGTCTTGATTGAGATCTAGAGTTCTTATTACTGCTAATGATTGTGAGGCAAAAGCTTCGTTAAGTTCAATTAGAGACAAGTCGTTTTGAGATAGTCCAGCTTGTTTTAAGGCTTTTGGAATGGCTTTGACAGGTCCAATTCCCATAATTCTTGGCTCAACACCAACGGCAGTATAGCTGACCATTCGTGCGATAGGTTCTAGGTTCAATTCTTTGACCATTTGTTCGCTCATGACCATAACAAAAGCAGCCCCATCACTCATCTGAGAAGAATTTCCTGCGGTTACGCTACCATTATTGGCAAAAACTGGACTCAGTTTACCTAAAGCCTCCAAGGTTGTATCGGCTCTAGGACCTTCATCCTGTGCTACGATGTAAGATTTTGTTACTTTTTTACCTTGATCATCAATGTAAACCTGTTCTACATCGATGGGTACAATTTGGTCAGCAAATCTATTTTCTTGTAAAGCCTTTAAGGCTTTTTGGTGTGATGCCAATGCGAAAGCATCTTGGTCATCACGAGATACTTTGAACTGATTAGCAACTGCCTCAGCTGTTAGACCCATTCCCCAGTAATAATCTTCATGACCGTCCTTGGCCAATTGGTAATCTGGAACAGGTTTGTAGCCGCCCATTGGGATATAGCTCATACTTTCTACACCACCTGCAATAATGCATTGAGCCATCCCAGATTGAATTTTAGCTACGGCCATACTGATGGTTTCCAAACCTGAGGCGCAATATCGATTTACGGTTACCCCAGCCACTTCCTCCGATTTCAATCCCATAAGAGAAATTAGTCGAGCGATGTTAAGACCTTGTTCGGCCTCGGGCATGGCATTACCTACTATAACATCATCAATTCTTGAAATATCAAAATCTGGTAATTGAGACATCAGATAGGCGATGGTTTCCGCGGCTAATTCATCAGGTCTTTTAAATCTAAAAAGTCCTTTTGGGGCCTTTCCTACAGCCGTTCTATAGCCTTTAACAATATATGCAGTTGTCGTCATAATAATTTGGTCTTTAATTTCTCAAGGGTTTACCAGTTTTGAGCATATGCTCTATACGCTCTAAGGTTTTTCTTTCACCACAAAGGCTTAAAAATGCTTCTCTTTCAATGTCCAGTAAATACTGTTCTGAAACTAAAGTGGCTTCAGACAAGTTTCCACCTGCCATCACATAGGCCAGTTTATTTGCTATTTTGTGATCGTGTTCAGAGATAAAATCGGCTGATTTCATGGCATCAGTTCCAACCAAGAACATGCCCAGTGCCTGTTTGCCCAAAACTTTAACGTCTTTTCGTGGCACGGGCTGAGTATATCCTTGTTCAGCCATCAATTTGGCATAGGTCTTTGCTGTAGCGATTTGTCTATCTCTATTGACTACCACGGTGTCTTTGCCTGTTTGTAAAATGCCTAAATCAAAAGCCTCATAAGCCGAAGTGGATACCTTGGCCATTCCAATAGTTAAAAAGTATTCTTGTAGGACATTGAGTTCCACATCATTTTTTCTGAATGAATCTGAAGCCCTTAATGTCAGTTCTTTAGATCCACCACCACCTGGAATTACACCCACGCCAAATTCAACCAAGCCGATATAGGTTTCGCTTGCGGCAACAACCTTATCTGCGTGCAAGGAAAGTTCGCAGCCACCACCAAGAGTCATGCCATGGGGTGCGGCAATTGTGGGAATTGACGAGTAGCGCATCCTCATCATAGTGTTCTGAAAATATTTGATGGCTTGATTGAGTTCCTCATATTCTTGCTCTACGGCTAACATGAATATCATGGCGATATTAGCCCCAACACTGAAATTGGCGCCCTGATTTCCAATAACCAATCCATCAAAATCTTGCTCTGCTATATCGATAGATTTATTCAACCCTGCTAAAACATCGCCTCCTATGGTATTCATTTTTGACCGGAATTCGGCATTCAAAATGCCGTCTCCTAAGTCGTGTAGAACAAAATCTTTGTTTTGATAAACGGCTGGTTTTTCCCTTAAATTATTCAGAATAATAAAGGCATCTTGACCTGGAATTTTCACAAAGTCTTTAGCATCTCTGTCATAACAATATGTTGCCCCTTCTTTTACTCTATAAAAACTGTCTACTCCTGCTTCGACCATCTCATGAACCCAAGGCGCGACATGCAAACCAAGCTCTGTTATCAGTTCAATACCCTTAGTTAACCCTATGGCGTCCCATATTTGAAATGGACCATGTTCCCAGCCATATCCCGCCTTCATGGCATCATCAATTTTATACAAATCCTCTGTAATCTCTGGAATGCGATTCGACACGTATGCAAAGGTTGAACCAAACATTTTTCTGTAAAATTCTGAAGCTTGATCGGTGCCACTGATTAAGACAGGAAAACGATCAATGACGTTTTCAATCGCTTTTGTTTTACTCAATACAGGAAAGTTGGTCTTTTTTTGAGGTGAGTAAGTCAATGTGTTTAAATTTAAGGAAAGTATCTCCCGTAGCCCCTTGTCATTTGTGGTTTTTTTATAAAACCCTTGTCCTGTTTTATCGCCAAGCCATTGATTTTCCAACATGTTTTGAACAAATTCAGGGATTTTAAAATCCGCTCTCATTTCGTCATGGGGACAGTTGTCATAAACCCCATTTGCCACGTGAACTAAAGTGTCTAATCCAACCAAATCAGTAGTTCTGAATGTTGCTGACTTGGGTCTTCCAATAACTGGGCCCGTAAGTCTGTCCACATCTTCAACATTTAGCCCCATGGCTATAACCTGTTGAAATAGACTTTGAATGCCGTAGGTTCCAATTCTATTGCCAATAAAGGCTGGAGTGTCTTTAGCAACAACCGCGGTTTTTCCTAGAAACTTCTCGCCGTAAGAGCGCATGAATTCTAATACTTTTTGATTTGTTTTCGGCCCGGGTATAATTTCGAATAATTTTAAATACCTCGCAGGATTGAAGAAATGGGTTCCGCAAAAATGAGCTTGAAAATCATCGCTGCGACCTTCGCTCATCAGAGCAATTGGAATCCCTGAAGTATTGGAAGAAATCAGTGTGCCTGGTTTTCTGTGTTTATCTAACTTTTCAAACACGGATTTTTTGATCTCTAGGCGCTCAACGACTACCTCAATAATCCAATCGACTTCTGCAACTTTAGAAATATCGTCATCTAAGTTGCCAGTTATTATTCTTGAGACCAAATTAGTGTGATAGAGCGGAGCAGGTTTTGTTTTTATGGCCTTAGAAAGTGCGTCATTCACAATTCTATTTCTCACAGCCTTGTCTTCTAGTGTGAGTCCTTTAACTTGCTCGTTTGGGTTCAAAGAATTTGGCACTATGTCCAATAAGAGGACTTCTACTCCAATGTTGGCGAAGTGACAAGCGATGCCACTACCCATAATTCCAGAGCCTATTACCGCTACTTTATTGATGTTTCTGTTTTTCATAACTGGGATATTGTTACCTCATTATAATTCAATGCTTTTTTTGAGCTAACGACCTGATTGATTTGATCGATCACTTCGAAGAAATTATTTAATTTTTCAGTTGATATTTTTTCTGCAACCGCCTGATTAAAGTCTAGAACTTGTTGTCTTGTGTAATCTCTTCGCTCCTTGCCAAATGACGTTAAGTGGATAAGAACGCCTCGGCCGTCGTTTGGGTTTGGCGTTCTGTATACCAAATCTAATTCCTCCATAGATTTTAGTATACGTGAAAGGCTAGTGGACTCAATTCCCATTTTAGGTCCAAGCGCAGTAGATGGGGTACCTAACTCTGGGTCGAGACTGAGTAAAGCAAAACCAATAGACATCGTTGTCCCAAATTTCTGAGCCTCTTCATTATACATTTTTTGTATCGATAGCCAAGTGGCGCGCAACGCGTATTCGACAGTAAGTTTCTTCATTACACAAATTTATATAAATTTATTATGCATGCATAGTAAAAATATAAAATCTTTTAAACAGAGGGGTCAATATATGGATTAGGCTCTGTAGATGCCTTCTATGAGGGGAAGATATTTTTCTTTAATCACTCTTCGTTTCATTTTCATTGTAGGGGTGAGGTGGCCATCATCTATGGTCCACATCTCTGGGGTCAAACGGAAGGCTTTGATTTGTTCCCAGCGACCAAAGTTAGAATTGACAGCATCAATTTCTTTTTGAATCCGATCGATAACCACTTGTGATCCAGCAATAATTTCGGGGGTATATGGACCTTGAAATTGTTTTCTTTTCATCCATTGGGTAATGAAAACAAAATTGGGTTGGATCAAAGCCGCAGGCATTTTTTCGCCTTCACCGACTACCATTACTTGCTCGATAAAACGAGATTGTTTCAATTGATTTTCAATAACTGCTGGTGCAATGTACTTTCCACCACTGGTTTTAAACATTTCCTTTTTTCGGTCAGTAATTTTCAAAAATCCATCACTATCAAGTTCACCAATATCTCCTGTATGAAAATAGGCTCCAGTCATGACTTCTGATGTTTTTTCTGGATCCTTGTAGTAACCTTGCATCACGTTGGGTCCTTTGACTAATATTTCGCCGTCTTCTGCAATCTTGACTTCAACGTTGTCTATGACTTTTCCGACTGTTCCAATTCTGAATCCGCCATTTCTTTCATCATTTACAGAGACTATAGGGGAGGTCTCTGTTAAGCCGTAACCTTCCATAATAGGCATTCCTGCTGCGGCAAAAACTCGAGCAAGACGCGTTTGTAGGGGAGCGCTGCCAGAAACAAACAAATCCATATTACCGCCAAAAGCCTCTTTCCACTTGCTAAATATTAGTTTCCGTGCAATTTTTAATTTCAACTCGTAGAAAAACCCATTTTGACCATAAGGTTCGAATTGTAATCCCAAATTGACAGCCCAAAAGAACAATGCTTTTTTGATACCGGTCAGGCCTTCTCCTTTAGCAATAATGCCGTCATAAACCTTTTCATACAAGCGAGGCACGGCTGTCATGATATTTGGCTTGACTTCTTTTATATTATCAGTAAGCAACTCGATCGACTCTGCAAAGTAGGTCGAAACGCCACAATATTGGTAGAGGTACAAAATGATTCTCTCAAAAACGTGACATACAGGCAAGAAACTAAGTGATACTGATCCGCCATAGGTAAGAGGCACTCTTTTCTCACCATCCAAAACGTTAGTCACTAAATTGTGATGAGAGAGCATCACTCCTTTTGGTTTTCCTGTAGTTCCTGAAGTGTAAATTAAAGTAGCTAAATCCGATGGTTGAACTGCCGCCTTTCGTTGCTCAAGCTCTTGATTGTTACTCGTATCTTTTCCCAGTTCTAGGATTTTAGACCAGTTATTAGCACCTTCAATATCGTCAAAAGTATAAATCCCTTTTAAATTTACTTCATGCTCAATGCTTTTGAGTTTGTCGTAAATTTCTTGATCGGAAACAAAACAATAGGTGGCTTCAGAATGATTGATAATGTAGGCATAATCAGAAGCCGATATGGTTGGGTAAATGGGTGCATTTTGAGCTCCTATTTGCAAAACGGCCATATCTAAAACGCTCCACTCGTTGCGGTTGTTAGAAGTGATGACAGCAATTTTATCATTCGCTTGTACTCCCAGTCGTAGCAGTCCTCTACTGACCTCATTAGCCTGATCTACAAAAGCTTGTGAGGAGAGCACGTTCCAATGCCCTTTGATTTTAGTTGCGAAGGCACAATCTAAATTGAATTTTTCAAGCTGGTAATAGGGAAAGTCAAATACGCGGGTGATAGCAATACTCATGAGTCATACTTTTAGATTAGGCAAATTAGGAAAAAAAAGTCAGTTGACCCTAACATTAGGTTGTCTCTATTTTTTAATGATCTTAAATCGCAATTCTCTCTCGCCATGCTGAATTGAGATGATATACAGACCATTAGCCAATGATTCTAGAGATGCTTCAAAATTGCCAGAGAGAGCAGTAGATCGATAAACGGCCTTGCCCAGCAGATTAGTAATTTGAATATGATATTGATCCAGCTTAGTTTGCACATATAACTTGTTTGTCGTTGGATTTGGATAAAGCCTAATATCACCGACATCAAAAGTGTGATTACCAAGACTTGGATCAATGACCGATACGTTGAGATCATCAAAATAAAAGCCGTCTGCTTGCACTTCAGCATCAGAATGGAGCGTAAATCTGAACCAAATTTCATCGCCTATATAATCATTTAAAGAAATAGACTCTTTTACCCAGTTGGGTTGTGCGCCATCGTAGATTGGCTCGCCCAGGGCGCCAGACTGATCAGCTACTCCTGTTTTTGTATATCTCCCGCATTGTGGTATCCAAGTATTGCCACCATCATTCGACACCTCAAATTGCACGTAATCGTATCCTGATTCGATATCCCATTTAGCCATGAAAGAAACTTCTGCAAATAGAGTTCCAGTGGTCAAGTTTATGGGATTGGATAATTGAATGGAGCTACTCGTGTTTGCGGTATAATCACCATTCGCAGAATCGGTTATTGAACTAGAAGCAGAAACGAAGTCGGCAGTTGTGGTGCCCCAAGCAGTAGATTCCCAATTCGTAGAAGTATTATTAGCTGGTTCGCTGAAGATTGTAGATGAAGTGCCGTATACCTTGGATATTTTTCTTCGACTTTCAAATAGTCCATTGTCGACCACCAAATCAAATTCTATGAGATCCCCTGGGCTTATATCTGAACTCAGATTCAATTCAATTTCTCCAGCAACGGTCTCTCCTTGCGCCATATTGCTAAAAGTATCGCTGTTTCCAACTGATAAAATATTAGTGCTTAGGGGGAAAATGTAAACCGTGAAATCGCCGTCGTCGGACAAGCCTAGCCTTTTTAAATTATAGGATATCGAGGTGTTTTGATTGGGCAAATTGATATCCGACTGATCCGCCACTTCGGCGTAATTGTGAATCAGTCTAATTGCGTTGATATTGGTATCGGCCATGTCTTGACAAATGCCAATAATATCGCTTGAATTTGGCCAAAAGGAAGAGCCGATTTCAGGGGTCAAGGCAAAAACCTTTTCACGTGTACCTCCATTTTCGGTTTGAAGCATACCGTACATAAAATCATCGCTGTCACCGGCAGCTGGATATAGTTCAGACGCAATTTTGTTGTCATAATCATTTTGCGCTACCATTATGCTGCTAATTTCTTCAAACAAGGCGTTGTCTGGGGTTGGCACATCAAAGTCGTAACCGTAGGGAAATAAGAGCAAATTACCATAGGTATGGGCGTTTAGAGCCATCTTAATATTATGCGTCTCTATAAAATACCTTAGGGCGCGATTTTCAGGTTCTGAAAATGGACCAGTTCCCGCATAGGTGTCGTTCAAAGTATTGTCCGAGGTACCGGTGGTATTCCAGACTTCATTGCCAGCAGGAGTAACATAGGAGTAATTTCGGTTATTATCTACGCCGTAACCACCTTTTCTGTTTTTACGCCACATGCCTCCTCCAGCTGGGTCTGTTGTTTCGTTATAGATATAGCCATCGGGATTAACACAGGGAATAAAAAATATTTCTGTGTTGTCGATCAAGTTTTTGATTTCGTTGTCAGAGCTATAATTTTCCAGAAGATACCACATAAAGAAAATGAGTTGCTGTAATGACGCAGGTTCTCTGGCGTGATGAATAGCGTCAAATAAAATTTGTGGTTCACCTTCTTCGGTATTCGGGTTGTCGGATATTTTCACCCATTGCAAATAACGGCCCTCCTCTGTTTGATAGGCATTTGGTGTGCTCGGGTTGTACAAATCCACGCGCGAACTAATCAAATTGGGATAAAGGGAATGCATGTCATCCAACTCCTGAAGCATTTCAGAATAAGTATAAAAACCTCCGAAATCTGAGCTGTTCTTGACATCGTAATTCTCGGGTACAGCAAAGCTAATAGAGCCAGAGTCGGCGCTGCACAGTGCGTTCCGATTCGCTGATTTTTCAATATCCTGAATCTTACCTTTGTTGCGTTGCGCGTAGTAATGACTAACGTTGGGGATAATAATTTCGACATCTAAGCCCAAGGCACGTGCTGCGTTGATTTCAAAATCTGAAAAATCGGATTCTAAATAAACGTTTTTTTTGGACTTGACATGATCTAGAGCAATACCCGCTTTGGCCATCCTATCGAGATCGTTATAATTTTGATAGAAAATTTTAGCCCGTTGATAGTTTTGAGTCTGACCAAAAGAACTAATCACGTGGAGACTCAGGATGCAAATAAAGAAAATGACTGATTTCATTAATTTGGAATATGGATTTGAAGCGCTTTATAAATATCAATTATCATGCCATCGATAGCGTATGGTTTACAATCCAATTGCGTGCATTTACAAAGGCTTGAAGCCAAGGACTAACCGTGTCTGAACGACCGGGATAATGCGCCCAGTTCCAGGGAAATATAGAGCGCTCCAAGTGAGGCATAGTTACCAAATGTCGTCCTGTAATATCGCAGAGCATTGCAGCGTTATAGTCCGACCCGTTGGGGTTTGCTGGATATGAGTCGTAGCCGTATTTAGCTACGATTCTGTATTGATTTTCGGCTAATGGTAAATCAAATTTGCCTTCTCCATGGCTTACCCAAATGCCGAGTGTACTGCCTTCTAATGATCCTAACATCACGGATGAATTGCGAGCTATTTTTACTGAAGTGAAGTTGCTCTCGTGTTTTTCCGACAAGTTATGACCCATATGCCCTGGTTGTTCTAGGTCAGAATTGATTAAGTTCAATTCCATAAATAACTGACAGCCATTACATATACCTATGGATAGGGTGTCTGTTCGATTAAAAAAGTTGATCAGCGATTCTCGGGCCTTTTCATTGTACTTAAACGCACCAGCCCATCCCTTAGCTGAGCCCAAAACGTCGGAATTAGAAAAGCCTCCAACAGCACCGAGAAATGATAAATCTTCTAGGTTTTCTCTTCCAGAAATAAGATCCGTCATGTGAATATCTTTGACTTCAAAACCAGCCAAGTATAAAGCGTGAGCCATTTCTCTATCACTATTGCTTCCTTTCTCTCTCAATATTCCCGCTAGTGGTCGCTTGCCTTTGTTGGGTTTTTTGGGAATACTTCCATCAAAGAGATTGGGAAAATGGTAGGCTAGGGGCTGGTTTTTATAATTGCGCAATCTAACCTCGGCAAGGCCGTTCGCCGTTTGAGTTTTATTCATTTCATAGGATGACAAGTACCATGCGTCTCTTAATTTTGAAATGGACAAAGGAAATAGATTTTCATGGTTTTTAATTGTTAAAACATCAGCCTCAAGAACTTTTCCAATTTTTACAGCCTCGGGGATTAATCGCATAATATCTTGTTCCGACTCTTTGCTTTTTGACTGAAAAATGATAGCTATATTTTCAGCGAATAAGACTTTAATGGAATCAGACTCATTTAGTGGGGTGAGGTCTATGTCAGCCCCAAGTTGTACATCAGCGAAACACATTTCGAGTAGGGAAGTAATTAAACCACCTGACCCAATATCATGGCCTGCTGCAATATGTCCATTCTTGATCAACATTTGCATAGCGTCAAACTTTGACTTGAAGAAAGCAGCATCCGCAATACTTGGTGCCTGGTCTCCAATTTTGTTCATTGCTTGGCCAAAAGAACTACCGCCTAGGTTATACTCAGATTGGGATAAATTGAGGTAATAAATGGCGCCACCGTTCTTATGAAGTACAGGAGTGATTGTCTTTCTGATATCAGAGCAATGTCCGGTGGCCGAAATAATCACTGTTCCTGGGGCAATCACATCTTGATCATCATATTTTTGTTTCATCGAAAGGGAATCCTTACCTGTGGGAACGTTAATACCTAACGATATTGAAAAATCAGAAACGGCTTTCACTGCTTGGTAGAGTCGCGCGTCTTCGCCAGGATTATTGCATGGCCACATCCAGTTCGCAGATAAGGAAACACTAGACAAACCATGTTCTAAGGGCGCCCATATGATATTCGATAATGCCTCTCCAATACTATTCAGGCTACCTGCAATGGGGTCGATTAGTCCTGCCACTGGGGCGTGACCAATTGAGGTAGCCACACCTTGGTTACTTTTGAAATCTAATGCCATGACGCCGCAATTGTTCAAAGGAAGTTGCAGGGGTCCGACACATTGTTGAGTTGCTACCCGACCTCCAACACATCGATCGACTTTATTTGTCAGCCAATCTTTACAGGCTACAGCTTCTAATCGTAAGACAGATTCCAAGTAAGCGTTAAAATCTTTGACATCATAGGTGATGGGATCAAATGTGGCTTCAAGAGTTTCATCGGTCATAACAGTTTTTGGTGAACTTCCAAACATATCTTCCAAAGCTAAGGACATTGGCTTTTCTCCCGTGGATTCTGAAATAAACTCAAACCTTTGATCTCCCGTGACTTCCCCAACGACATAGAAGGGGGCCCTTTCACGGTCTGCAATTTCTTTTAACCTTGGAACAAACGATTTTGGAATGATGAGCCCCATACGTTCTTGAGATTCATTTCCAATGATTTCTTTATAAGACAGGGTGGGATCCCCGATTGGAAGTTGGTCGATATTAATTTTTCCTCCTGTCGATTCCACCAACTCAGACAAACAATTGAGGTGTCCTCCTGCGCCATGATCATGAATAGAGATTACGGGATTATCAGTGCTCTCCACCAGAGCTCGAATAGTGTCGGCCACCCGTTTTTGCATTTCAGGATTTGATCTTTGGACAGCATTGAGTTCAATTCCTGATGCATAGGCTCCAGTATCAGAGCTTGAAACTGCCGCTCCGCCCATACCGATTCGATAGTTATCTCCTCCTAAAACAACGATAACATCTCCAGCCTTAGGTTCTTTTTTATGGGCGTAGTCGGCTTTGCCGTAACCTACACCACCCGCTAGCATAATCACCTTGTCAAATCCAATAGTAGATTTATTTTCTTCATGCTCGAATGTTAACAGTGATCCAGTAATCAATGGTTGTCCAAACTTATTTCCGAAATCTGATGCGCCATTACTCGCCTTGATTAAAATGTCCAAGGGTGTTTGATAGCGCCATTGACGCGGCGCAATTTTTTGTTCCCAAGGTCGTCTGGTAGTGCGGGAGTAGGGTGTCATGTATACAGCTGTTCCAGCAAGCGGGAGCGAACCAATACCGCCAGCAAGCCTATCTCTAATTTCACCTCCCGATCCAGTAGCAGCACCATTAAAGGGTTCTACTGTGGTGGGGAAATTATGGGTTTCGGCTTTGAGAGAAATGACCGAGTCGAATGGCGACTCATCATACCAATCTGCTTGATGCGAAGATTTTGGCGAAAATTGTGTCAGTGTTGGGCCTTCGATAAAAGCCACATTATCTCTGTAGGCCGAAACGATATGATTGGGGTGTTCTTTTGATGTTTTTTTTATCAATTGGAACAGAGATTCTGACATTTCTTGACCATCAATTACAAAAGTTCCGTTGAAGATCTTGTGCCTACAATGTTCGCTATTCACTTGAGAAAAACCAAAAACTTCGGCATCAGTGAGTGGTCTGTCCAATTTGTTCGATAGTTGCTCCAAGTAAGTCACTTCCTCAGAGTTCAACGCTAAACCTTCTTTTTCATTATAGGCTTTGATGTCTGTAATCTCATAAATAGGTTCCGATTTTTTACTAACCTTGAAAATGGATTGATTGAGAACAGTGTACTTTTGAAAGAGCATGGGATCATAGGATGAGAGTTCGGTGGCAGGTTCAAAAAACTCAATACGAATCAATCCTTCGATTCCCATATTTTGGGTTATTTCCACTGCATTGGTACTCCATGGTGTTACCATAGCGGCCCGAGGACCTTTAAAAGCAGCATTAATTTCTTGCGCGGAAATACTTGGGACGTTGCCAAAAAGCCACTCAAGCTTCGAAATATCACTATCTTGAAGAGCAGTATTGGCTTGAACTGCGTAAATTTTTGATGTTTGGTTACCAAAAAAATGAATCATAGGAACTGATTTGAAGTCATAAAAATAAATCAAATCGATGGCCTGAGGGTGAGATTTTAGTCAATCTTATTCACTGCTTTTGAACAGTTTTCGGATTATTCCATTTTTCTCATTTGGGCCATATAGAAGCCGTCATAGCCGCATTTATGGGCAAATATGGATTGTTCTTTTTGGAGTTCAAAATACTGACCCGCCTCGCTGGCAAGAAATTGTTGAATTTGATTTTGATTTTCAGAGGGTAAAACGGAACAGGTAGCATAGACCATCAGCCCCCCTGGCTTGAGCATTCTGGTATAACTCGATAGAATCTCTTGTTGAATGCTTTTTATATTATCAATAAACTCTGGGGTCAGTTTCCATTTGGCATCTGGATTGCGTTTCAACACACCGATACCTGAGCAAGGTGCATCCAAAAGTAATCTATCGGCACTGTCTTTTAATTTTTTGATCACTTTTGTCGAGTCGATGATACGGGTCTCGATGTTATGGGCACCATTTCTTTTGGCTCGTGTTTTAAGTTGATTGAGCTTGCTTTTGTAGAGATCCAGTGCTAAAAGCTGACCCTTGTTTTCCATATTACAGGCCAGGTGTAAGGTTTTCCCCCCCGCCCCAGCACAAGCATCGATAACTCTCATGCCTGGCTCCGCTTCCAAATAATCGGCGACCAGTTGAGAAGAGGCGTCTTGAACTTCAAACCATCCATCTTTGAAGGCTTCGGTTTGAAACACATTAGCCCTTTCGATCAATTCTAATGCATTGGGATGTGTTTTTAATTCGTTTGATTCGATGCCTTCACTCTGCAACTTGAGTTTTAAGTCCTTACGGTTGGTTTTTAGCGTGTTGGTCCTGAGAATTACCTTGGCTTTTTCATTTTGTGCTTCCAGTTCTTTCCCCCATATTTTTGCACCTAATTCTGCCTCTCCCATTTCATCTAACCAATCTGGAATGGACTGTATAATGGCTCTATGTTTAGAGTACTCGTCGAATTTACCTTTGATTCGTCGGGTGGGTGTGTCGGTAAATTGCGGCCAATCAGGATGTTTGATTCCTTTGAGAACGAGCCACACCGATAAAAGACGCCAAATGTTTTCTCTGGTAAAAGGCATGTTCACGTCAGCTATTGAAGCGTATAGTCTTTGCCAACGCACAATATCATAGGTTGTTTCGGCGATAAACTTGCGATCCGCGCTGCCCCAACGCTTGTCGCGCTTGAGCATTTGATAGACCACCTTGTCGGCGTATTGATTCTCTATAAAAATATGGTAAATGCCTTCAACAACGGCAAGGCAAAGGTTTCTATGTAGTCGCATTGCCGCAAAATTACTGTAATTCACTGAGTTAAAATAAAAAAGGGCACTTATTTTATGCCCTTTATTTAAACTTAATTGCGACCGCGACGATCTCCGCCTCTGAGCCGATACATCATCCGTCTTTTAAAGCCTTCTTCGGCCATTCTTAATTTAATGATTTTTGCGGCAGGGAGTATGTTTTTCAGATCGTTGATTAGTTTTAACTCAGCAGCCTGCATTTCTTTGACGTGATAAATGTATTCGCTTAAAAGCTGCCCTGATTCTTCATCGCTCATGGTTTTACCATCCTTCAATGGGCCAAAAACACGCTTCATCCCATCTTGTCTCATGCGCTTGGTTGATTTCGAAAATTCATTGTAAACAGGCCAAAATTTCTCAGCCTCAGCAGGGGAGAGGCTCAATTGCTCCGTGAGGTAGGCAACTTTCATGGATTCTATTTTCTTGCGGTCTTCGCCTCTATTAGGCTGCGCTACTGCCAATAGTCCTAGGATCATTAAGATCCAACTTAGGTGTATTTTTTTCATTGTTGTTGTATTTATTGTGATGTTAAAAATTCCGTAGTGTATATTGTTTCTTCAGTCAAATAGGTTTCAATGGATTGGATCGGAACGTCGTAGAAGTCATGCAATGGGTCTAATCCATAAATTTCAACCAATTCAAAAACATCAACATCAGTTTCTTCTAGAAGATAATAGGCAATTTCTTCTTGGTCGAGCTCATTGGCTTGATATTGCCAAGTTAAGAAACCGAGCCATACGACTATACTTGCCACAACTGCCCAGATAGCCAATTGGCCTGATGTTTTTATGGAAACTGGCGCCATCTCTCGATTAAAATCAACCTCGAAGTTTTCCAAATATCCAGGAGGAGATTTAAAGCCAGTGTGTTTTGGAATGTGATTGACTGTTTTCATTCGCATTTTTGACTCAATTAGTTCTTGTTAGTTTAATTTGATGTCATGTATTTTTTAATTTTTTTCATGGCGATATTATATGAGGCTTTCAAAGCGCCTTCACTTGTACCTAAAATTTCGGACATATCTTTAAATTTAATTTCGTCAAAATACCTCATGTTAAATATCAGTTTTTGTTTTTGAGGTAGCCTGGCTATGGCTTGCTGTAACTTTATCTGAATGTCGTTTCCTTCAAAGTAAACATCCGCCTTCAAATTATTTACCAATATGCTTTGTAGATTGTCGATGGTTCTAAAATGACGTCTGGATTGGGATTTTAGGAAACTAAGAGACTCATTTGTCGCGATTTTGTACATCCAAGTGAAGAGTTGGCTATCACCCTTAAACTGCTCTATGTTTTGGTATATTTTTATAAAAACGTTTTGAAGTACATCATCGGCGTCACTGTGGGCTATCACAATTTTTCTGATATGCCAATAGAGCCTTTGTTTATATAATGACACCAACAAGCCAAAGGCGCTATGCCGTGTTATGGGATCACTTAATTGTTTAAGGAGCTCTTGATCAGTCAAGATGTATCTTTTTAATTTGACTTAAACAATCGGAAATAGTTTAAAAGAAACTGATTTATTATTGAAAAGACTGCAGATCAATAAGTTTCTTGTAATTGCCGTTTTGTGCCATCAAACTATCATGGTTGCCGGTTTCTTCAATGTTTCCATTTCTCATAACAATGATTAAATCCGCGTTCTTAATTGTAGATAAACGGTGCGCGATGACAACAGAAGTCCGGTTTTTCATCATATTTTCGAGAGCGATTTGAACCAGTTGCTCGCTTTCAGTATCGAGTGCCGATGTCGCTTCATCGAGAATCATTATCGGCGGATTTTTTAGAACAGCACGTGCTATACTCAAACGCTGTTTTTGACCTCCCGACAGCTTGTTCCCACTGTCTCCAATGTTGGTGTCCATTCCTTGCGGTAATTGTTTCACAAACTCCCAAGCGTTAGCAATTTTTAGTGCCGCAATCATCTCATCGTCTGAAGCTTGCTCTTTCCCTATTAACAGATTATTTTTTATGGTGTCATTGAATAAAATGGATTCTTGGGTGACTAAGCCCATCGCTCCCCGGAGTGAGGCCTTGTCAATATCACGAATATCTATCCCATCGATTAGAACGGCCCCCTCTGTGACATCGTAAAACCGACTTAAAAGATTAGCAATAGTTGATTTTCCACTTCCTGATTGTCCGACCAAAGCCAGTGTTTGTCCCTTTTTGACTTCAAAGGACACTTCACTCAATACATTCTCTTTTTCGTACTTAAAGGAGACTTTGTCAAACTTAATCACAGAAGAAAAATTCAAGTCTGTGATTGCGTTTGGGGTATTGGTGATTGTGTTTTTAGTTTCCAAAACCGACATAACTCTTTCCGCAGCTGCATTGCCTCGTTTTACACTGTAAGAAGCTTTACTCATGGCCTTAGCTGGTGTTAGAATCTGATAAGCCAATGACATGAACCCTATAAAAGCACCGCCGGAGATCGTTTGTTTTACCATAACCAAGTTACCTCCGTACCATAATAAGGCTGTTATTGTCACAATGCCTAAAAATTCGCTTACTGGGCCTGCCAAATTTTGACGATGCATCAAACGATTAGAAAAATTAAAATAGCGTTTTGTGGTAGCAGAAAACCTTTTGGTAAAAGACTTTTCAGCAACAAATCCTTTGATTACCCTTATTCCTCCAAACGTTTCTTCAATAGCAGATAGCAGCACCCCTGATTCTTCTTGCACTTTGGTTGAGTGTTTTTTCAATTTTTTTCCTATCAAGGAAATCAAAAATCCAGAAACTGGAATAAACAACAAAACGAAGAGCGTGAGTTCGGGACTGATAACAAACATTGAAGCCAGTCCAAAGAGAATTGTCAAAGGTTCCCTAACTATTAACTCCAAAAATGACAGGGTTGAAACCTGAACTTCATTCACGTCAGCCAAAATACGAGACATCAAATCACCTTTTCTTTGATCAGAATAATAGGCCATTGGCAATTCAAGACTATGGCTGTAAAGATCATTCCTCAAGTCTTTCACAACACCGTTTCTTAGGAAGGTAATGAAATATAGGGCCAGATACCCGAACAAATTTTTAAGCAAAAAAAGACTAATAACAATGACTATTAAAAAAACAAGTGTTCCCTGAGGGCCATCTTGTTCAAGTTTTTGAGTCAAGAAAAAGTTGAAGCTTTCAATGCTGAATCTCATCAAGGAATCAGCAGTTGCCAAATCCGGTTTGACATTAACTCTAGCGCCTTCTCCAAACAGCACATTGATCATAGGAATCAATGATACCATTGCCAAAGTACCAAACAGGGCATAGAACGCATTGCTCAATATATTGAGTCCTGCGTATTTTTTGTAGGGCAAGGCGTATTTTAAAATTTTCTTGAAATAATTCATCTTAATGATTCCAAATCTACTGTAATTTGGTCAATTTTATCCAATAGAATTGATTTAACAGACGCATATTGGTCTACTTCATTCAATTCAGTGTTCACACTAATATAGTATTTAATTTTAGGTTCTGTGCCGCTAGGTCGCATAGCAATCATGCTACCATCCTCCGTATAAAAAATTAAAACATTTGATTTGGGCAAATCGATAGGTGTCGATTGATGGTTTAAAAGGTCCGAAGATACTGAAGACTCGAAGTCCTCTAGCCGAACTACTTTTTGACCTCCTAGCATCATTGGAGGTACTCGCCGTATGTTCCTCATGATGGTTGAGATTTCTTCCAAACCGGCAGCGCCTTTTTTTGTTATTGAAATTAACTTTTCTTGATAACATTTGGTTTGAGTAAACAACTCAAGCAAATGTTGGTAAAAGGAACTGTGCCGAGAATTGGTCAATGCCACAATTTCACAAGCTAACAGGGCGGCTGTGACGGCATCCTTGTCGCGGACAAAGTCACCGATCATGTAGCCGTAACTTTCTTCACCACCTCCAATGAAATGTCGGTCAGGGAAATCTTTAATCATTTTGGCAATCCATTTGAATCCCGTAAGTCCCAAAAGACAATCTACACCGTAAAACTTCCCTAATTCAATCATCATGGGCGTAGATACCACCGTCGAAGCTATGAATGAATTATCCGAAATACGATGCTCGCTTTTAGCTTTTTGAAGCAAAAAATCTGTCATCACCACCATGGTTTGGTTGCCATTGAGCAATTCGAGTTCACCATCGTTATTTCGCACAGCAATTCCAATCCGATCACTATCTGGGTCGGTTCCAATTACGATATCTGCACCGTATAACTTACCTTGATCGAGCGCCATTTTTAAGGCCTCAGGTTCCTCAGGATTGGGAGAATCAACGGTAGGAAAATTTCCGTCGGGGGTGGCTTGTTCTTTAACGATATGGACATTATTAAATCCAGCTCTCTTTAAAATTTCAGGCACCATAGTAATTGAAGTTCCATGGAGCGAGGTAAAAACAATTTTGACATTTTCTTTGTCCATGGGAGTGCTCCCCAAGTTGCCGTTCTTTATAGCGTCCGTGTAAAACTTTTCGTCCAACGCTGTTCCGATAGCATGAACTAGTTCTTGCCTGGCGTTAAAATTGATATCTTCAAAACTCAGGCTGTTAATAGCTGATAGAAGACCTTTATCTTGTGGAGGCACCAATTGACCGCCATCCTGCCAGTAAACTTTAAATCCATTGTACTCCGGTGGATTGTGCGAAGCAGTTAGGACAATACCGCATTGACAGTGCAATGTCTTAACTGTGTAGGATAGGAGTGGTGTGGGCCTCAAAGCATCAAAAAGGTAGACCTCTATGCCGTTGGCTGATAGCACATGGGCCACGGTTTGTGAAAATAAATCGCTATTGTGACGACAATCATAAGCTATAGCAACACTGATTTTTTGATCAGGAAATTCTGTTTTTAAGTAATTGCTCAAACCTTGGGCGTTTTTCCCCAAGGTGTATTTATTTAGCCTATTGGTTCCAACACCCATTAAACCCCGCATGCCTCCTGTGCCAAACTCTAAATCTTTGTAGAAACTGTCGAACAATGTTTCTGGATCTGAATCCAAAAGATCTTGAACCTGCTGATGCGTGTTGCTGTCAAAATGGGGTTCTAGCCATTTCAGTGCCCTATCTCGGGCGTCCGAATGTGTCATGGTTAAAAGAATTTCGGCAAAAATAGTGAATTAAAGTGAGTGGCTGATTTCAAAAAAAATTAAACGATTTCTTCCAAGACCTCGTAGCGTTTTGCAGCAGTTTTTGTTTTGAGAATCAGTTCGCCAATAAAACCTGCGACAAAAAGCTGAGTTCCCATAATGACAGTTGTTAGAGCGATGTAGAACTCTGTTCGATCTGCAATTAAACGTCCTTTTGGGTTGAAGTACAACTTGTCTATACCCAAATACATGGCAAAACCAAAACCAATAAACATCATTAATAAACCAAGAGTGCCAAAGAAGTGCATGGGCCTTTTGCCAAATTTTGACAAAAACCATATCGTTAGTAAATCAAAAAATCCGTTTCTAAATCTTTCCATTCCAAATTTTGTTATGCCGTATTTACGGGCTTGATGTTGAACAATTTTTTCCTCAATTTTGACAAATCCTTCGTTTTTGGCTAGGACTGGTATGTAGCGGTGCATGTCGCCGTAAACGTCTATCGACTTGATAACCTCTTTTTTATAGGCTTTTAAACCACAATTAAAATCGTGTAATTTTAAGCCTGAGCTAAATCGTGCAGCCCAGTTGAACAATTTTGAAGGTAGATTTTTGGCCCAAATGTTATCGAAGCGTTTTTTCTTCCATCCTGAAACCAAATCGAAGCCTTGATGTTGAACCATAGCAAACAACTCTGGGATTTCATCGGGACTGTCCTGCAAGTCGGCATCCATGGTAATGATAACATCGCCTTGTGCTATTTTAAATCCTGCATTTAAAGCCTGGGATTTGCCAAAGTTTTTTAAAAAACGAATGCCTTTTATCTCGTTGTGCGATGCCCTGAGTCGTTTAATAACTTCCCATGAGTCATCGGTACTCCCATCGTCTATATATATGATTTCATAAGAAAAATGATTGGAACGCATTATTTTTACGATCCAATCATTTAACTCTGTCAATGAGGCCGCCTCATCGAGAAGCGGTATGACAATTGAAATTTGCATATAGTTTTCTAAGACCTATTGTTCTTGACTTTTTTTCATAAAAAGACCTAATACTAAGGAGATGATTAAACCGAATATCAAACTCCCAACTATAGAAAAGAGGCTCATTGCTAAAGGTGAAGTAAACATTTCGGTCATTTTCATTCCTTGGTCAAGTTCTGCCGCGCTAGCTTCTGGTGCAGATGCTTGCATTTTCATAAAAGCGTTTTCACGAATAATTTCTATGTACTCGGGGTAAATAAAAGAATAGTGAACATAATTATAAACTGCAGAAATTACGCCTCCCACTGCGGCCATGGCTAACCCTAGCTTGATGGCTTCTCCGAGACTCATTAAACCGTTTTGGGCTTTCTTAAGGGTCGAAAAACCTAAAAAATAAACGACTATAGTTAGCGCTGTCGTGACAATACTAATCATAGAATTTTCTGGCTCAATACTGAAGGCATAAATCAACACAGCTGTTAAAATGGTGATTAAGCCAAGATATAGGCCATAATTGTAAGCTAGAGATTTAGTAATGGGTGTTGAATTATTCATTATGATTTGTGTTTTATTAGATAATCAAAGATACAAAAAACTCAAGATGTCGTTTAAAATCATCTCACTACTGTTGCGAATTGTCAAAAAACAATTACATTTGCAGTCGAATTTTATAGGCAATAAAAATGAAAAAAGATATTCACCCAGATAATTACCGTCTTGTAGCTTTTAAAGACATGTCCAATGAGGATGTTTTTATCTCAAAATCTACAGCAGATACTAGCGAAACTATTGAGGTTGACGGTGTAGAATATCCCCTTATTAAATTGGAGATTTCTCGTACTTCTCACCCCTATTATACTGGAAAAGCCAAGTTAGTAGATACGGCTGGTCGTATTGACAAATTCAAATCAAAATACGCGAAGTTTCAAAAATAGGAGACTTCAATATAAATAATTTTAAAAAGTCCTCCATTTCGTGGAGGGCTTTTTTTATTTTTACGCCATGTCAAACATGAATGTCATTTTATTTGATGGACCAGATAGAGTCAATTTTTTGCCTTTGTCTTTTACAAGACCCCTTGCAGAATTGCGGGTCGGTATTCTGACAATCAGAGAGAAATGGGAGTTTCATTTAAAGTCTTCTTGTTCTGCCCTTACAGAGGACTATCTGCAAAAGAAATATCCTCTAATAACGACCGAGGATAATCTTTGGATAGATGCGCAGTGTTTGCCTGCTAGAAGTTTAGTTTCTGCAGTGTTTAAACTTAAGCTAGGACAAGGGTTGCAGTGGAAAGACAGAATAATTGCTTATCGCACTGTCAATCGAGAGTCTCTTGAAGAGTTGATCCCTTTCGATGAAGAATTTGTTTATTTACAGCATACATACGATTTGTTTCGAATGAACGAATTGGCTCTAAATGATGATTTCAATCTGGTTACATTTGGACGTCAATCTGCCCAACTGCCAGATTGTGTCAAAACGACAAACCCGGATCAAATTTTTGTTGAACCGGGAGCTCGATTTGGACATGCCATATTAAATGCGAGTACGGGTCCAATATATATCGGTAAAAATGCCGAGGTAATGGATGGTTGTATGGTGAGGGGAGGATTATCACTAGGAGAAGGGTCAGTATTAAAAATGGGTGCTAAGATTTATGGTTCCACGACCATTGGTCCTCATTGTAAGGTTGGCGGAGAAGTTAATAATTCAGTATTACTCGGCTATTCAAACAAGGGACACGATGGGTTTTTAGGTAATTCTGTAATTGGTACATGGTGTAATCTAGGTGCTGATACCAATACCTCAAATCTCAAAAATAATTATGAGGAGGTGAAGTTATGGAATTACGGTAGTTTAAATTTTGCAAAAACAGGTCTCCAGTTTTGTGGGCTTATGTTAGGCGATCACAGCAAGTGTGGCATTAACACCATGTTTAATACTGGAACCGTTGTTGGCGTTAGTGCAAATATTTTTGGTAGTGGATTTCCAAGAAATTTTGTACCGAGTTACAGCTGGGGTGGTCATTCAGGTTTTCAAGAGTTTAATTTTTCAAAAGCTCTGTCGGTAGCCAAGGCTGTCATGGTTAGAAGAGGAGAGACGCTAACTGAGCTCGATACAGATATCTTAAAACATGTTTTTGACCAAACCATTAATTTTCGGTCGTCTTATTGATCTTCCTTACTGTTCTCAGATCTAAGATATTTGTTGGGTTCATTCCTAATCCCTCGACACCCCTCTGAATAAATCGGACTACTTCATCATAAAATAGTGGGATTACAGCGGAAGACTCCATTACCAAGCTGTCCATGCGTTGATACAGTTGTGTTCGAGAGTTAACATCGTTGATTTGTTGCGAACTCTCATACCATTGATCGAATAAATCAGATTTAAAATGGGTATAATTTGGACCTCTTGGGGCAAAATTCTTGCTGTAAAACAGCGATAAATAATTTTCGGCATCTGGATAATCTGCTACCCAACTGGCTCTAAAAATATCGAGTTTACCATTGGCCTTAGCAGTTTTCAAGGTAGATGCTGGTGTTACCGAAATAGCAATGCGCAAGCCAACGTCCGATAATTCTCTTTGAATATATTCGCAAAAACTCAAGTAATTACTGGTTGTTGTAATTGTTATCTGAGGTACTTGACCAGTTTCATTCGTATACTGCTGTATCTGGGCTCTTGCTAATTCTGGGTTATAGCTTACCTCTTCAGATGGCCTGTAGCCCTGTAAGCCAAGCGGAATCATGCCCCCCTGAGCAGGGCGGCCAATGCCATTTCTAAGAAAAGTCATCATCTTAACTCTGTCTATGCCATGGTTGACTGCCGACCGTATGAGTTTGGACTGGACTTCAGGAACTTCAGAATCCATATAAAAAGCCACATATTCTGTGTTGAGATAGGGTCCTTTGAGCATTTGAACCTCATCCCTATATCGCTGTCTTAAGTTACCGTCGGATGTCAGTAATTCGTCTTTATATGAGGCATCAAGTCCTGAAATAAAGTCAATATTATTCTGCGTAAAGGCTAAAAACTCACTGAGTTTATCAGGAACGAAGGTAATAGCTACAGCATCTAAATAAGGTAGGCTGATGCCGTTCGGGTCTTTTTGAAAATAATTGGGATTTTTAACGAAAACTAATTTCAGATTTTCTTCCCACCGTTTAAACATAAAAGGTCCTGTGCCAATGGGATGTTTCCGGAATTCCGAACCATAATATGTTATAGCTTCATGAGGTACCACACTACAGTATTTCATGGCTAAAATACTTAGGAAGGGGGGAAAGGGTTTTTTTAGTTTTATTTCTAGGGTGACATCATCAACTGCTCTTAGGCTACTGACCTGATCGAGAACCCAGCCACCAGGTGCGGAGAGGTCTGGATCGCGCAGTCGGTTGAAGGTGTATTCAAAATCTGAAGCAATAACTTTCCTTGATCTAAACACTTCATTGTCATGAAAATAAACATCAGACCTTAAAGTAAAATCGTAGGTTAATCCGTCATCAGAAAGCTGCCATTTTTCAGCAATACAAGGTTGGATTTGAAGCGAATCGTTGAGCTCAACCAGACCATTAAAAAGCTGATTGACAGCCTGAATGTCGGCAAGATCTTTGGCAAAAGCGGGATCAAGACTATTAATATTTTTGTGTTCATTATATCGAAAAGCTACTTTTTCTTGTTCTTGACTAAGCTTAGAGCGGCAACCCATAAGGACGAAAGATATCAAAATCAAGGTCAAATGGACCGAGAATAAATGGATAAGCCTGTATTTTATCATGTTAGATAGTTGTCGTAATTTTACCTGATAAATGTACGTTAATGCAATCTCAAAAAAAAGTTGGCTTTTACACTTTAGGTTGTAAGCTTAATTTTTCTGAAACTTCTACCATAGCCCGCTCTTTTGAGCACGAGGGTTTTGTTAGAGTTCCGTTTGGAGATTTTGCCGACATCTATGTGATTAACACTTGTTCGGTAACTGAAAACGCCGATAAGCGATTCAGTCAAATCGTGAAACAGGCCTTAAAAAGTAATCCGGAAGCCTTTCTAATTGCAGTAGGCTGCTATGCTCAACTCAAACCAGAGATTTTAGCCAAGGTGGATGGTGTCGATTTGGTATTAGGGGCATCCGAAAAATTTAAAATTACCGATTATCTTAACGACCTATCTAAGAACGACCAAGGCGAAGTGCACTCCTGTGAAATTAAAGAAGCTAATTTTTTTGTTGACAGTTATGCCATCGGCGACCGTACACGTGCCTTTTTGAAGGTCCAAGATGGGTGCGATTACAAATGCACCTACTGCACGATTCCACTCGCACGAGGTATCTCTAGAAGCGATTCGCTGTCCAACGTTTTAAAAAACGCTGGGGCTATTGCACAACAGAATATTAAAGAAATTGTATTAACAGGTGTTAATATCGGTGACTACGGTAAGGGAGAATTTGGAAATAAACAACATGAGCATACCTTCCTTGAACTCGTCAAGGCTTTAGACGAGGTTGAAGGCATCAGTAGGTTAAGAATATCTTCGATTGAACCCAATTTGTTGAAAGATGAAACAATACAATTTGTAGCCAATAGTAAAAATTTCGTGCCCCATTTTCACATTCCGTTGCAAAGTGGTAGCGATATCCTTTTGGCAAAAATGAAAAGGCGATATCGTACAGATTTGTACCGCAATAGGGTTCATTCTATTTTAACATTAATGCCTGACGCCTGTATTGGTGTGGATGTTATTGTAGGTTTTCCAGGCGAAACAGAAGAGCTTTTCTTGGAGAGTTATAATTTTCTCAATGAGCTGCCCATTGCATATTTGCACGTGTTTACCTATTCCGAACGGGATAATACGGAGGCCGCTGATTTTGATGGCGTGGTGCCTTTAGTTGTTCGGAAGAAAAGAAGTAAAATGTTGAGAGGTTTATCGGTCAAAAAAAGAAGAGCATTTTACGAATCACAAATTGGAAAATCAAAAACAGTACTTTTCGAAAATGAAGTAACAGAGGATGGTTTTTTATTAGGGTTTACTGAAAATTATGTCCGAGTGAAATACCCTTATGACCCAGAGCTCCAAAATACACTTACCAAAATAGCTCTTGAAGAAATTGATAAGGATGGCATTTGTATGGGCAAGATTCAGGTGTCAAACCCTTTTATTACTAACTTATAAACGCAGTCCAACGGGCAACATGCTTTTATAGCGTCTGTTTTTTCGAATGAACTTAGCAATTGGCGGACTTGTTGGTACAACACTAATGTTGCGCTCAGCAATCTCAGCCATTACAAGCTGAATAAACTGTTCTACAAAATTGTCACTCATAATCTCTTCTGGAACGATTAGCTTGGTTAGAAAGATTTTTCTTTCTTGCAAAGAATACTCAATTTTGGCCATCTGATTGCTCTGAGAAAGCTCAAATTGACGCAAAAATTTGTTGTCTACCAACTCCAATGGATTGTTCATAACTCTATTATTTAGTTTGAATGGAAATGGCTTTTTTGCATTTCAGCTAAGCAAAGTTATGAAAAAAATCGCCTATTGTGGATGGTTTATTAACAAATTAGCAGAGTTAGAGTAAAATGAGACAACCCAAAACCCAAATTTATTTGATCCCCTACATGGGACTTTCTGTCGACATCTTTGAAGGTTTGGTTCTGACTAACAAAGAATTTAAGCAGTGGTATTTGCCGTGGTTTAGCCCTCTAAACGGGGAGACTATCAGTGCCTATGCCGCTAGGATGTTATCTAAAATAAAGCACCCTACCGAACGCTGTGTCATAGTTGGTGCTGGATTTGGAGGTGTCATGGCGCAGGAAATGTCTAAACAAGCCCAATTTAAAAAAATTGTTATTATTGCCAGCTTCAAATCGGTTCATGAATTATCAGCGAGAATGAAACGCATGTTAGTGGCGAGACAATTTGACTTTATTGCAAATAAACTGTTAGATGACGACAATTTACGCACTGAATTTTTAATTGGGAGAGCTGGTCTTAAAGCAAAGCAACGCTTTGCGCGTTATACCTTTAACTTTGACAAAGCGTTTTTTAAATGGGCAGTTATGCAATTGTTTACTTGGCATCAGAAAGAGCCATTGAAGGACATTATTCATATCCACGGTGCCAAAGTTGGTGTAATACCAATTATAAATATCAAAAACTGTATTGTTGTGCCAGGTGGAACACATGCTATTATTCCCTTGAAATCAGACTGGTTTAACGAACATTTACTAAATTTGATTAAAGGGAACCCTTTACAATACGAATATGAAAAAATTTAAATTAAATAATTTATTGTTCAGAGGAAACTCAATGGCCTTGTTTGCAGTTTTGTTTACATGCGTTTTTTTCCTTTTCAGAAATGCCGCTTCGAATGAAATGGTCCCACCTGGGACTCAAGATGCTTCCTACAGAGTTGAGGCAATTCCTTTGCCCGATGACCTCTTTTTTGCCGGAGAAAAAGTTTTGCTCCATGATCCTGATGTTCAGGAACGATTGGACAGAGAGTTACTAGTAAACACTTATTGGCAGTCGAATGCGCTACTCATGCTTAAACGCGCGAATAAATATTTTCCAATTATTGAGCCGATCTTGGCAAAAAATGGTGTGCCTGATGATTTTAAATACTTAGCAGTAATTGAAAGCGGTTTGCAAAACGTCACCTCTCCAGCTGGGGCAAAAGGTTTTTGGCAAATTATGCCCAAAACAGGAAAAGAATATGGCCTAGAAGTCAATACTAATGTCGATGAAAGGTTGCACTTAAAAAAAGCTACAGAAACAGCCTGTGCATATTTGTTGAAGGCCAAAAGAGAATTGGGCAGTTGGACCTTGGCGGCAGCAGCATATAATGCGGGTGTTTATGGCATTAAAAGAAGGCTTACAGAGCAACAAGTAGATAATTATTTCGACCTATTGCTTGGAGAGGAAACAGGTCGGTACTTATTTAGAGCTTTGGCCTTAAAAAGAATATTTTCTCACCCTGAGCACCACGGATTCTTTTTAGACTCAACGTTTTTATATCAACCAGTCGCTTCTAAAGTTGTAGTTGTGGATACTGCCATTACAGATATGGTAAAATTTGCAAAGGATAATGGTGTCACCTATAAAACATTGAAAATACACAACCCTTGGTTGAAAGATCCATTTTTAAAAAATGCTTCTAGAAAAGTATATGAAATAGAAATACCTTTAGCTGCAGAATAGGGAGTACGCCAGGGAAGAATTACCTCTGATTTTTTCTTCTCATCTGACGATTTCCACCAAAATGTTGATTTGGCATTTGAGTCTTTTTCATTTGCGACTTTACCATTTGAATTTGTTCTTTTAAAAGTCCTCTTTTGTCGTGGGCTTCGGCCTCTTTTAACAATACTTCAGCCTCCTGCTTACGCATTTTTGAAAAAGCGATCCCGGCTAAATTGAGTTTGGCCATGGCCATATCATGCCCCATGGAAAGCCCCAAAGAAACGGCTGTCTTGAAATAACGTTCAGCTTCATTCATGTTGGTTTGTGAAGACATGATACCCTTCAAATAGTTGTAGTAACCTTGTTGCTTTTTAACTAATGCCCCTTCTGGGTTTTTAATACGATCGAGCCAACGGTTAGCGCCCTCGAAATCCTGTTTTCTCAATTTCAAAAATGCCAGTAAAATAAATTCATTTTTAAAATACAAGACCAACACTAGGACTCCTAAAAACAATAACGAAATGCCATTGCCAATATTACTTTCAATGAATTGATATGTTGCTCCTGCAAAAATGAGAAGCGTTAATACTAATTTGATATTCTTGTTGAACATGAGTTTTAAATTTGTGGATGGCAAATGTAAGAAAACTATGAAAAATAAATGGGGTTAAAGTTTTTCAAATAAAAAAGCTTTGTATATTTGCGCGACATTTAACGGAAGGGATTTCGTTAAACAAAAAGACTAAACGATATGAAACGGACTTTTCAACCTTCTAAAAGAAAACGCAGAAATAAACATGGATTTAGAGAGCGCATGGCTTCTGTATCTGGACGTAAGGTACTGGCAAGTCGTCGTGCTAAAGGGAGAAAGAAGATTTCGGTTTCATCGGAACCCCGTCACAAAAAGTAATGATTAACAATTGTTTATATATTAAAGGTGTTACTAACAGTAACACCTTTTTTTTTATCCTATTGTAAAGTAATTTTGTAATCTAAAATATTTTCTATGCCAAAACGTAATGACCTTAAGAGTATGCTCATTATCGGTTCAGGCCCTATTGTGATTGGGCAAGCCTGTGAATTTGATTATTCTGGAACTCAAGCCCTAAGATCCTTACGAGAAGATGGTATAGAAACTGTATTAATCAATTCCAATCCGGCCACTATCATGACTGATCCCACCATGGCCGATCGTGTTTATCTTCTTCCTCTCACAACAAAGTCCATTTTGAAAATCCTAAAGGAGAACCCTCAAATCGATGCTGTTTTACCTACAATGGGAGGGCAAACGGCCTTAAATCTCTGCATAGAGGCCGACGAAAAAGGCATTTGGAGCGATTTTGGAGTAGAGATAGTTGGAGTTGATATTGACGCGATCAATATCACCGAAGATAGAGAAAAGTTTAGAACATTAATGTTGGATATCGGCATCCCGATGGCGCCACAGGCGACCGCAACATCGTTTCTTAAAGGTAAAGAAATTGCTCAGGAATTTGGTTTTCCTTTAGTTATTAGAGCTTCTTTTACCTTAGGTGGAGCCGGGGCTTCTTTCGTTTTTAAAGAAGAAGAGTTTGATGAAATGTTAACACGTGGTTTGGAAGTGTCACCGATTCATGAGGTGATGATCGATAAAGCCATGATTGGCTGGAAGGAATTTGAGTTGGAATTGTTAAGAGATCAAAACGATAACGTGGTGATCATATGCTCCATAGAAAATATGGACCCCATGGGGATACATACCGGTGACTCTATTACTGTGGCGCCTGCCATGACTTTGAGTGACAGAACATATCAACGAATGCGGGACATGGCCATTCATATGATGCGCAGTATCGGCGATTTTGCAGGAGGTTGTAATGTGCAATTCGCTGTCAGTCCTGATGAACGCGAGGAAATCATTGCCATAGAAATTAACCCAAGAGTGTCGAGATCTTCGGCATTGGCGAGTAAAGCCACGGGGTACCCCATCGCTAAAATTGCCGCCAAATTAGCTGTAGGTTACACTTTAGATGAATTGGAAAACCAAATTACCAAATCCACTTCAGCATTATTCGAACCTACCTTAGATTATGTCATAGTTAAAATTCCGCGTTGGAATTTTGATAAATTCGAAGGCAGTGATCGTACTCTAGGACTCCAAATGAAGTCCGTTGGCGAAGTCATGGGTATTGGGCGCTCTTTTCAAGAGGCTTTGCACAAAGCCACTCAGTCCTTAGAAATTAAGCGCAATGGATTGGGTGCCGACGGCAAGGGTTATAAAGATTACGATACGATTATTGATAAATTAACTTACGCTTCATGGGATCGGGTATTTGTGATTTACGATGCTATTCAATTAGGAATACCGCTGAGTAAGATTCACAAAATTACCAAGATAGACATGTGGTTTTTACAACAATATGAAGAGTTGTTCAAGTTGGAAAAGGAAATCAGTACTTATACGCTTGAAAATATTGAGAAATCCTTGTTGTTAGTCGCTAAGCAAAAAGGATATGGTGATCGGCAAATCGCCCATATGTTGGGATGTTTGGAAAGCCAAGTTTATAAAAAGCGTCAAGAATATAAAATCAATCGGGCTTATAAATTGGTTGACACATGTGCGGCTGAGTTTAAAGCACAGACGCCTTACTATTATTCTACTTTTGAAAGTGATATGGAAACTGCCGATGGGAGAAGGTTTGCGCAGAATGAAAGTGTCGTTTCGGACAGAAAAAAGATTATTGTTTTGGGCTCAGGTCCAAATAGGATTGGACAGGGTATTGAGTTTGACTATTGTTGCGTTCACGGGGTATTGGCCGCATCAGAATGTGGCTATGAAACGATAATGATTAATTGTAATCCTGAGACCGTTTCTACAGATTTCGATATAGCCGATAAGTTGTATTTCGAGCCAGTATTTTGGGAGCATTTGTATGATATCATTCAACATGAGAAACCAGAAGGGGTTATTGTTCAGTTAGGAGGGCAAACGGCTTTGAAGTTGGCCGAAAAGTTGCATCGCTTTGGAATTAACATCATAGGTACGAGCTATGACGCACTCGATTTGGCTGAAGATCGCGGTCGTTTTTCGAATTTGTTAAAGCGTTTAAATATTCCTTACCCTGAGTTTGATACAGCTCAGTCGGCCGAAGAGGCTATGGGTGTGGCAGATAAATTGAATTTCCCCATATTGGTAAGGCCTTCCTATGTTCTTGGAGGTCAGGGGATGAAAATTGTCATCAATAAAGAGGAGCTCGAAAAACACGTGGTTGACTTGCTGAGAAGTATTCCTAATAATATGTTGCTGTTGGATCATTATTTAGATGGTGCAATAGAGGCTGAGGCTGATGCGATTTGTGATGGTGAGGATGTTCAAATTATTGGTATTATGGAACATATAGAGCCTTGCGGAATTCATTCAGGTGATAGCAACGCGACCTTGCCGCCATTTAATCTTGGGGATTTGGTGATGGAGCAAATTAAAGATCATACGGTTAAGATAGCTAAGGCACTAAAGACAGTTGGGCTAATCAATATTCAATTCGCTGTTAAGGACGATATAGTATACATTATCGAAGCTAACCCAAGAGCCTCGCGAACAGTGCCATTTATAGCTAAGGCCTATAAAGAGCCTTATGTCAATTTTGCCACCAAAGTGATGCTCGGTGATAAAAAAGTTAAGGATTTTGATTTCAATCCTCAACTGGAGGGCTATGCCATTAAGCAGCCCGTATTTTCTTTCAATAAGTTTCCTAATGTGAACAAACAACTAGGGCCGGAAATGAAAAGTACAGGAGAGAGTATTTTGTTTATAGATAGTCTAAAGGACGACGAATTCTATGAATTGTACTCAAGAAGGAAAATGTACTTAAGCAAGTAGTCTGGTATAATTTTTGTTAAATTTTTAGTGTTTAACTAATTAGTGTGTAATTTAGTTAACTAATTGAAAAATGTATGAGAAAAATTACTCTTCACTTTCTTTTCGCATTATTTTTTTTATCGAGCTCTCTGACCTTCGCCCAGACAGCAGATACTGCTGTGTTGCCGCCAGCCCTTGATCTTGACAGTTTTCTTATCAAGCCTAATCCAGTAAACAACTATTTTACGGTAAATCTTTCCGCTACGAATGCCCCAGTCCGCATGGAGGTGTATAATGTTTTAGGCCAGCTCGTTGATAAAAAGACACTCAATCAAAGTGTGACCAAGTTCGATTCTTCTCAATGGAAATCTGGTGTTTATCTGGTTAAATTTGTCACCAACAATACTTCTATTACTAAACGTTTGGTAAAGAATTAAGCCTCTTTCAGTAAATGGCGATAGGCGAATTGGTATCCGTAGAGTAGGAGACCACTATAGACAAAATCCCCAATTAAAGAATTCCTAAAAAAGGGTAAAGCCAAGGTGTAGCATTCTGCCAACCCCGTCCAAGTTTTGGGGTAGCCCAAGAGCCAAACACCAAAGTTAGTGATGATAAAAAAGCTAAGACTACCCATTAAAATGGTCTTGAAGCTTATTTTTTTGTAAAACAAGCCAATCGAACTCACCGATATCAAGGAGGCGTAAACAAAAAAGGTGATCCAAGAAAACCCAAGAAAAATATCTGACAAAATCATAAGAATAAGCGGGAGTACCATAGCAGCATACCGATTACTAAAATAAGCACCGCCAAAGAGTGCCATTGCAGTGACCGGAGTAACGTTTGGTAGGTGTGGAATCAATCGCAACACGACAGCCATTACAATAAAACTTAAAACGAGAAGGTCTTTTTTCTTAAAATTCAAAATGCGCTTTTTTACATTACTACAAAAATAGTATGTGATTTAATAAACTTGTTGTAACAAAAATAATAATAAATTCCTTTAATATAATGTTCTTATCCTCTCCTTTTTACTGAGCGTCTCGGTCGACATACATGCCCACTGAAAATGGCAATAAAGTTTGGTCAGATCCAATGGCTTCTTGTGAACTGTTATGGCGGTTTAACAAACTTCCCCTGGAGGTCAAAATGTCTTGAATAACCGCGGCGAGTAAGGGCTCATTTATATCAGCTAATTGTCCTAAATTCCCTATGTTCTCCTGAATGAGAACATCTGGCTCAATACCTGTTGAAGGAACATGTACATCTAGGCTGTTTTTGGTAATGTAAACCAGAGGTTGTAAGGCGTATGAATGACTTGGATTTGCACCCGATCGACTGAAATTGGGCGAGTCATACAAGGTAACCGAGGCTTGTGATTTGCCCTCCGTATTTTTCCCAAATATTTTCACGTTTTGTTCGTTCAAATAAGGTGTCAAAGAATTGATGACCAATTCACTCGCTGATGCCGAACTGCTAGAGGTAATAAAATAGACTTGTAACATATTCAGGCTATTTAAATTTGTGCCATCTCTCAAGGTGTTTGTGAACCTATAATTCAAGGTCTCTAAATCACTAACAGAGGCTTGAAGATCATTGTTATATTGCAAACGGACGAATAAATCATCTGTAAATTGGCCAGTAATTAAGCTGCCTAAAACTGTAGCGGTTTCAACTGAACCTCCGGGATTATATCTCAAATCAACAATTAAGTGGTTGATATTCGCAGCGTTAAAATTACCAAACGCAGTATTTAATTCGTTCTCAAAATCTGAAACAAAACCGTTATACATCAAATAACCAATGGATTCATTTTCTACATTTAAAACTTCTGCTTTCAGGATTGGATTGGCTGTATAAATAGTTTTTGTCAGCGATGCCGATAAATCGTTAGGAGATATGGAGTCATCAGTTGCCGTTTCTGTACCGTTGTCATTATACGTTCCAAAATTGAGGATATAACTTTCGGCCGAGAGTAAATCTCTGTAATTCGATCTGGTGAGTTGGGAGCCATTGACACCCCAAAACAGCATTCCTCTTGCTAAGGAGGCTGACGCAGCGCTTGTATTCGGAAGGACATAACGCACATAGCCGTAGACATTATCGTCTGTTGATGAGAACACAAAAAGGCCGTAGGACATACCGTTTGACTTTGTTGTTCCACTGAATTGTTGCTCGAGTGCAATATAGTCGTCAACAATCAAGCTGTATTTGTCTACAGTTTGACGCTCATAAATCAAGCTTTCAAAACAATCTTCTGGCGTTAGAAAAGTGTTCAAATAACTGGCGTAGTCGTTTGAATCGGCAAACCTGTTATCGGCTAAGTCGGGTATATTAGCTTTGTACAAGTAGGCGGCATTCATCCCTTTCCAAACAAAGTCGGAAATCGAACTTGCCGAAACTGCATTATCATCATTATCTTCAAAACAAGCTGCAACAGACAAACTCATTACAAGCATGATGAACATGCTCAAGTATTGGGTGAAAATCTTTTTCATGGATAATGTTCATTAGGTTACTGTAAAGGTATAAATTTATATTTCTTTATAAAAAATGTAACAAGAAGAGCAACATATCGTCTTCAGTTTAACAGTCAATATTTGAGCATCTGATGAAAGAAACAGAATTCATGCATATCGTATCACCTTTTCGGGACAAAATGTTCAGAGTGGTTAAGCGGTTGCTGGTCTCTGTTGATGCAACAGAAGATGCTTGTCAGGAAATTTTGATAAAGTTGTGGAAAATGAGAGCCAATTTGAGTGCTTATCGCAGTGTAGAAGCCTTGGCCATGACCATGGCAAAGAACCATTGTCTTGACATATTAAAATCTAAGCAGTCGCAAGAACTTAGGCTGGTGCACAGCAATTTCGCCAACAGAGAGGCGTCTTTTAGTAAAAATTTTGAAATGAAAGAGTCTTTGGCTTTTGTTGGAGAGATCATCGATGAGCTTCCCGAAAAACAAAGGCTAGTAATACAAATGAAAGATATAGAGCAATATGATTTTGATGAGATTGAAGAAATGCTTCAAATGTCATATACCGCGATAAGAACCAACTTGTCTCGCGCCAGACAGACGGTCAAGGAAAGATTATTACAAATGCATAATTATGGACTACAAAAGAGTTGAACACCTTTTAAATCGATACGACAGCGGCCAGTCAACAAATCAAGAGCAAGAGGAGTTGAGACTATTCTTCATGCAAGAAGAAATTCCAGAACATTGGATGCCTTATAAAATGATGTTCACGTTTTTTCATTCTGAACAACAATCTCAAAGTTCTAAAATATTTAGCCCACCTTCCACTAAAAGAAATTATTCTTGGATCAAGGCGGCAGCAGCTGTGCTTTTCTTGGGACTATTTACTCAGCAATATCTCGCCTACCAACAAAAACGGAAGGCCCAAGTGGCGTTTGACCAAACCCTTGAAATACTGAACCTCGTGAGTGAACAAATGACCAAGGGCACTGCCAAATTGAGCTACATCAAAACCTTTTCAGAAACAACCAATCAATTTTTAA
>JAURRA010000024.1 GCA_030835825.1 Flavobacteriaceae bacterium
AGATAAACCTAGTCAATATCACGCAGATGATTTGATATTCTGTTTTAAGGAAAGACAAAAAGAACTATTTCAGACTTGACAACCTCTTGACTGAAGTTAAAAACCTATCGGAAATTTCATTAAAACCTGTTGTAAATCAGTATATTTGCCCTTCTTAAATCAAAAGTATGTCACTTAACTCATTGGACGCGATATCCCCATTAGATGGTCGTTACGGATCAAAAACTAGTGATCTCCGACCTTATTTTTCAGAGGCTGCTTTAATGCGTTACCGCGTTTGGGTTGAGATTGAATATTTCATTGCATTGTACGAATTACCGCTACCTGCATTGCAGACTATGGACACTCAATTTGTCCCTAAGCTTCGCAGACTCTATGAGGATTTTCAGGAATCGGACGCCAAAATGATTAAGGAAATAGAATTGACAACCAATCACGACGTCAAGGCAATTGAGTATTTTATTAAAGATAAATTTGACGATTTAGGATTGGGTAAAATCAAAGAATTTATTCATTTTGGGCTCACCTCCCAGGACATTAATAATACAGCTATTCCGCTAAGCCTTAAACAGTGCGTTAATAATATTTATCTGCCATTATTAGATGATCTGGTGAGCAAATTGCTTGTTTTAAGTGAGGACTGGACTGCTGTTCCAATGCTTGCTCGAACTCATGGTCAGGCGGCCTCCCCAACCAGATTGGGTAAAGAAATTGAAGTATTCATTGCGCGAATTAAAGCGCAAATCAATATGTTAAAACAAGTGCCATATTCAGCTAAATTTGGAGGTGCTACAGGAAATATGAATGCCCATGTTGTCGCATACCCGAAGGTTGAATGGCATGCATTCGCAGATCAGTTCGTTACAGGCCGACTCGGGCTGCAGCGCTCATTTCCAACCACACAAATTGAGCATTACGATCATTTAGCAGCACTTTTCGATAACCTTAAACGCATCAATACTATTCTGATTGATATGAACCGTGATTTTTGGAGTTATATCTCCATGGATTATTTCAAGCAAGAAATAGCCAAAAATGAAGTCGGCAGTTCAGCCATGCCCCACAAGGTCAATCCAATAGATTTTGAAAATAGCGAAGGTAATTTAGGCTTGGCCAATGCCATTTTTGAACACTTATCTCAAAAACTACCCGTTTCAAGATTGCAGCGCGACCTCACAGACAGTACAGTCTTAAGAAATATTGGCGTTCCAATTGGTCATTCTATAGTTGCGATTAAATCCACGCTAAAAGGATTAAACAAATTACGACTGAATCAGCCTGCCATTGACAGGGATTTGGAAAACAATTGGGCTGTTGTAGCGGAAGCTATTCAAACTGTTTTGAGAAGAGAACAATATCCAAACCCGTACGAAGCGCTAAAGGCTTTAACCCGAACTGGTTCGGCCATCAACAAACAAACCCTTCAACAGTTCATTAAAGGGCTTGATGTGTCGGAAAAGGTAAAATCAGAGCTGTTAGCAATTAGTCCTCAAAACTATAATGGACGCTGAAAGGGATTATAGAAACCCTTCAAACTGACTCATAGCGGTAGCATTAAAATTCACGCGATCTAGGGAATTAGCAATGATTCCAGCCTTTCTTAAGGTCATGTTATTTCCCAGTAGACGAGCCACTAAAAATCGCTTCCCATCTTGGTTGAGCGTTAATACCATTTCATCGATTTTATCTTCTGAACCTTTACTGAAAACAGAAGACTTGAACTCTTCAGATTTCATTTGAAGTAATTGCTCGTATTCACTGCTTTTGAGTATTTGTTCTACCGTTTTGTATTCTGTATTTGCAGAATTTAAAGTGTCATCAACTACAAAAGCTAACATATTCAGTCTTCTCACAGAATTCCAAGCTTCCTTTTCTCTATCTGAAAGATCCAAATCGTCAGTAAGGAATGTTGAAACTGGCAAGTCGAGTTGGACAAATCCTGGAGATTCTTGATGTGATACAAAGTAAGATTGTAAGCTCTCCTGCTTTTGGCAGCTCAACAGAACTGTCAAAGACGAGGCCAATATTAATTTGAAGATTTTCATTCTTATAATTTCTTCTTACCAGCCTTATCCAAGTGCTCGCCTCCAGGCAGATTCATTTTGCTTGTGATTTTAGAGATTTGTTTTAAATCAATATCTCCAAGAATAGAAACGATGACTGTTTCTACAGGTCTGTTTTTTCCATTTATAGATAAATCTTCACCATCGAGCATTTCGCTTAGGCCCGTGATCAACATCATCAATTCCCGAACGTGATTCTCGTCCTTGCCTTCTCGAACATAAAATCTAACGTTCTCGGCACCATCTTTAAAACGCATTAACTCGTCTAACTTGGCTTTACGAATGTAATTCTCGACATCGGCAACCATTTTTTTAGAAATTTCTTCATTTCCCGTTACTAATAGCTTAACGTTTTCTATTTTATTCACCATCTCCATATAGGCTTTGGCTTCTGGGTCATCAATTTCGATGTCCATACTGGCGATCATGGAAAACATTTTACTGTTTATTACTCCAGAGGTAACCTCGTCCATAGACTCGTATTTTGAGAATAAGTCCTGCGCCGTTATTGTCATGGTCAGCATCAAGCTGAAAATTGTTGTAATGAGATTTTTCATAATATTGATTGTATTAAATTATTGTTTTAAAAATTGATTGGTTGTTTCTGAAAAGGTTTTGATGTAGCTCAATTTGGCAGTGCCCTTGGTCATTTGTTCACTCACGAGGTTCAGTATTTCAAGGGTTTGGTCAAACGCCACTTGGGCCTTCCGTTTTTGTTCGTAGGCGAGATATTGCTGAGTAAATAGTCCCAAGAAAAGCACAGCTGCTGCCGCCTTGATCCAAGAATAATTTCTTTTAGTGGAAGGTGGGCTAAATGTTTTAGAACTTTGAGATTGTTGTTCAGAATGAAAAAACGTGAACATCATTTTATAAGGCATCCAATGTTCTGGAATTTCTTCTTGCATGAAGAATAGTCTCA
>JAURRA010000025.1 GCA_030835825.1 Flavobacteriaceae bacterium
CCCCAATTATGTCATAATGCTATGAACGCTTTCTCGCATCTCAAAACTACTCGAAGCGAGGTTTTTTTTTAAAGAGCCGATAGAGGGACTCGAACCCACGACCTGCTGATTACAAATCAGCTGCTCTAGCCAGCTGAGCTATATCGGCAACTTTCACTTTTTTAAACAAAAAAAAGTCCGTCTTTTCAAACGGACTGCAAATGTATCGAAATATTTAATGATTCAAAATATTTTTTGCAAAAATAAATTAGTGCTCTAGTTGCGTAATTTTTGCTTGTGTTTCAGCAATTGTCTTTCAAGGGAGTCTGCTGACTGATCAATACCTTCCTCAAAAGATTTAGCTGATTTTTTTACAATTAATGTTTCGTTTGGAACCTGTAGCCGGACTTCAACAATTTTATTGGTTTTGTCACTGCTGTTTTCAACTTTCAAGAATACATCTGTTGCAATGATGCGATCGAAGAACAACTCTAATTTCCCTAAGCGTTTTGAAATAAATTGTTTCAATTCATCATCTGAAGTAAAGTGAATGGCGTGTATATCTATATTCATAGGTCTTTGATTAAATTAATTTGATTTTCTATTTTTTCGTGGATGGGTATTTTGATATACCTTCTTGAGCGCAGCAATATTAGAGTGAGTATAAACTTGGGTAGCTGCTAAACTCGAATGTCCCAACAACTCTTTGGTGGCATTTAAATTTGCACCACCTTCCAACATATGTGTAGCGAATGTGTGTCTTAAGATGTGTGGACCAATCTGTTTTTTAGTTGTAACCTGTGTCAAGTATTTCCGCACTAAATTGTAAACGAACTGCGGATAGAGTATATTGCCTTTGTTATTCAAAAATAGTTGGTTGGTCTCAGCGGTGAAACAGGTACGCCGCGCACGGAGATACATGTCAAGAGCATCACAAATAGATTTAGTCAATGGAATGAGGCGTTCCTTATTACGCTTGCCCAAAACTTTTACAGTTTTCAAATTTAAATCTATATCATTGATTTGAAGCTGTATCAGTTCGGCACGTCGCATTCCTGTTTGGTACAAGAGCTCTAAAATAAGTTTGTCTCTCATGCCTTGAAACGTTTTAGGGAAATCAAGCCCGTCTAAAAGCAAGCTCATTTCTTGAATCGACAAAGGTGTCATTGCTCTTTTGGCGGTTTTGAGCGTATGATGGATTTTCATAGGATCATCCTGCCTAACACCAATCTTTATGAGAAACTTAAAATATGATTTTAGGGCACTAATTTTTCTGTTAATCGTTTTGTGATCCAAATTTTGATCGGACAGCACTCCTATCCACGACCTGATGTCAGTATATTCAATTTCGGACTCTGATTTATCTTTGAGATAATTCCTATTAAAATTAATGAATGACTTGATGTCATTTTGATAGGCAATAATTGTATGACTAGAATAATTCTTTTCTTTATTTAAATGGTCCAAAAAAGATTCTAGTGAAAACACCATATTAGCCTGAATTGAACCTACAAAATACAAAATAAAATGAAGAAACTGGGGTGGAATAGCAAATTAGAGCAACTCTTGAAGGCTTACCTTAAATAAATGACAAATGCTGTCTATTTTGCCAATCCATGCCGAGGTCTCGCCACGCTCCATCCTAGAGTAGGCTGACTGAGACATATTTAGCATGCCTGCGACATAACTTTGTGTCATGCTATTTTCGATACGCAGAGCTCGGATTTTCTTTCCTAAAACTTTGTTTAACATCGCGATTTTATCACAGTAAAAACAAATTTAAGTTAAAGAAATGCCAAAAAGAAAATTTCCCTAAAACAGGGTAAAGGTTGGTATTTAGGCAAAAAAAAGCCCGCATCAGCGGGCTTTCTAAAAAAAAATTTTAATTCTGTTCAGCATCTCTAAGACGCTGAATGTATTGTGCTTTTTTAACCTCTGCTCTGCGAACAATAGAAGGTTTTTCAAATTCTTTACGACTTTTAAGTCCACGCATAGTACCCGTTTTATCGAACTTACGTTTGAAACGCTTTAACGCTCTATCGATATTTTCGCCGTCTTTAATTGGAATTATTAGCATGTTGTACTCGTTTCTTTAAAAGTTTAGGGTGCAAATATAATATTAAATGTGAATACAACGCATGGAGTAAATATTTTTTTTCGAACTACTCGAGGTATTTAGAACTATTGGTCTGAAAAATCCAAATAAAGCAATATAATTCCAAGCTTATCAATTGGCAGGTTTATTGTTTTAGACAAAATGTCTTCGTTCAAAATACCACCGTGAAGACTGCGCTGTTCTAAGATATTGCGAGCCAGCTCATAGTCAATAAACGGTATGGTTACCCATTGCTCAATCGCGGCAGAGTGTGCTTTAATCTTATTGATCTTCCTCGGGTTTAGGATTTCGAATTGTTCACCTACTCCGTCAATCACCTCCTGAGACAACCCATTTATGCCGTGCAATTCAATCAAATCTGCAAATCCTCCAGGCGTGCCGTCGCGATAATTGATAATTTGATTGGCTCGGTAAGCTCCAATCCCATAGACCTTAACTAATTGATCAATAGTTGCCCGATTTAAATCTATTTTGTTGTTTGACAACGCTAAATTGGATTTTGCAGAATAGTTGATCCATTGTGGAAATTCAAACAACGGTTGGATTTTTTTAGCAGTTGGTCAGATATCTGAGTTACCTCCTGAAATTGCTCAGGAGAGTTGACCCAATTTCCGTTTTTACGAAATTGATTCAAACGATCTAACGCCTCGCTTGGCATATTCAAGACATAGGCGCGATAATCCGAAATAAAGTTGGGATTAAAGGGCTGCTGAGTGTAGTCAAAGGAAGGAGAAGGCGCAGTAATACGGCCTATTTCAACACGATATTGCTCCAGATCAACAGTGTTTTCTAGAATGTAATACTCGCGTCTGGGCAAGATCCTTACTATCAATAAGCTCAAGAAGACAGCACAAAGGACAATAGTCTCTATCCTTTGACGTCTATTGAAAAATATTTCTGGAAGCAAAGACATGTCAACATCAGCACATTCTTAACCTTTAGCCGATCGAATGGCTTCTAAATAGCGATTCAATTGTTTCTTAACAACTGGGAATAAGAAATACAGGCCTATCATATTCGGAAAGATCATGGCAAATATCATGGCATCCGAAAAGTCCCAAATTGATTTCATATTGGCCGCCGCTCCTATTACAACAAAGGCTAAAAACAATAGTTTGTAGGTCATATCAGCTTTTTTACCACGACCGAACAAATACTTCCATGATTGTAGTCCGTAATAGGACCAAGATATCATAGTTGAAACAGCGAACAATACTACTGCTACGGTCAAGAATACATTCGAATATGGGATATAATTGGCGAATGCTTTAGAAGTAATTCCAGCGCCTTCATAGGCCATGCCGTCAATAAAAACAGCTCCTGAGCCATCGCCACCATATTCAAAAAATCCTCCAAAATTAAAAATTATGATTACTAGGGCAGTCATGGTGCAAATAACTACGGTGTCAATAAATGGTTCGAGTAGGGCTACAAGTCCTTCGGAAGCCGAATAGTTGGTCTTCACTGCAGAATGCGCAATGGAAGCTGACCCAGCCCCCGCTTCATTTGAAAAAGCAGCTCGTCTAAAGCCAATGAGCAGAACACCAATGATCCCTCCAATTCCAGCCTGAGGCGTAAACGCATTTGAGAATATCAAACCAAAAGCATCATCTACTAGCGCATAATTGACTGTGACGATATAAAAACAAGCTAATAGGTACAAAACAGCCATGAAAGGCACAATCTTTTCCGTTACTGAGGCAATACGCTTGATACCGCCAATAATTATGATACCTACCAATATCGCCAAAACAACTCCTATAGCAAAACCAGCGGCTGTATTTTCAAGGCCGAATAGTTCTTTAAGGACGATAGTCGCCTGATTCGACTGGGCTGCATTACCACCGCCGAAAGAACCACCGATGCAAAAGATGGCAAATAAAGCAGCTGAAAATTTACCCAAGTTGGTCCAACCTTTTTCAGCCAATCCCTTTTTTAGGTAATACATAGGGCCTCCGTAAACTGTTCCATCGGGACCGATATCTCTGTATTGTACCCCTAAGGTACATTCGACGAACTTGGTCGACATACCCAATAATCCGCAGATAATCATCCAAAATGTGGCACCTGGTCCACCCAATGCTATAGCAAGGGCAACTCCAGCTATATTTCCGTTTCCAACGGTTCCAGAAACTGCTGTCGCTAGCGCCTGAAAGTGACTTACCTCACCATCTTTGCTTTCATCTCGAATGGTATCTGGAATATATCCATCAATGGCTAAATCGGTCTTCAAGGCATGATGATCTCCTTCAAGGTCTTCATATTTTCCGCGGACCGTATTAATAGCCGTACCAAAGTATCTGATATTGGGAAATCCAAAATAAAGTGTGAAAAAGACAGCACTAACGACAAGAATAATTAGTACCACAGGAATACCGTAAACTTCGTAAAAAACTATATCTGAAAAGAAATTGGAAACTGGAGCAAAAGCTTCGTCAATTTGTTGATCGATGCCTTTAGACTGCTCATTAGCAAGATTTACAAAAGGAAGACATGTCAGCGTAAGTGATATAAAAAGTTTTTTCATGATGCTTTTTTTCAAAGAATCAGCAAGATGGCGAAAAAAAATGACTAAATGAAGTTTAGAATTTAAAATGTTGGCGTTCCAAATTGGAATAAAGCATGTAGCTTCTGAATTTGCTCCTCTCTTCCAAGAACAACAATATTTGACCCTGGTTCCAAAAGCTGATCGGCTTCAGGATTAATCTTGTATTTTCCATTCTTGTCGTGATACCCAATTACCGTGCAGCCTGTTTTACTTCTTAAATCCAAGTCTTTCAGCGATTTTAATGGAGAGAGATTGTATAGTTTTTCGACTGGTATTTCCTGGATGTTACTGTTTTCTTGACCAACTATGGTCAAATTATTTACAAACTGAATCAAATCGGGGGCGACGATTAAAGTGGCCATATGACGACCACCTATTTGTTCTGGTAAGCTAACATGATTTGCACCTGCGATTTTCAATTTGTTTAGTGACGTTTCCTTACTTGCCCTACTAATGATTTGAATAGTTGGGTTAGCCTGACGCGCGCTAAGTACAACAAACAAATTGTCTGAATCATCGGGTAAGGCAGAAATCAAAAATTTAGCCCGACCCAGGCCAGCATTTCGAAGCACTTCGTCATCGTTGGCATTACCATGTATAACATATTGATCCTGACTCATTAGTTTCTCGCAAATCTGCTGGTCTTTCTCAACTACCACAAAGTCACGCTGATACTCTAATAACTTTTCGGCAACCTGAACGCCATTTCGGCCATAGCCACAAATAATGACGTGATCTTTAAGTGTGTCAATTCGTTTTTGCATTTTTCTTTTCTTTAGTCGTTCAAAATTATTTTGACTCAAAATATATTCTGTAGTTACTGTAACGGTATATCCCAAAACCACCACACTATTAATAATTAGAAAGATGGTGAATATTTTTGCTTCTGGTTCGAGAGGGGATACTTCACCAAACCCAACAGTTGTAATGGTAATGGCGGTCATATAGAACGCATCAATCCAAGAATAGTTTGATATCACTCGAAAGCCAACTACTCCTAAAATTACCAATAATGAAAAAAACAGCAGGGCGAGGCGAATTTTTGAACTGAAAAATTTGGAGCTAAATATCATTGGTTAAAGGTCAAAAACTGAGGATCGTTTGACATAAATCAAATCCTTGATGCGCATCCAAAAGGCCAAAAATAAATAGAATGCAAAGCCAAATCCTAAAGTTACAAATGTAAGATAGATAAAACTTAAGCGAACCGTCTTGAGGCGAATACCCAGCCGGTCTCCAATTCTTTGGCATACATTGAAGCCATACTTCTGAAAAAAGTGAATCAAGTTGTGAAATACTTTCATAGTTAAAGGTCTGACTGAGTTAAAATCTCTGTGATAACATCTTGTTTCCAATAACACATTGCAAACAAGATCTTGTATTGCAATATACTGATTTTAGATGTAATAACGCTTGGGAGTGCAATGCGCTCTGCTCATTTAATGTGAGGGGATCAAAAATCTTAATCAAGCTATTTTCCTCCTTCTGAATTGACGAGATCAAACCAACCAATTCCTCAGATGCATCATTACCAATGAATTTTTGAAAAGCAAATTTCACAGGAATGATCGTGTTGATGAGCAGTAAATCAATAAATTTTGAGGTCAATTTTTTCTTAGATGGCTTCGATACTTTTCCAAAAGTAAAATGATTGAACCAATAGGAACCTAACTCAACAGTCAACAATTTATAAAACTCGTCTTTTATATCCATGTCCATTACATGAGAAAACAAACTTTTTTTACTGGACCAAAGCCGAGCAAATTGGGATAACCTGAGCGTTGGAAAATTGGGAGGCCGAAGTCTGAAAAACTTAGGAGAGGCACCAACAGATGCATTGAGGTCAAATTTTCGTTTTAAATAATGGTATCTCATTTGCATATCATGACAGTGAGCATCGCTCGGCTTCTCTAACAACAAACCAGACTGCCCCATGAGGACCGCCTCTAAGTCGTCGGGGTCATGAACGATCTTTTGAATCACTTTGAAAGGAACAGACCTTGCTAGAGCTTCAAAACTTTGACCATTGGTCTTGAGACCAAAGTTTTTTAGCAACAGTTGAAACAAAACAGCCTCCCAATCATTTTGAGAACTGTTGAGTTGGCTGACAATGGCCTTATATTTAAGCTCTAGTCGCTCAATATAGAGGCGTTCTAACCAATTTTGCAAGGTGATTTGTGACATCTCTGGCCAGAAGCTAACACATGGTAAGCTTGGCGATTTGGTGCTTTTTAATTGTGTGTAAAGCTGAATGACAGCGGGCGTGATTAAGGTTTTTATTTCTAGTGTAGGCACAGCTTGTTCATTTGGCAAAATGACTTCCATGTCATGCTGCCAAACCACATGCAGTATAACATTATTATAGGACTTGTCGTACTGATGGTTATGTCTATACCATTCACTAGATTGCAGATGCATTTCAACATTACCAGCCCATAGTTGCCCGTCTATTCTGATGCGCGCATCAATAAAATCCGGACCGGACTCAAAATTCTGACGACCAGGAGACACCAAATCTATTCGTTCACCACTCGAAGTGTAAAGTTGGTTGAGGTTAAGTTTTTGGTGTTTCCAAACATAATGTAGAAACTCCTCTTGCATGGCAAAGCAAGATAATTAAACCCATAAAAGAAACCAAGAAGTTTAATCTAAAAAACCTTGAGAGATCATCCAATCATCATTGAATATCTTACCAAGATATCGACTACCATGATCGTGAAAAAGAACAACGACCACATCGTCTTTCTTAAAATGATGTTGTAATTGAAGCACTCCTTTAATCGCAGCTCCGGCTGAATTTCCCAAAAACATACCTTCTTCAATGGCCAGTTTGCGTGTGAAAATAGCAGCATCCTTATCGGTCACTTTGGTAAAACCGTCTATCACATCAAAGTTGACATTTTCTGGTAAAATATCTTCGCCAATACCCTCGGTTGTGTAGGGATAAATTTCTTTGGGGTCAAATTCACCTGTTTCGTGGTATTTTTTAAAAACACTACCATAGGTGTCTACACCCCAAATTTTAGTTTTAGGATTTTTATTTTTTAAATACTTTCCTACTCCCGAAATGGTTCCCCCTGTACCTACCCCAACGACAAAGTGGGTAATTTTACCTGCAGTTTGCTCCCAAATTTCAGGGCCAGTACTTTCGAAATGTGCTTGACTATTACTGAGATTGTTATATTGATCGACATACCAAGAATTAGGTGTTTCCGTGGCCAATCGTTTTGAGACAGAGTAATATGACCGCGGATCCTCGGGTGCCACTGCCGTTGGGCAAACTACAACCTGAGCACCAACTGCTTTCAAAATATCCATTTTCTCTTTTGACTGTTTGTCAGCTAAAACAAAAATACACTTATAACCTTTTACAGCAGCAGCGAGAGCCAATCCCATACCGGTATTTCCTGAAGTCCCCTCGATGATAGTACCTCCCGGGACAAGGCGACCATCGGCCTCTGCATCTTCGATCATCTTAACTGCCATTCTATCTTTTACAGAATTTCCTGGGTTAAACGTCTCGTATTTCGCCAGTACGAGACAGGGCAAATCAGCCGTTAGTTTATTGATCTTAATCAAAGGTGTGTTACCTATTGTCTCTAAAATATTTTTGGCGTATTGCATGCGGTGGTTAGTTGTGGCAAATATAGTGGGGTGCTGGACACATTTCAAAAAAAATCATCTAAAACGCATTGCCGTAACTGGAGATATTTTGCGAACTAAGACCGAAGGCACCAGTAACATCAACATAGATAAAAGAAATACACCCATATTGAGGTACAGCCAATGGAAAAAATCGAGACGAACCGGCACTTGGGTGACATAATAAACAGAGGGGTCGAGAGGTACAATGCCAAATAAATATTGAACCAACAGAAAGGATAGACCTATTAAGTTTCCGAATAGTAATCCCCAAACAATGAGATGGGCCGCGTTAAGTAAAAATATTTTCTGAAGACTATAAGGTTGTCCACCCAGAGCCTGAAGTAAGCCAATCATAGGAGTCCTTTCTAAAATCAACACTAAGAGCGCAGTTACCATATTAATACCCGCGACAACAATCATTATAGCAAGTATCATTTGGGTATTTTGGTCGAAAATACCAATCCATTCAAAAATTTCTGTATGCTGTTGGACTACCGTTCTGGCGTCCAAATCGTAGTCAATTGTTTGATAAATACTTTCACTGAGAGCATCGATATTGCTGAAATCGTCAGCCATCAGAATAACCTGACCTACCTCATTGTCTTTCCATTTATTGAGAATTTGTAGGTGTCTCAAATCTCCGAGTAAATAGGTAGCGTCTAAATCTTGAAAACCAGAATTGACAATTCCAACAATATTGAATCGCCTTTGGGCAGGCGGTCGATTTTCATCTTCCCTCAAAAAATACATAGCTAACGGATCGCCCAACTTCAACCCCAATCGTTTCGACAAATATTCAGAAATCACCACATCATTGCTTAGGGTGTCTCCGATAACCGGGAGTCGACCTTCACGCAAGTAATCTTTGAATTTTCCCCAACCAAACCGATAGTCAAGACCCTTAAACACAACCCCCTCAAAGTCTGTCTCCGTGCGAACAATACCAAACTTATTGGCCTCAAGATAAATTGAAGCTATGCCTTCGATCCCATTTAATTGGCGCATTAATTCATCTTCAACCTTGACAGGAACCAAGGATTCGTCGGAGCGATTGCCATCAAAATTGGAAATAGAAATGTGCCCCTTGTAGGCGATGATTTTGTTTCGAATTTCTTGCTGTAACCCAGTGCTAGTAGCAATGGCAATAAGCATTACAATCATGCCAACAGCAATTGCACCAATTCCTATTTTAATGATAGGAGCAGAAACACTACTTTTATAGTGTTTGGAACTCATCATTCGCCTAGCGATAAAAAATTCAAACTTCAAATTACTATGATATCAAAATCGATGTTCAAAAATACTCTTTTATTCATTGTCTTTTTGACTTGGGGTTGCCAAGGTCAAAATAGCCCTATCATTTTAGGTATTGAGCAATTGGATGCTTATATACCCTTGTTAACTGGCAAGGCGGTCGGCATTGTCGCGAACGCATCCAGTGTAATTCCAACTGAAAAAGAAACAAAGACACATTTGATCGATAGTTTATTGACTAAAAACATCAATATCAAGGCTGTGTTTGCTCCTGAGCATGGATTTCGTGGCACGGCCGCCAATGGCGCTTACATTGAGGACGAAGTAGATCCAAATACTAAATTACCCATTCATTCACTTCACGGTAAGGACATCAAGCCTACCCCCAATCAGTTGAGCGGAATAGACCTAATACTTTTCGATTTACAAGATGTTGGCCTTCGATTCTATACCTACATATCAACCCTCCACTATGTCATGGAAGCCTGTGCCGAGCAGGGCGTCTCTCTAGTGATCTTAGATCGGCCAAATCCAAACGGTCACTACATTGACGGTCCCATACTGGAAAAAGAATATCAAAGTTTTGTTGGTATGCACCCTGTTCCAATTGTCTATGGGATGACCATTGGAGAGTATGCTCAAATGATTAATGGGCAAGGGTGGTTAAAGAATGGTCTAATTTGCGATATTACTGTAATTCCACTCCAATATTACACCCATCAAACAAGGTATGATCTACCATTGCGGCCATCACCAAATCTAAGGACAGCAAAATCCATAAACCTTTATCCGAGTCTTTGCTTATTTGAAGGCACAGACATTAGTATTGGGAGAGGAACCGACACTCCTTTTGAGATTTTTGGTAGCCCTTCGCTGTCTCCAGAGGAGTTTGATTTTTCTTTCAAACCAGTTTCCCAGCAAGGAGCCGTTAATCCGCCCCACCTCGGGAAACAATGTTTTGGAAAAGATCTGTCCAAAACCGAAGATTTGAGCGCCATTCGCTTAGACTGGCTTGTTGAAACCTTTAAAGACTACCATAAAAAGGGCATTCCTTTTTTTAATAATTATTTCAATAAACTGGCTGGAAATTCTGGTTTGAGAAAATCGATTGAACGGGGTGAATCGGCTCAAAGTATCTCTGCGGGTTGGCAAGAAGGTTTGGAACGATTTAAGGTGATTCGATCAAATTACCTCATCTACAACTGAGGTTTTTGGGTTGGTTTTTGATAGGGCTGAAAGGGCTGGGTGAGCAGTGATGATACGCGGCCATTAGCTTCCCTGTCTGGAAATACATCAACACCATATACCAATTTCTCGCGATCTAGGGTCATAAAAGTTCCAAATAAACGGTCCCAAACTGAGAAAATATTCCCGTAATTCGAATCGGTGTAGGGCAGCACATGATGATGATGTATTTTATGCATATCTGGAGATACGATAACATAACTCAGCCACCTATCTAGTTGCTTTGGCAATAAAATATTGGCGTGATTGAATTGAGTAGCTATTAAGGACATCGATTGGTACAGCATCACAATTCCCATTGGCGCTCCTAAAATGACCACACCTATCAAAGTAAAACCAAATCGAACTACACTTTCTAATGGGTGGTGTCTATTTGCAGTTGTGGTATCGACGTTTTGATCAGAATGATGCACCAAATGCACCATCCAAAGCGGCTTTACGCGGTGTTCAATGTAATGCGGGAGATACGCTCCAATGAAGTCCATTAAAAGTAACCCTAACAGCACATAAAGCCATAGGGACATCTCTGGTAACCAATTTAAAATTCCAAATTCATGATTTACAACCCAGTCGGAAGAACTTAACAAAAGAAAGGCTAAAACGAAATTAATCACAATGGTTGTCAATGTGAAAAACAAATTGGGAATGGCGTGTTTCCACTTTCTGTAATTGAATTTAAACAAAGGTATAGATCCTTCAAGCAGCCAAAAAAAGGTTAACCCACCTACTAAAATTATTGACCTATGGAGAGATGTTATTGTTTCAAAGTAAATGAGCAGATTTTCCATGCGCCGAAGTTAAAAAATAATTTTTAGAGACGAGATTTCATAGCCTCAACAATTTTATAAGCTGCTGGACAAATCCCCACATTGTTGATGGTTAAATGGCTGATCTGATGGAATTTTTTTCGGTTCGTATGAGGAAACTCTTGGCAGGCTTTAGGACGGTAGTCATAAATACTACAACGATTGTCGTCTCCTAAAAAGGTGCATGGAACACTTTGTAAGACGTAATCATTATCCTCGTCTAATCTAAGAAACTGCTCAATAAATGTACATGGTTTAAGCCTGAACAGTTTGGCAATGCGCTCAATGTCTTTGTTTGTAAATAAAGGGCCGGTAGTCTTACAACAATTAGCGCAATCCAAACAATCTATTTGACTAAAGGTATGGTCATGCAATTCGACCATGACTTGGTCTAAATGTTTTGGTACCCTTTTCTTTAATTTCTTAAAAAAGCTTTGGTTCTCTTTTTTCTTTTCAGCGGCCAGTTTGGGCAAAGATTGAATGAGTTTAAGGAATTCAGACAAAATCATCAGTTGATTTGAGGCTCTCCAGAAATGTACGTTTGAAGCACATTGGTCTTTGAAATTCGATCCAGTGGTATAGTCATGATATCTTGATCTAAGACTATGAAATCTGCCATTTTTCCGACTTCAAGAGACCCTTTTTCATCAGCTTCAAAGTTGGCGTAAGCTGCCCAAATGGTCATACCGAAGAGAGCATCCTTTCGAGACAAGGCTTCTTCTGCTTTGAATTTTCCCGCAGGATAGCCATCCAAATCTTGACGAGAAGTAGCTGCATAGAAGGTTAAAAAAGGGCTAACACCTTCAACAGGAAAATCGGTACCCAGGGCGATACGGCCATTAACTTCAAGCAGACTATTTAAAGCGTAAGCCCCTTGCATCCGGTCTGAACCCAAACGCTCTTCCGCCCAATACATATCACTGGTGGCGTGAGTCGGCTGAACCGAAGGCATAATATTATCAAAAGAACTAAAATCCTCAAGTGACAATACTTGAGCATGCTCGATGCGCCAACGACGATCGTGCTGACCATTTAATAACGCCCTATAGGTGTTTAAGACAACATGATTTGCAGAGTCTCCAATGGCGTGGGTATTCATTTGATAGTCAGACGCTGCAATGCGCTTTGCCGTTGCTTTGAAATGTTCTATCGAATTAACCGGAAGTCCGTGCGTATGCGGTGCGTCACTATAGGGGGCTCTGAGCAATGCCCCTCGAGAACCTAAAGCACCATCGAGGTAATATTTGAAAGACCGCATGTGCAAGCGATCGGTTTTGACAATTGATCGGTTAAGGTAATAATTCAAATTATCAGGTGTCGCAGAGGCCATGGCATAAACACGGATTTTCAAGTCTCCAGCGCGCTGCAAACTATCAATCAGTTCTATATCCTCTCTATCCAAGCCTGCATCATCAACTGTTGTTAAACCTAAAGCCACGCAAGCAGCTTCTGCTGCGAGAAGCGCGTTTATTCTTTCTTGACGGGTTGGCTTAGGCCAATGATTCATCACAAGTCTTTCTGCATTGTCAATGAGTACACCTGTAGGCATACCTTGGTCCAAAACAACTGTGCCGCCTTCCATGTGACTGTCTTTTGTAACACCACCGAGATCCAATGCAGCTTGATTGCACAGCAACGCATGACCATCGATACGAGATAATGCAATCGGTGTGTCGGGAAAGAGCTTGTCTAAAATAGTTTTTTGGGGGAATTTCTGATCGACCCAATCATTTTGATCCCAACCTCGTCCCATGATATAATCCATCTTATGCTTTTCCTGAAAAACAATGATGCGCTGAACTACCTCTTCAAAACTTGAGGTACCAACAAGGTCCACTTGCTGTTCTTGAAAACCAAAATTCAAAAAATGACAATGCGCGTCGATTAATCCGGGAACTACCGTTTGCCCCTCTAAGTCGATAGTATTATCGATATCAAACTGAGATTTCAAAGTACCCTCATCTCCTACTCCTAAAATTTTACCTTCAGATACGGCTACTGCAGAAGCTGTGGGAAGTTGGTCGTTGGCGGTATAAAAATTTCCATTGACATAGAGATCAATCCGTGATTGTTTAGAACATGAGAAAAGAAATAGGGTAACAAGAATAAAGGATAGCTTTGGCATATTGTTTTTTTCAAAGATAATCAAGGACTCCCTACCAATCAAAATTATAATGTAAACCTACCAAGGCCTGAATTCCTTGAACATTGTAAAAACCCCATCGGGCCTGCTTAGCATCAAAAATATTATTGACACGCGCCTCCGCACTCCACCGTTCTGACAATTTATAAACGGTGCTCCAATTGATGTCTGCAAAGCTTGAAATATTAATGGTTTCTGTCAAATTACCATTGGCCTCATTGGTATAAGCCAACACATCTTTTCTATCGCCAAAAAATATACCGATTAAACTCATGGACCAATTATCTGACAAAGTCGCATTAATTATTAATGCTGCTTCTAGATTTGGTCGGTTGAAAAAATAAGTTTGTTCGGAGGTCGAAAATTGATTGTAAGTTCCACTAACATGAATCGTTGCTTTGTCAAAACCTGTATACATAAGTCCAGTCTTAAAACTACTGGTTTTAATGTCATCAATCAACAGCCCAAAACTATTTCCGAAGGAATAATCTTGGAATATATTTTCATCTATGGCGTTCAAAACAAACATCGATTTGCGTTTAGCACTCTCATAACTTGCACTTGCATTCCAACCCCAATCTGATGATAATGGCATTTCAACGCCAGCAGAAAGATGCAGGGGGATTTCCTCGGCGGAAATGCTATTATTGGGTCCGAAATAGTTATTCCGAGAAAGAAAATTTCGATAAGTGTGTTGATCGACTTTTCCTGTTGCTTTAAATCTTAGAACTAACGCATCCACTAAATAGGACAAGTGGATATTTGGAACAATCAAAATTTCTGAAGCATCTGGGTCATCTGTCAACTGGTAATATCCTGATGCTCCCAAGTCCAAAGACAAATCGCCAGACTGAATTTTAAAAGTCGGTGAGAGCGTAAATAAGGCATGGTCAAAAGTTTGGTCTTCTTCTTGAGGTGTTTGATATTTTCTGTATTGCACAGCAAAGGTGGATTGAAAAGTATCCTCGAAAGCAGGCAGTTGCGCTAAAGTTTCGGCAAGAACTACAATTTCAGCATTGTCATAATTATCCGCTATACCATCGAATTGAATCTCCATTTTTTCGAGCCAATCCAAATCTGGTTTCAATACAGAACCCAAGCTGTAGGTCACCCATTGGTGTCCATTATTGATATCATTAAGTTGTTCTTCATGCCACAAACCTTTGGGCACACCATACCATTGTCTTTTTTGGAAACCAACCAAACCATTAATCGACCATTCATTGCTCCGTGTGATATTAGAGAAATCTAATTCAAGATGAGTTGCGCTAAAATCATCCTCTAATTTCGTTTCAGCTACGCCACCTTGGGACCCATAATGATCGAACAGCACGCTTACTTTTTTATTTATTGATAGTTTGAAAGCCCCCGAGAAATCCGCAATCAAAGTACCGTAATTACCTGCCATCATCATAAGTCGATTAGCGAAAAATTTATTGACATCTGTCAAGACAAGTTTTCTAGTATTTGGCTTGGCGGGATTAAAAACAGAGGCTACTGGAATGGACTGAATTTGGAAAGTGGTTTTCAATTTTTCCACCGCACTGGAGTTATCCGCCTCGGGCACTGATTTAATTTTTTTTGCTTCGGTGACAGAAGGAATAAAGGTTTTTTCAATATTCACGGTCTGTGTTCCCAATGAGTCATTTTCTATTTGTGCATAAGTAATAGAAGACATCATGAATAAAATGAACAAGAAAAAGTTGGTTTGTTTATTCATGATCATTAATGATTGAAGCGTTAGTCTCTGCGGCATTTGATTGCAAGTTTTCAAGTAATTTATTGACCTCTGTTGAAATATCGGGGTAAGCATTAAAATTATCAATGAGGTGATTCAAGATATAATTGGCTTGATAATCATCATTTAAGGCAATAAAATTGCGAGCCATTAACAATAATCCTCGCGCTGAAAACTCGGGATATTCGGGATACTCTTTAACAAGATTTTGTAATTGGTCATTTGAAGATTGAAATTGATTTTCTTGGTTCAAGAAAAAAGCCTGATAATACTTGGCCTCTGCCAAATAATTCTTCGAAACAGCTATATCTTGCAACTCAGAAAATGATCGCTTTGACTGATCAAAAAGATTAAGTTCCAACTCGCATCTTCCTTTGATAGCCCATGTCTTGGACAACAAATCAGTTCCCAAATCTTGCACCTCCATCAATAAACGAGCTTCTGACAGGGCATCGGTATACCCCTGTGTATCATAATAGATTTGCATTAAGTTGGAATGAGCATAACTTTGATTTTTTGGTGAAGGGTGATTGCTTGCTAAGCGTTTAAGAGGAGCAATAGCATCTGAAGATTTCCCCATGATGAGATAGGCATCCGAAAGCTGAATAAGTGCTGACTCAGAATATGCATTCGTGGGTTGATCAATAATAAATGTCAAATGTGGAATAGCTTTTGGTAAATCGTTACTCTCAAGGAAAAGTTCACTCAAATATACATGCGATTGGAATTGGTGTGAACCGTTGGGGAAATCAATTAAATATTTTTCTAATAGGCGTATGGCCTTAGTCACATCTCTTTCGATATATCTTTTTTGAGCGGATTCGAAACTGAGGTCGTCAAACTGCGAATTATCGAAATCCATGAGATTAGATTTTTTAAGCCAGGCAGCATAAGCAGAAATTTCGCCCATATCAATATATATCTGTTCAATTGTGGTCAATGCTTGTCTAGATTCTTCGGGGGCAGAACGATTCAAGGCAACGGGTTTTAATGTACTCAGGGCATCACTGTTTTTACCCATATTATAGAATAGCAATCCTTTTCTCAGGTTGGCTTTAGAAATCAAAGGACTATTAGGGATTTCAACCACCAAGCGGCTATAGCATAAAATAGCTTGGTCGTTTTTTTCTGCCTTGGCTAAGTCGTTCCCCAATATTAACAGAACATCATCGCGCCATGGCGATGAGGGAAAATCTATAGAGAAATCATTAAGTAACTGATTTTTTTTTGTCAGTTGATCTAAAAGACCCAAACATATGGCTTGCTGAAAAACTGCGTAATCATTATTCCATTTGGTCAGATTAGAAGCCTCGACATAAGCGTCAAGGGCCACACGAAAATGACTTTGGGCAAATTCACTGTCGGCAAGTCGAAGCAAAGCATCTTTTTTCCTTGCCATATCAGAAAGGCTATTGTAGGCGGAATCGAAATAAGATGCTGCACTAATAAAATCAGCAGTACTGAAATAGGCATAGCCAAGAGCATAGTCTAACTGCTTAGACTCTACAGCGTTTTCAAACGTTTTATTTGATCGGACATTTCGGAACAGCCTAATTGCAGTTTGGTGGTTTTTAGAATCATAGGCCAGTTCTCCCAGCCAATAAGTTGAGCGCAGGCCAAGCAAAGAAGCGGCGTTACTCTCTGATGTCCTTTCAAAAAATTGTCGCGCTTTTTGGAAATTTCCATCTTGAAAAGCACTAATAGCCAAATTAAAGGTAACCGTCTGCAATGTTGCTTCATCCATAGCTTTTTTTCCAGATGCTATTATTTCATATGCGGCCTGATAATTTCTGGATGTCACATAAGCGTTAACCAAAAGCAACTCCATTTCTTCCCTTGCAGACGAGTTAGGATATTGCGTCAGGTAGTTACTCAAAATTATAGGAACTGGCTGGAAAGGGTTGCCAATGTCATAACTAAGTTTAGCATATTGAAGGCTTGCATCGGATTTAATATCTTGATCGAAGTTGAGTTCAGAAGCATTTTTAAAAGCTGTTAAGGCTTCGGACTTTTTATCAAGTGCCAAATAGCACTGAGCTAAATGATGGTAGGCGTTTTGAGAAACCGCATCATTGCCTTCCAAGATTCGGTTGAATTCGCTAATAGCCAATTCAAATTTATTTTGCTTGAAGTAAATATAGCCCAACTGATAAAAGTCAACATGTTCCCATTTACCTCTTATTCCTTTGTAATTTTTCAAGTAAGGCAGCGCCTCATCGTATTTTTTTAAATTGAAATAACTCTCTCCAATAATTTTAGAAAGCTGGGACACATCTTCTGATACACTTTGTTCGAGACCACGCAGAGCAAAGTCAATGGCCTTTTGAAATTCACCCTCTTTGAAGCTCTTATCTGCCTGATAGTAATTTAGACTAGACGATTGCTCTTTGGGGTCCTGCAATTGATCAAAGTATAGGGAAGCATTGAAATAATCGTCCCCTTCATAAGCCATGAAGCCCAAATAATATTTGGCGTTCTCTTTATAAATGGGACTATTGACAACCCTACTAAAATCTTTTTGGGCCTGTTCATATTTTTTACCTACAAAATAGCAGTATCCCCTTTCAAAGTATAACTCATCTCTTTGATTGGATGTAAGTTTTTGCTCATCTACTTTTTCAAACCATTTTAAAGCATATGCAGATTGACGATTTCTAAAATAAAATTGAGCAACATCAAAATAAGCTGAGTTACGACGAGGATGTGCAGGATATGTATAAATAAAATCATCCATCAATTGCTCAGCATTTTTTTGTTTTGTCCTCACCGCTGAACTAGCCGTATAATACGCTGACTCTGCTTTGATAAAATCGCTAGATGATGATTCACTGACACTCTCAAAAAGAGTTATTGCTGCCTGATATTGCCCTGAATCAAATAGACTAACAGCTCTCTGAAACTGACTGATTTCGGGGTCATAGGCGCCAGATGATTGAGACAACAATGGAGAACTAATGACCAGTAGCAGTAAAACAATAAAAGATTTTAAATTATTCATTCTAACATACAGGTTAAAGGCTTGTGCATCGGTAACAAAGTTATTACTAATAACGCTTACTTATTCTTCAAAGTATTAAAGAGATTTTATTTATTCAATCTACTCATTTGACCCTAATAGAATTGGTCATTCACTTTATTAAGTAATTTAATTGTGATACTTTTACCCTACTTTCAAAGCAATAACATCTATGAGTGACTCTGTAGTATCATTTCGAGGCGTTTCAATAGTTCAAGGAGATAAAGAGATTTTGACCAATGTAAATTTTGAGATGAAAAAAGGAGATTTTGTTTATCTCATCGGAAAAACAGGAATGGGAAAAAGTAGTTTTATAAAAACTTTAAACGGAGAATTGCCATTAAAATCTGGAGAAGGATCGATCGTTGGTTACGATCTGAAACAACTCAAATCAAAAGATATCCCGATGCTGCGTCGGCAAATTGGTGTTGTATTTCAAGATTTTAAACTCTTAGGTGATCGGAGTATTAATGACAACCTGAAATTTGTTTTACAAGCCACAGGTTGGAAAGACAAAAAAGCTATTCAAGAAAAAAGTAGGGTTGTTTTGGATAGCGTGGGCATGTCAAGTTCTGGAAATAAATTTCCGCACGAATTATCAGGGGGTGAGCAACAAAGGGTTGCCATTGCGCGAGCTCTGCTCAATAATCCGGAGTTGATATTGGCCGATGAACCAACTGGTAACCTCGATCCACAAACCAGTTTTGAAGTAATGGAGGTCTTACGAGAACTCAATAGCCAAGGGCAAACTTTTCTTATGGCGACACATGATTATGCCATACTATCCAAATACCCATCCCGAACTTTAAAGTGCGAGAATAGTAGCGTTTTTGAAGTAGTTCAACGTCAGTCTTAAATGATTTCAATTTTAATTCCTGCTTATAATAATGATGTCGCACAATTGGTGGAAATTTTGCTCCATCAGGCCGAGCGGTCACACTTTCCATTCGAAATGATTATTGCTGATGATGGATCTACGGAAAATTTTGAACAAAACAGACTTCTCAACCATAAAGAGCATTGCAGCTATTTTAGGTTTGAGCTAAACAAAGGACGAACTGCCACGAGACATTGGTTGGCCAACCAGGCTAAATACCCATGGCTGCTGTTCCTTGATAGCGATGTCATTCCAGTTAATGAAGATTTTTACTCCAATTATATTTCTGTAATCAAGAATAAAATTCATTGTAAGGTAGCTATTGGTGGCTATGCCTATAGAAAGGTAAGTGAATTGAATTTTAATCTCAGGAGACAATTCGGCCGCAAAAGAGAGGAAGTTCCAGCACAAATTCGAATGAAAGCACCTTATAGATATGTTTTTTCGGGTAATTTATTAATCGACAAAGTGACTTTTTTAGCTTGCAACCCTAAAGATATAGAAGGATATGGCTTAGACCTGGTGCTAAGCGGTTCCCTTGAAAGGAATGAGACAAGCATACTTCATGTAGACAACCCTGTCTATCACGACGGCTTAGAGGATAATAAGAGGTTTTTGAGTAAGTGCCGCCAAACCGCAGAGCAAATTATTGCATTTGAACAAAGAGGTCTTGTCAGTGCATCGCAAAGCAAACTGTTAGCGACACGTCAAAAGATCATATCAAAAAATCTTCTGTTAATAATACGATTATGGCTATGGTTAAAAATGCCATTTTTAAAACTGATTTTACAGCTTGGTATTGCACCTTTATTTTATTTAGACTTCTATAAATTGTATTTCAGTCTTTCGAAAAAATAATAGATTATAATTTTGAAGCTCTAAAACTATCATACGCCCTGATATAGTCCGTTTCATCGAACATTTCAGAAGCTAAAACCAAACATACTGCTCCCGAGGAAAAATTACCCAATTCGCGCCAAATTCCAGTAGGAATCAGAAGGCCAATATGGGGTTTATTTAACATGATTTTCTGTTGTTGGTGTCCATCGTCAATCAGTACTTCAAAACTTCCACTCAATGCAACCAGACATTGCACTAAAGATTTATGAGCGTGACCGCCGCGATGGGCATCACTGGGGACATCGTATAAGTAATATACCCGCTTGATAGGAAAAGGAAGCACTGTGCCTTCTATGACTGCCAATGAACCTCTCGGATCCTTCAGACAAGGAATTTCAATTTGAATAACGTTTTCTAATGTATTCATGATGGCAGATTAAGATAGTCCTGCCATTGCCGCGCAATGCCAGCTACTGATAAATGGTCAACACTAGACTTGGCATTTGCTTTGCAAAAATCGTATAGGTCTTGATCAAAGATAAGACGATTCATCGCCTCTGCAAAAGCATGAGGGTCATAATTTCTAATTAGTAGACCATTTTGTTCGTGCTGAACAATTTCAGAAGGGCCCGATTCACAATCAACGGAAACCACAGGGGTTCCTAGAGAAAGCGCCTCAATAAGGACCCTAGGGAATCCTTCATAGCGACTTGTAAGACATATAAATTTGGCTTTCTTAATGACATAAAACGGATAATCCACAAAAGGAATCCAAAGAATATTATTAGCGATACCAAGCGCTTTTGCAAAGGCTTTTAAATGCTGTTCATCCGGTCCCGATCCCAGTAAAACCAATGGCATCTGCTGGGAGGCGAGATCAGACTTTTGATAGGCCTCTAAAAGCAGTCTTATATTTTTACTCTTATCTTCTAATCGACCACAAAAAAGAATGAATTTTTTTGGAAGATCAGAGAAAAGATCTGAAGAAAACGATGGAGCACTGGTCTCTGGCAAAGGATTCGGAATGGCAACAACCGACGTGATGCCTAGTTCGAAATTGGCCTTATCAGCCGCTTTTTTTGAAACAGCAACGAGACGCCGATCTTGGTACAACCATCTATTAACTCTTTTACTTGATGTAAAAACATTCTTGAAATTGTAATTTCTGATTAAGTATATTGCAGATTTTGGATAAAGGCATTTGGTCACAATAATTTCTCTAAAAATGCTAACCCTCGCCCTATTGTCAATAATTAAATCAAATTTTTCATGTTCCAAAAAACGGCGAAATACCAAAAGCTTTTTTAGTCGCGTAAACAGCGGGTGAAACTTAGATTTTACAGCGTGAATTTCAAACAATCTGCCTGTAAAAGAATAGGACACTCCCTTTAGGACTGTCGCGACACAAACCTCATAACCCAATTTCTCAAAGACAAATGTCAAAGCAGCTGCAGAACGTTGCGCACCGCCATGACTCAATGAAGAAGCCACAATACAAACTTTTTTTTTGTACGAATTTTGGTGCATTTAAAGTTATATTTGAACAAATGTAATCATTAATGAAGATTCTGCTACTCGGCGAATATAACGCTTCTCACTTCAACCTAAAACAAGCACTAATCGCATTGGGTCATCAAGTTCTATTGGTAGGTCACGGCGATGGTTTCAAAAAGCGTTCCGCAGATATTCTATTCAAACAACGATTCCAGCGTGGTTTTTGGTATTACTTTAGAAGGGTAATCCATAGGTTGACAAAACTAGATTTGAACAGCATTAGTATGTCTAGTCAATTTAAAAAACACCAAAGCAAATTCAAAGACTTTGACATTGTCCAATTGATCAATGAACGGCCATTTGGTTGTGTTCCAAAAACTGAATTAGAACTATTGGCTTATATTTTCAAGCACAATAAAAAAGTGTTTCTGTTATCTAATGGAACAGACTACGTCAGTGTCAAATTTGCCATGGATAAAAAGTACAGATACGGCATTTTAACGCCCTATTTCGAGGGAAAAGGTTCTTATAAGGATTTCCTGCCAGCTTTAATTTACCTTAGTCCAGGACACAAAATTCTTCATGACTTTGTTTACGATAATATACGTGGTGTATGTTCTTCTGACTTGGATTATCACCTGCCCTTACTAGGACACCCCAAGCATTTAGGATTGATGCCGCATCCTATATTTCTTGAAAATTTGTCGTTTAAAAGGCTTGACACCTCTGGTAAGATTGTTATTTTTCATGGGATTAATTCTCGAAATTACTTCAAAAAGGGCAATGATATATTTGAACAAGCACTTTTAAAATTGAAGTCTACGCACGCTGACAGAATTCTAATCAAGACAGTTAAAGACCTGCCGCATCAGGAATATTTAGAGGCTTATAACGACGCCCACATCGTTTTAGATATGGTCTATGCCTATGACCAAGGTTACAATGCCCTAGAAAGTATGGCCAAAGGAAAAGTCGTATTTACTGGCGCAGAACAGGAATGGTTAGATTATTATCAACTCAAGGAAGATGAAGTCGCTATAAACGCACTTCCCGATCCAGATCAAATATACGTCAAGCTTTGCGAGTTGATTGACAATCCGAGTTTAATAGACAAGATTAGTCGTTCGGCACGAATTTTTGTAGAAAAAACGCATGACGCCCATTTGATAGCAAGACGCAGTCTTAAAATCTGGCAAAGGTCTTAAGGAGTTTTAAGAAAATACCGCCGTATCAACCATGTAACAAAACCAAAATAAATGACATAGCGCACAAAATGCGCTATCACGACTCCTTCGGTTCCATAAATTGGTATAAAAACAAGAGACAATCCAAAAAATAGCATCATGGACATGATTTCTGAAGCAATAAAACTTCGAATCATTTTCTTAGCCAAAAATTGATGTGCTACCACAACCGCAGCTAATCTCACAAAATCTCCCATCAACTGCCATTTAAACAAGGGGGCCATCCCATTAAAATCGGGATAAATCAACTGCACGATGAAGTCGCGGAAAATATATATGGTTAACATCCCCAAGCCAAACAGAGGAAGAAGCGTTTTGTAAATATGGAAAACCTCTGATTTGAAATCAAATCTTGTAGAAATTTTGGCAAACTTCGGAATCACATAGAGGCTATAAATAGCCGTCGAAAATACCATGTAATTTTTTGAAATATTGGTAATGGCGGTCCAATAGCCGGCTTCATTGATATTCAAAACACGTTCAAGAACATCTCGCAAATATATTTCGACAGTATTTAACAAAATGTTCGAGACAAATGACATCAAGGTAAAGGCCAATAGTGCGTTTCCAAATTTATCGTGCCATTTTGGGCGAATGTTATAAATCAGCGGTTTCAACGTTTTTCCAAAAATGAACAACAAGGTAATTAGCTGAACAAAAGGTCCAATGGCAATTGCTAAGAGAACCCCTTTCAAATGATTAAAATAGAGGCCGATTAAAATAAGTAAGGCCGATACAATATAGGCCACAAGCTCAATTTTTGCATACTTTTTCACTTGTGACATGCCATGAACCACAGCATTAAAAATTCGATGTAGCCCAATCGCTGGTGCTACAATAGCCAAGGCGTAAAATATTTCTGCGAATTGCGCGCTATCAAAAAACCAACGTGACAAAGGCTTTGCAAAAATCAGTAGCACTAAAGCAGAAACCAAACTACCTCCCAGAGCAAATAAAAATGATGTTGACATTAATTTTTTCAACTCATGTGGTTCGTTTTCATTTTGGGAAACAAATTTGACCATTCCGCTAAAAACACCCATTGAGGTCAAACTTGTCAGCATGGCTAAAATGTTTCTTAAATCTCCAATTTTTGCAATGCCATACTCTTCTAAAGATTTAGCCAGGATTCTTTGAACACCAAGGGTTATCGTTAATCGAATTGCGATAACCATACTATTCGCGCTAGTCACACCCAGTAATCGATTTTTTTTCAATCCTTTAATCCAATTCATGATCTAAAAGAATTTACCGCATAAATCACCTGGTCAATTTGAGTAGCGGTCATCACTGGACTGATGGGTAAGCTTACTTGAGTTTGGCTTATTAAAGCAGTTAAAAGCAAGTCACGATCAGTCCAATGTTTATAAACACTTTGATGATGAATTGGGATCGGATAGTGAACCATGGCCTCAACGCCCTGTGCGGCCAAATGGCTTAATAAATCAGTCTGTCTATCGGTGCGAAGGCCAAATATGTGCCAGACATGATCTGAACCTCCAGAATAAAAAGGTAATACAATCAGTGGATTAACAATCTCACTCAAATAACGCTTAGCAATGTCACGTCTTAATTGGTTGTCAGAATTTAAGGCCTTTAACTTCAACGAAAGGATACAAGCCTGCATTTCATCCAAACGCGAATTCATTCCTAAACGGCTAAATTCTCTCCTACTCGATCGTCCATAATCTCTCAATTGACGGGCCACATGGGCCAAATCACTGTTATTGGTGGTAATCATCCCACCATCACCCAAAGCGCCCAAATTTTTTGTCGGATAAAAACTAAACCCAGCAGCATCTCCAATATTGCCTGCCCGAATGGTGTCACTATATTGAGCACCATGCGCCTGAGCTGCGTCTTCTATTAGCAGGAGGTTGTGGCTCTTGCAGAATGACAATAAAGCATCCCTATCGACCAATTGCCCATACATATGTACGGCTAACACTGCCTTTACATCTTTAGAATATTGGTTTTCAAGATCATCAAAATCCAAGTTGAAGGTGTCTAAATTAGGTTCTACGAAAACAGGGGAAAGACCTGATTTAATAATGGCCATGATTGAAGCAACATAAGTATGTGCAGGTACTAATACCTTATCCCCTTGTTTTAAGAGACCTAATTGAATATAGGACTCAAAAATTAGGGTCAGGGCGTCCAAACCAGAACCCGTCCCAATTGCTTGTGAAGTGCCGCAAAAGGAGGCGAAATCAAACTCAAAAGCACTGCACCGATCACCCAAAATATATCTTCCACTGTCAAATACACCTTCAAATTCTTCTAAAATAGAAGCCTCAAAGCGCGAGTTTATTTGCTGTAAATCAATGTATGGAACTGTCATAATTGCATTTCAAAATGAGATTGAATGAATTCTGTACAGCCTAATTCTTGTTTATGCTTCCATAAGCCTAGATTCATGCCATTGGGGTCATCGCTTCTCACCGAACCCATGTCAAAGTAACGAAATCCAAGTGAATCATAGTGCTCTATCAGACTAATAAAGAGAATGTCTAAAGCATAAAGGGCTTCCCCAGGATCGGTTGTCGCGCCGTATTGTGATTTAACGATTTGGTCATTAACAAATAGAGTGATTCCTGCTAGTAGTAACCCGTCTTTTGCAATACAGTATTGGATAATATTTTTTGGAAATCGATGAGCCAATAGTTCGATTTCTTCTAAAGAATGAACTGGTGCAACCTTATGCTTTGATTGCAATCGAGGAATCAAAACCAAATTCCAAAACGGTTTGAAATCAGCGGTTTGAAAAATATCAAAACCGGAATCCTTCAATTTTCGATAGCGTTTAAGCTTGGATTTATGAATTTGGTAATCGGCATAATCGATAGCCATGGTTGTTTCTCTGAAGCGATTGGCTGCTCCCAGTTTATGCCAAATCACTTGTTGACGTGTCACAAATTCTGAGTCAACAAATGAGGGCATCAACTTAATATACAATGACTTGAGTCTGGCTTTCCTGTAATAATCCATAACTGTAACTATCAATTCCTCAATACTATCATCCGTCTCCTTGGCATGGCACAAGAGGCCACCAAAGGTCAATCCCTGATGAGAAAATAGGCAACCATCGACTTCATTGGCCGGAAAAAGTGCACACAAGGTGCCATCTTTAAAAATTAATAAGGAATGATCCCTAAACCGATCTTGATGATAGGACATGAAATCGCGTTGAAACAAGAAAAGACCGCATGAAATCTTAGAGAGGAACTTGTCCCAAATTCCTTTATGGTGGTGTCGATATGGCAGAAGTTCAATAATACCCGATAGTTTTTGTAAATATAATAAACTCCTAGTGGTCCTTGTATTTTAAATTTTGACAACGTCATGTCGTAAAGAACGAGTAAATTTGCCACAAAATATAAGTTATGAACGCTACTGCTCTTCCAAAAATAAAACACACCGCCTCGGGAAATTTCTTTCTATTAGCTGGCCCTTGTGCCATTGAAGGAGAGGAAATGGCTCTTAGAATTGCCGAAACTATCCTTAAGATATCAGACAATCTAGAAATTCCTTTTGTTTTCAAAGGTAGTTTTAAAAAGGCCAATCGAAGCAGGGTGGATAGTTTCACAGGTATTGGAGATGAAAAAGCCTTGAAAATATTACAAAAAGTGTCGAATACCTTCGACATTCCAGTGGTAACGGACATTCACGAAATTAGTGATGCATCAATGGCTGCAGCATATGTAGACGTGCTTCAAATACCAGCATTTTTGGTAAGGCAAACGGATTTGGTGGTTGCCGCCGCCGAGACAGGCAAGGTTGTGAATTTAAAAAAAGGACAGTTCATGAGTCCCGAAAGTATGTCTTTTGCAGTTCAAAAAGTACACGACAGTGGCAACCCAAATGCTTGGATCACTGACCGTGGCACATTTTTCGGATATCAGGATTTGATTGTTGATTTTAGAGGAATTCCTGTCATGAGAAAGTTTGCCCCAACCGTTTTAGACGTCACCCATTCTCTGCAGCAACCCAATCAAAAGCATGGTATAACAGGAGGAAAACCTGAATTGATCGAAACCATTGCCCGTGCAGGTGTTGTCAACAATGTTGATGGATTATTTATTGAAACCCATTACGATCCGAGTCAAGCTAAAAGTGATGGCGCCAATATGCTCCCATTAGACCAACTGGAAGGATTGATGACGCGTCTGGTGAGAATTAGAAAAGCCGTTAACTAAAAAAAACCACCCCGAAGGGTGGCTTAAAAAAAGAAGACTAGATTAAAGACCGTTTACTCTACATAAGGTTCTACCACATACGTAATGTCATTGGTTTCACCACCAGATTTTGTAATTTTAGCAATCACTCCTGACTCCTCTATAGCCCCTTCTACAACAGTTGTTGTGTAGAAATGGTGTGGCTGCAAATCTGTAATTAATTGGTGTATCACCCGTCCAAATATCTATATAAACACCATAAACGCCATCGGGAAACCAGTTGCCATTAAAGAAATCCCCTTCAAATCGCGTTTCTGACCATGAATACTCATATAGAAGCAAATCTTCGTCAATGACATACATATCCAAATCATTCTCGTAATCACCATATGGGCCTTCCCAGTCCAAACTTAAGTAGGCAAAGGCCAGCCAAAAATGGCCCATCAATAATAAAACAAGGAGGACATTCGATTGGGGTGTCGAAATCATATAACAACTTTTAGGTTAAGAGGAACCTAAAGTTACAAATAATCAAACAAATGAGGCTAGAATGTCAAATATCAATTGGAAGTGCCGTATGAATCAATCAGATAAACCATTGCGGCCATAGTTGCTGCTCCGAGCTCTAACTCCCTTTTATTAATGGCATCAAAGGTGTCGATAGCTGTATGATGGTAGTCAAAATATCTCTGAGAATCAGGAAATAACCCAGCCAAAACAATCCCAGGTTTTTTCAAGGGACCAATATCGGCACCACTGCCGCCCAAATTGAAGCTATTGGTCAAATACGGCTTGAATAAATCTGACCAAGAAGCAATAAAATCAAAGCTTTCTTGATTGGCATCGATATTGAATCCTCGAGGTGTGAATCCACCAGAATCGCTCTCCAGAGCAAAAATATGATTAAGTCCTTGAGATTTAGCAACTCGAGCATATTCCGATCCTCCTCGCAAACCATTTTCTTCATTCATAAACATGACTGCCCTTAAAGTTCTTTTCGGTTGAATGCCCAATTTTTTAAACAATCTCAATACTTCTATTGATTGAACACATCCCGCTCCGTCATCGTGTGACCCATCACCTAAATCCCAAGAGTCAAGGTGTCCACCCACCAAAACAATTTCATCAGGATAGGTGCTTCCTTTAATTTCACCAATGACGTTGTAAGACAGGACGTCAGGCAGGGTTTGACAGTTTTGTTTAAAATAGAATTTTAAATTGGCATCTAACTTTAAATAGCTACTTAATTTAACAGCATCATTTGTACTGATGGCTGCTGTAGGTATGTGCTCTGACCGCGGCAAATCGCCATAGGACATGGTGCCAGTATGAGGAAAATCGTCCAATCGTAAGTTCATGGATCTTACGATGGCTCCTACAGCTCCCAATTTCGACGCTTCTTTGGCGCCCTGAGTTCTTTGTCCTACGGCAGCGCCATAGGCTTGAAAAGTCAAAACCCTTGATGCTGGCATGGGCATATTAAAAAATACAATCTTACCCTCAATTTCACTTCGGCTTCGAGATTTTAAATCTTCTAGACCATACACTTCAATGACTTCTGCCTTGATGCCTGTGGCGGGTGTTGCCACAGAACCTCCTAATGCGCATATATTGACTTTAACAGTATCACCTGGAGCTGTTTCGATATAAGCAAATTCAGGATTGCCCCTTACCCACTTTGGCACCATAACAGGTTGCAGAAATACCCGATCAAAATCTAAAGATTCCATGATCTCTTTTGTGTAAATAACGGCACGTTCGGCTCCCAATGATCCAGAAAGTCGGCCACCGATTTTATTCGAAAGGTGGTCGAGCCAGCTATAAGCCTGACCTTCTGTGAGTGCAGTCTCATAAATTTTTTTGAGCATTTCTTCATCGGTTTGCGAATAGGTGCTGAACGACAGGATCAGTGCAATAGCGAGTAAAGTATTTTTCATCATTTTAGTTTTTTTTTGAGTCACAATTTATTGGCAAATTGCATCACATCTTTTTTTGAAATTTCAGATCCGCCTAAAATAAGCAATCTTTCTACAACATTTCTTAGTTCTCGTATATTTCCAGTCCAATCATAATGCTTCAGGCAATCCACTGCCTCCTGAGAAAAGACTTTCATGACAGTACCCTGGGCAGTTGTTATTTGCTTTGAAAAGTATTCTATGAGTAATGGAATATCCTCTCGTCTGTCATTTAGAGGAGGTACTTGAATTAAAATTACGGCAATACGATGAAAAAGGTCTTCTCTAAATCGGCCAGCTTCAATTTCTTTTTTCAGGTTTTTGTTGGTGGCTGCTATAACTCTGACATCAACCTTAATGGTCTTATCGCTCCCGACTCTCTGAACACGGTGTTCTTGTAGGGCTCTGAGTACTTTGGCTTGAGCCGAGAGACTCATATCTCCAATTTCGTCGAGAAACAAAGTTCCTCCATTAGCAGCTTCAAACTTTCCTGCCCTATCCTTCACAGCACTTGTAAACGCTCCTTTGACATGACCAAATAATTCACTTTCTATTAATTCACTTGGAATAGCCGCACAATTGACTTCGATTATAGGTGCCTGCGATCTGTCGCTTTTTTGATGTATCCAATGGGCTACCAGTTCTTTCCCAGTCCCGTTGGGACCAGTAATCAAAACGCGCGCTGAGGTAGAGGCTACCTTGTCAATAATAGTCTTAATGTCTTTGATTCCTTGACTTTCGCCAATCATTTCGTAGGATTTTCCGATTTTTCGTTTTAGAATTTTATTTTCTTGTTCTAAAAATTTTCGATTCAAAGCATGACCGATAGTGTTCATCAAATGATTCAGGTCGGGTGGTTTTGAAATATAATCAAAAGCGCCCATACGCATGGTTTCAACAGCGGTATCGAGATCGCCATGCCCTGAAATCATGATTACTGGCAGTTCTGGTTGTCGGTCTTTGATATGCTGTAACACTTCAATACCATCCATTTTCGGCATCTTGATATCACAAAGAACAAGGTCAAACTGTTGTTTTTCAATTTCTTGAAGCCCTTCAAGGCCATCTGACGCTAAATAAACATGATATGCCGCATCTTGCTCAGTCAATATCTTTTTGAGGACGCGTCTTATCGCTTCCTCATCCTCAATAATTAAAATTTTTGGCATAATTATTTGTTGTCGTTAGCCATGTGTATGACGCGTTGTGGAAATGGAATTACCACATTATTTTCTTTAAAAAGTTGATTGATTGCAAACCGCACATCGCTTTTAACTTGCGTAAAAGCAAAACTATCCTGCAGGAAAAAAACAAGCTTAAAGTTGAGAGAACTATCGCCAAAATTGGTAAACAATACAATGGGCTCTGGTATTCTCAAAACTTCTTTATGCTCTCGAGCTGCTTTGTAAAGCAAGGATTCTACTAGTCTCACATCACTACCGTAATCCACACCTACTTCAACCTCTGCCCGAACCACAGAATCATTTTCAGTCCAATTATAGATTATCGTTGTTAAATACTTGTGATTCGGAATAATCAAAACTTTGTTTTCCATGGTCACGGCCCGAGTGGTTCTCAGTTTTATTTCCGTCACGCGACAAACAAAAGAATCTACTTCTAAAATATCACCGACTGATACTGAACGATCTACAAGAATAAAGATTCCTGAAATGATGTCTTGAAAAAAGGTTTGTAGTGCTAATCCAACCCCGAGAAGTAAGGCGGCAGATGCTGTGAAAATAGCTGTCAATTCTACTCCCATATTCTGCAAACCTATTAGCAGTACGGCCAGATACAGAAAGTATTTTGAAAAATTATAGACTGAGGCAAATTTCATTTGATCCTCTTCTCTAAGTTTTCTGTTAGTTAATTTCTTAGAGATTTTAATAAGCAGAGAAACGGCAATTAACAGGGCAATAATTAACAAAACCGCTTTTACAGAGATTTCTATACCTTCTCCTACAGTAGTTTTATAATTCCAAAAGTCGCGCAATTTATCTAGCATATCAAAGCAAATGGGGTGTTAATACTAAAGCTTAACATTCAAATCAAATATACCGATTTTGATTGATAGTTTGACTTTTAATTCAAACTACATTTAAATTTTGGACAAAGCGGTATTAGGAAAACATATCCTTGACACGCTCAAAGAAGGACTTATCAGAACTGTTCGGTTTTGGGTCAAAATGTTCATTTTCCCTCATTTTTTCGAAAAAAGTCTTTTGTTCTTTATTCAACTCTTGAGGTGTCCAAACATTGACGTGAACCAATAAATCACCACTGCCGTATCCATTCAAACTAGGAATACCTTTGTTTCGCAGTCTTAATATCTTACCCGACTGAAGGCCCGGTTCAATTTTAATTCTGACTTTACCGGTAACTGTTTCGATATCCTTAGACCCACCCAGAACAGCCTCTGGCATGCTTACATACAGGTCATAGTGAAGATTATCTCCTTCTCTTTGTAGAAATGGATGCGCTTCAACCTGCACAACTACAATCAAATCTCCTGCAACCCCATTCTGTCCTGGAGCTTCATTCCCCTTACCTGACACCTTGAGTTGCATGCCATCTTCTACTCCTGCTGGTATCTTAATTGACACCATTTCCTCATTGGTTTTGAGGCCTTGTGCATCTGCGTCAGAAGATCTCTTATCGATCATTTCTCCTGTACCACTGCAAGTATTACAGGGGGCTGCTGTCTGCATTCTGCCGAGAATGGTATTGGTTATCCGCGTCACTTGACCAGTCCCATTGCAATTCGAACAGGTTTTGAAAGTGGTGCCGGGAGCCTGAACCTTTCTTTTTACTTTAATTTTTTTCTCTACGCCCGTAGCAACATCTTCCAAAGTAAGATTAACTCTAATCCGAAGGTTGCTGCCTTTAAAAACACGCCTTTGGGAACCTCCACCAAAACCACCGCCAAAAGCTGAGCCAAAAATATCGCCAAATTGACTGAAAATATCATCCATGTTCATGCCACCACCGCCAAAACCACGGGCACCTTCAAAAGCCGCATGACCATACTGATCATATCTGGCTTTTTTATCCAGATCACTCAATATTTCATAAGCCTCAGCAGCCTTCTTAAACATGTCCTCGGCCTCTTTATCATCTGGATTTTTATCTGGATGATATTTGATTGCCATCTTGCGATAAGCCTTTTTTATTTCTTGGGCTGATGCAGATTTTGAAATACCTAATATGTCGTAATAATCTTTTTTCAATGTCAATTGTGTTTGGCTGTGTAAGCCTATTATTCTCCTATAACAACTTTCGGGAATCTAATCACCTTATCGCCAAGGGCATACCCTTTTTCAAGAACATCAATGATCTTGCCTTTCAGGTCTTCATTTGGTGCTGGTATTTGGGTTACCGCCTCATGGTGATCTGCGTTGAAAACATCGCCCACACCGACCTCAACAACAACTAGGCCCTTAGATTTGAGCGTGTCATTGAGTTTGTTTTGAATTAAACTTACTCCTTCTAATAAGGCTTTTTCTTCGGTTTTGGCGATTTCTGATTGCGCCCTGTCAAAATCATCGAGTACTGGCAACAAGGAAACCATAACTTCTTGGTTAGCCGTCTTGTATAATTCAATTCGTTCTTTTATTGTTCTTTTTTTATAGTTCTCAAACTCCGCAAATAGTCTTAAAAATTTATCCTTTTCTTGGGCTAAGAGATCCTCCACATTTGGTGACGTGTCCTCAGTTACCTCATCGACTTGGTCTGAGACTTCTTCATTATCCTTAAGCTGCTCGTCTTTCATTTTAACTTTATTTTTTTCTTTACATTCAAATTTACTGCCATAGCGCATAAAGTGCCAAAATGTCACTTTTAATTTTCAGCCAAATGACTTAGGGCTTCATCGATATATAAATAATCAAATTTGAAATCTTTCTCCAATAAAACTTTAGGAGAAACCCGTGAGCCATTCAATACAATTTCACTCATTTCTCCCAAGACAGTTTTTAACACAAAACTGGGTACTGCTGGTAACACAATTTTTCTGTGAACAGACCTCGCAATCGCCTCAACAAACAATTTGTTAGATAATGGATTTGGTGCTACGCCATTAATTACTCCTGATAGTTTCTCGTCTAAAACGAAATTAAATACCCGCGTCAAATCATGGATGTGAATCCAAGATTGCCACTGATTACCAGCTCCCATAGGGGATAAAACGCCCCATTTCGCCAAAGGTTTTAACTTCTTCAAAACACCGCCATCATTGGACAACACCAATCCTATTCTTATTTTTGACAAGGTGACACCTAAGGAGTTGAAAATGTTTGCCGAGGCCTCCCATTCGGCTACAATAGACTGCAAGAACCCATTAGGCTCCTCTGTTTGAAAGGATTCGTCAAAAAAGAGATCACCACCATCAGGATATATGCCAATTGCACTCGCACAAATAATATGTTTCACCTGATTTGGGGTGTTACTCAGGCTTTCAAAAAGTGTTTCATTGGAAGAAATCCGACTGTTAATAATAGCATACTTCGCTCGATCATTCCAACGTTGGTCAATAGATGCTCCTGCCAAATTTATTACCACACTGACACCATCTAGGGCAACTGGATCTATCTCACCTAGCATTGGATTCCAATAAAAGGCCTGCATTTCGGTAGTTGAAATTAACTTGTCTTTGGACGTAGTAAGAAAATTGATTTTCCAGCCTTGTTTCTGGAAATAATCACTTAACGCAGTGCCAATGAGACCCGTGGCCCCAGCGATTAAAATTTTATGTTCTCTGTATTGTTTCACCGCGCAAAAGTACTATTTCTTTTTAGAGGCTCGCAACATTTCTCTCTTACCTGGTGGACCTGGCAAACGTTCTACTTCTAAGCCTACTTCTTGCAAGGCTCTTCGGACACTTCCCTTAGCAGAGTAGGTTACCAAAACACCCCCCGATTTGAGGGAAGTCGCCATTTTTTGAAACATATGAACGGTCCAAAGTTCTGGTTGTACTCTAGCTCCAAAAGCATCAAAATAAATCAAGTCATAAGTCTCTTTGACACTAATGGATTCAAATGTAGAATGAACTTTAGTTAATTTAAAATTTGGGGCTAAATCAGCTGGCTCATTCCATTTTGCTTTATGCATCGCCCGAAAAATATCAGCTTTAGAAATCACTGTTAATTCAATGTAATTTAAAGCTCCAATTAATTCACTATTTACAGGAAATGCCTCAACACCATCATATAAAACAAAAAAGTCTGGTAGATCATTAGCTAAAAAAGTGAGCCAAGCGTTCAAGCCAGTTCCGAATCCAATTTCAAGGAGATGGCATTGAACAGATTGTGGATTTTGAGACTTCCAAAATCTTAAACCGTTGTGAATATAAACATGCTTGGCTTCATTAATAGCTCCATGGGTGGAATGGTAATGCTCATTCCAAGATGGGATACCAATTGTTGAAGACCCGTCAGCTGTAATTACAATATTTCTCTCTAGTTTTTTCATATTAGGTCATTTAGGCCACAACGAGGGACACCCCCCGGATCAATTGCTAAAGTGGTTAAATTACCTTAGCTTTACACTCTCAAAACCAAACAAAATTAATGCATAATAATTTAGTGATTTCGGTAAATAAAAACCCTCAATCCAAAATCGATTCGGTCGACTTTGGCAATCTTAATTTTGGGGCCATATTTTCCGATCATATGTTTGTGTGCGACTATCTGGAAGGTCAATGGCGGCATCCAAAAATCGTTCCCTACCAACCGCTAAGTGTTGATCCCTCGTCACGGGTTTTTCATTATGGTCAGGCCATTTTTGAGGGTATGAAAGCCTTTAAGGACGAACAGGATCAAATTTTTCTTTTCAGGCCAGAAGATAATTTTGTGAGATTTAATAAATCTGCCAAACGTTTAGCCATGCCCGAGATTCCAAAAGAAATATTTATCGAAGGTCTCAATGCCTTGGTGCGATTGGAAGAACAATGGGTCAAAAGCGGTATGGGACTATCTTTATATCTCAGGCCATTTATGATCGCCACAGATACAGCGATTTCCGCAGCCCCATCAAATAATTATAAATTTATCATCATCACTTCGCCAGCTGGAGTTTATTACCCCGGAGAAGTTCGGGTTTTGATCGCTGAAAAATTCAGCCGAGCGGCTGATGGCGGTGTTGGATCAGCAAAGGCAGCAGGCAATTATGCCGCTCAATTTTACCCAACTGTATTGGCACAACAAAGGGGATTTCAACAAGTGATATGGACAGATTCTAACTCTCACCAATTTGTTGAAGAAGCTGGAACAATGAACGTTTTTTTCCGAATTGGTGACACCTTGTTAACAGCGCCAATCAGCGACCACATTTTGGATGGAATCACTCGAAGAAGTATTTTACAATTGGCGGAGGATATGGGTATTCCGACAGAAGTGAGAAGAATTTCCGTAGAGGAAATTAAAGCAGCTGCCCGAAATGGGCAACTCAAGGAAATATTTGGCGCTGGCACAGCAGCGGTTATTAACCCAATTTGCGGATTTGAACACGCTAATGAAGCTTTTGAATTGAAAATGATTGAGAATTCCTATGCCACCATTCTTAAAAAGAAATTAACCCATATTCAACACAATTGTGCTGAAGATCCTTATCAATGGAGACAACTTGTCCCTTAATCTTTCTCGTTTAGCACCGCAGCAATATCAGGCTTAAAATAGTTAGGCCCCTTAAGTACCTTCCCGTCCTCTCGGTAAATAGGTCGCCCATCTGCCCCCAATTTACTCATATTACTGGATTGAATAACATTGAAAACCTCCTCAATTTTATACTGCAAACCATGCTCAATAATAGTCCCGCACAGAATATAAAGCATATCTCCAAGGGCGTCTGCCACTTCGACCAAATTACCCTCATTAGCTGCCTCCAAGTACTCTTCATTTTCCTCCTGCATCAGGTCGAAACGCAATTGGTGTTTTCTTGAACCGATATGGGCTTTTGGCTCTTCGAGATAATCTAGGTTGAAGGATTTATGAAAAGTTTTTACTGCTTCTATTTTTTGTTTCATCTTATAAGGTTTTACATAATTTTCTTAATTAACCACGAAGGCACAATCTTTAACACCCCGGCAATCAAAACCCAGCGCTTAGAGATGTAAACCTGTCTTCTTTTGCATTGAATAGCTCTATAAATTTGACGGACAGCCTTATTCAAGGGTGACATCCAAAAAATAGCATCCCCAAGAGCCATTCGGGTGTCCACATAGCCAGGGCGAATATCAGTGACATATACTTTGCCAGAAGCAATTTCTTTGGATTTCAGATAAAGAGATTCGAGGTAATTTACTTGAAAAGCTTTTGATGCAAAATAGGCCGGTGAGTGCCTATTTCCTCTGAGGGAGGCAATTGATGAAATTCCCACCAAATGGCCAAATCCCTGTTTTTTGAATAGCAAAAAACTCAAATCATAAATCTTGGTGGCAGACCAAACATTGGTCGAGATGGTGTCGCTTTCCATTTCCCATATCAAATTAGGATTCTCATAGCCAATTCCGGCACAATGCACAATCAAATCGATTGATCCAAAATCTCGGATCATCTGGCCAAAATGACTTTCAATCGCTGTCAGATCTTGTATATCAAATGTATGGTAAGACAATTGAGGGAACTCAGCGCACAATTTTTTGAGCAATTCTTCCCGACGACCTGTTATCTTGACCCTATATCCGTCTTGAGAAAGACGAATGGCCAATTCTCGTCCAATTCCCGAAGATGCTCCAAATACCACTGCGTTCATTCCGATAAAAATAACTATTTTTAACGACATTCAACGAACCAATATGTTTAGTCAAGGTCAAATTCTTTTTGGAATAATTTTCGCCATCTCATTCATCTGTTTAGCTGTAATGGCCTATCGCAAAGATGCCGTTCTTCACAAGAAATACTACAGAGGGAATCTGTGGGTTTTAGTAGCTTTCATTTCCTTTATAGGTTTAATTGCATGTATTAAATTTTTTCTAGGATGATCAAAGGACTCTTTTTTGTCTTTGTAGGAGGTGGATTGGGAAGCGTTATTCGTTTTTTAATTGGGAGGAGTTGGAATCAGAACATTCCGTTAGGCACATTTGCTGTCAACGTGATTGGCAGCCTTCTAATTGGTTTGGCAATGGGTTATTTTCTTAGGGAAGGCACAAGTCAAAACAACATCCATCTATTGTTTGTGGCGGGTTTTTGTGGTGGGTTCACGACCTTTTCTGCTTTTGCTATTGAGAACTATTTATTCCTAAAAAATGGAGATATTCTTCATTTTGCGACCTATGCACTGTTGAGTTTGGCTGTTGGAATTATGGCGGTAATATTAGGTGTTTTTCTCAGTAAGTTTATTCCTTCGTAAACTTTTTTACCCCAGCTTTTATTTCCCTTGTCAAATAATTCTGAAGTGGAACAAGAGGACAAGAATACTCTGAATTATACGCGCAGTAAGGATTATACGCCTTGTTGAAGTCTAGGGAAATGGTGTCCGTTGATGGAATATCAAGATCCATATATCGCCCGCCTCCATAGGTTTCTATTCCATTGGTTTTATCTAAGAAAGGAAGAAACAAATGATTGGCATATGCCTCAGTCTGCATTAATCTTTCACTTTGATAAACTTCCAACGCATAAGCTTGACCTTCAATCTTGAAGTCTAAAATTCCAAAAATCCGATATTGGTCAATCCGCACGCGAGTGGTAGGCATATCAAACCAATCTGAATCTGGTGTTCTAGTCAAAACAGCGTCTACTACATAGGTGCTATCAAAAGGAAAAAAATCTAAACCCTTGAAACTTTTTAAGTCAGACTCAGTAAGAGGTGATGTTGTTGCATCTTTGAACTCGGCATTTAATTCCTTTTGAAAAACAGTTTCTTGACTGGCAGCATGGCGTTGGTCTCCACATGACATTATGCTTAAAATTACAACAAATAATAGCTTTTTCATATTACATGTTTCTTCTGTACTGACCTCCTACCTCAAATAAGGCATGCGTGATTTGTCCCAAAGAACAGAATTTACATACTTCCATCAATGCTTCAAAAATATTATCTCCTGCTATGGCCCTTTGATGAAGATTCAGCAGTAATTCTTTGGAATCAAAGTGATGGTGTAAAGCTCTTAAAGTTTGGATTTGATCTTGCTTTTCTTCTTCGGTAGCTCGAATTACCTCGGCTGGTAAAACAGTTGGACTACCTTTACTACTCAAAAAGGTATTTACGCCAATTATGGGGTATTCTCCAGAATGTTTCAAAGTTTCATAGTGCAAACTCTCCTCTTGAATTCTAGATCGCTGGTACATGGTTTCCATAGCTCCTAGAACTCCTCCTCGTTCAGTAATGCGATCGAATTCTAGAAGAACAGCCTCCTCTACCAAATCAGTCAGTTCTTCAATAATAAAAGAGCCTTGAACTGGGTTTTCGTTTTTGGCCAAGCCAAGCTCTTTATTGATAATTAATTGAATGGCCATCGCCCGGCGTACTGACTCCTCTGTTGGTGTTGTAATGGCTTCGTCATAGGCATTGGTATGCAAAGAATTACAATTGTCGTATATGGCATAGAGCGCTTGCAAGGTGGTGCGGATATCATTAAAGTCAATCTCTTGAGCGTGTAAGCTGCGACCTGAGGTTTGAATGTGATATTTTAGCATTTGTGCACGCTCGTTAGCGTTGTATTTTTTAGCCATGGCTTTGGCCCAAATTTTTCTCGCTACCCTACCGATGACCGCATATTCAGGATCAATACCGTTGGAAAAGAAAAAAGAAAGGTTTGGCCCAAAATCATCGATCGACATGCCTCGACTCAAATAATATTCGACATAGGTAAAACCATTGGAAAGTGTCAAGGCCAATTGTGTGATTGGGTTAGCGCCAGCCTCCGCAATATGATATCCTGAAATTGACACCGAATAGAAATTTCTTATTTGATTCTCAATAAAATACTCCTGCACATCTCCCATCAATCGCAGAGCGAATTCCGTAGAAAAAATACACGTATTTTGTGCTTGATCTTCTTTTAAAATATCGGCTTGAACTGTCCCGCGAACTTGTGAAAGGGTTTTTTGTTTGATCTGGTTGTATACGTTTTTTGGCAATACTTGGTCGCCAGTAACACCTAACAGCATTAAACCCAGTCCATCATTACCGTCAGGCAAATCGCCATTGTAAATCGGCTGTTTACTGCCCTTGGACTCAAAAATTGAATTAATTGTTTCGCTTATTTCTGCTTCTAAATTATTTTCTTTGATGTACAATTCACATTGTTGATCAATTGCGGCATTCATAAAAAAGCCCAATAACATAGGCGCTGGACCGTTAATCGTCATACTTACGGAGGTCATGGGGTCTATCAAATTAAACCCTGAATAGAGTTTTTTAGCATCATCCAAACAACAGATACTAACGCCAGCATTACCTATTTTTCCATAAATGTCTGGCCGTTCGTCGGGATCATTGCCATAAAGAGTTACACTGTCAAATGCTGTTGATAATCGTTTAGCCGGCATGGCCTTGCTCACATAGTGAAACCGCTTGTTTGTTCTTTCCGGGCCACCTTCCCCAGCAAACATCCTGGTAGGATCCTCTCCTGTTCGTTTAAAAGGATACAATCCAGCAGTAAAAGGGAAAGACCCAGGCACATTCTCTTGAAGCATCCATTGCAACAAATCACCCCAGGCCTCATATTTGGGCAGTGATACTCTCGGTATATCATTGTGGGAGAGGGATTTGGTGTGGGTTTCAATTGAAATTACTTTGCCACGAACTTTAAAGTCATATTGAGGAGATTTGTATTTCGCTTTGACAGATTCCCAGTTCAATAATATTTCCCAATAATGGGGATCCAAGTCTAATTTAATTTTCGAAAAATGAATCAATAGGGCATTTACCGTTTCCTGATCTACTGTATCCAGTTTATGGTCTCCCTTTAGAGCTATTCCCGCAGGTGATTTGATTGGCAAATGACCTGAAATAGCATAAACCGATTGGTAAATACCGAACAGTTTTTGAGCAATCGAAGCCTGTTCCTTTACCCTATCATTATAGTGTCGAATTGATTCTGTAATTTCCGATAAATACCTGACTCTAGATGGGGGTATTACAAACCTATTCTCGTCAGGAACCGATGGCATTTCTAAACTGGATTCAAATTTGCCAGAGACTTTTTTATTGAGTAGTGACATCAAATGACCATAGAGAACATTCATGCCATGGTCGTTAAATTGAGATGCCATCGTTCCATAAACTGGGAGCATATCGTCATTTTCATCCCATAAATTGTGATTTCTTCGGTATTGTTTTTTGACGTCTCTTAATGCGTCCAAAGCACCTCTTTTATCAAATTTATTGATGGCTACAACATCCGCAAAATCGAGCATATCAATTTTTTCGAGCTGCGTTGCTGCACCAAATTCGGGTGTCATGACATATAGGGACACATCGCTATGCTCCAATATTTCAGTATCGGATTGACCGATACCTGAGGTCTCTAAAATAATCAAATCGTACTGAGCAACTTTCAATACAGACAACGCGTCATTGACATGCTTGGACAAAGCCAAGTTGGATTGACGGGTAGCCAGGCTTCTCATGTAGACCCTAGAGTCATTGATAGCATTCATACGAATCCTATCACCCAGAAGCGCTCCTCCAGTTTTTCTTTTCGAGGGATCAACAGAAACAATTCCAATGGTTTTGTCAGGAAAATCACGTAAAAACCGTCTGACCAATTCATCGACTAAGCTTGACTTACCAGCACCGCCTGTGCCGGTGATGCCCAGAACTGGAGTGTCTGATTGTTCCGCATCATTTCTAACTTCTGCTATGGTCAAAGCATGTTTTACTGGAAAATTTTCAGCGGCTGAAATTATTTGAGCAATCGCAAGTGGATTTTTTTCTTTGATTTTTAACCACGCATCTCCGATATCATCTCCTAACGGAAAATCCGATTTTTCGACCAAATCGTTAATCATACCCTGTAAACCCAATTCTCTACCATCGTCGGGAGAGTATATGCGGGTAATACCATAATCCATCAATGCTTTTATTTCAGCTGGAAGAATTACACCTCCACCTCCTCCAAAAATTTTGATATGACTTGCCCCTCTTTCATGAAGCAAATCATGCATGTATTTGAAATATTCATTGTGCCCGCCCTGATAAGACGTCAAGGCAATAGCATTGGCATCCTCCTGAATGGCCGTGTTGACCACCTCGTCGACACTTCGATCGTGTCCCAAATGAATTACCTCAACGCCAGTTGATTGAATAATCCGCCGCATGATATTAATTGCGGCATCGTGCCCGTCAAAAAGTGAGGCCGCAGTGACGATACGAATTTTATTCTTTGGTTGATAGGGTTTTACAGAATGCATAAGGCCATTTTTGTTTCGGAGGTTAAAATTACGGATTTCTCAAGTATTCCCAACACCATGTGTGGAGGAGCAGCCCATAAATCAGTCTGATATACCTTGGAGAAATTGCGACATTTGATCCTGAATCAGCTGGGCTTGATGCCTGGCTGACTCAGCAAAATCGGCCCTATCACTAGCATAAAGTATACCCCGTGAAGAATTCACCAGAAGCCCTACATTTGGAGTCATTGCCTCACGACAAACTGCTTCCAGACTACCGCCTTGTGCTCCAACACCGGGAACTAGAAGAAAACTATCTGGTAATTCTCTGCGAATTTGGCCTAATTGTTCCGTCTTAGTAGCTCCAACCACATACATCAATCTATGGCTGTTTTGCCATAGCTTGGAAGTCCTTATAACTTTTAAAAACAAGGCTTCGGAATCATCAGTTTTAGTTTGGAAATCGACCGCACCCTGGTTGGAAGTCAAAGCTAAAAGAATGGCATATTTGCCGTCAAAAGTCAGAAAAGGCTCCACCGAATCGGCTCCCATATAGGGTGCTATGGTGACGCTATCAAAACCCAAGGTGTCAAAAAATGCTTTTGCATATCGCTCGCTTGTATTCCCAATATCGCCCCTTTTAGCATCTGCAATGGTGAAATGATCGGGATATTTTTCATTGAGATAAGCTATAGTTTTCTCTAAGGCCATCCACCCTGTTACCCCATGTGCTTCATAGAATGCCGTATTGGGTTTATAGGCCACGCATAGATCATGTGTAGCGTCAATAATGGCTTTGTTAAATGCAAAGATGGGATCTTCTTCCTGCAACAAATGTGAAGGTATTTTAGCCATATCAACATCCAATCCGATGCATAAAAAGGATTGTTTCTTAAAAATTTGTTCGGTGATCTTCTGACTGGTCATGAATCAAATGGTATTATCTGGATCTTTTAATTTTTCTGTATTCTCAGCCAACATTAATTCATCCAATAGTTTTTGAATATCCCCATTAATCACGTTCTGTAAATCGTATAAGGTCAGCCCAATTCTATGATCAGTCACACGACCTTGAGGATAGTTGTAGGTCCTGATTTTTGCCGATCGATCTCCAGTGGAAACCATGCTCTTGCGTTTTTCAGAATCCGCAGCCATTTTTTTGGCTAATTCAGCTTCGTATAATCTGGACCTTAAAACTTTTAAAGCTTTTTCTAAATTTTTATGTTGGGATTTTTGATCTTGACAACTGACAATAATCCCTGTTGGTTCGTGGTGTAGCTTGATGGCAGAATAGGTTGTATTGACCGACTGTCCTCCTGGTCCGGTCGATGTTGTGCGCTCGATACGAACATCTTGCATATCCAATTCAACGTCAAACTCTTCGGCCTCAGGCAAAACTATAACTGTAGCTGCACTGGTATGCACCCTTCCTTGAGTTTCGGTCTGTGGCACGCGCTGCACGCGGTGAACACCTGCTTCAAACTTCAAAATGCCATAAACATCCTCTCCGTTGACCTCAAAAATCACCTCTTTAAATCCACCCGAAGTACCTTCGTTACTATCGACCAAGCTGACATTCCAACCGCGGCCTTCACAATATTTGACATACATTCGGAACAAATCGCCTGCAAAAATACTCGCCTCATCCCCACCGGCACCAGCTCTAATTTCAACTACCGCGTTTTTAGCATCTTCCGGGCTCTTAGGAATGAGCAAGAATTTTATTGTTTCCTCCAATTCTGGAAGTTTCTCCTTGGCATCATCCAGCTCCATTTTAGCCATTTCAACCATTTCTGCATCCGATCCATCAGCTATGATCTCTTCGGCTTCGAGAATATTAGCTGCCAATTTTTCATAAACTGTACCTATATCCACCAATTTCTTGAGGTCTTTATATTCCTTATTCAACTGAACATATCGCTTCTGGTCTGCTATTATATCGGGCTGAATGATCAGATCATTAATCTCGTTAAAGCGCTGTTTTACTATTTGAATTTTTTCTATCATGCGATGTGCATTGAGGGTGCAAATTTATACTTTTTTAAAAGGTTGAATTTTAGAAACTTAGACCAGCGCTAATGGTAATCAAAATTACCGTAAATGCTTTCAATCGTCAGTCTTTTCTTTGGGGAAGATTCAACACGACCGATTACTTGTGCAGCCACACCAAAGGATTCGGAAATAGCAATGATGTCACCAGCAACTTCAGGAGAGACATACAGTTCCATGCGATGTCCACAATTAAAAACTTGATACATTTCTTTCCAGTCAGTCTTTGACTGCTCTTGAATCAACTTGAATAAAACAGGTACTTCAAACAGATTGTCTTTGATTACGTGAACATCATCGACAAAATGCAGCACTTTGGTTTGAGCTCCGCCACTACAGTGCACCATCCCATGGATATTTAATCCGTTGTATTTCTCAAGGATTTGTTTGATAATTGGAGCATATGTCCTTGTTGGAGAAAGAACCAGTTTGCCAGCATCCAGGGGTACACCGTTCACTGGATCGGTAAGATGAGTTTGGCCGGAATAAATTAATTCCGAAGGCACGGAGGCATCGAAACTTTCTGGAAATAAGTTGGCCAAAGATTTATGAAATACATCGTGTCGTGCAGAAGTCAATCCATTGCTCCCCATGCCGCCATTGTAATGTGATTCGTAGGTTGCTTGACCCGAAGAAGCTAATCCAACAATGACATCTCCCGGAGTAATGTTGGCATTATCAATAACATCAGAGCGTTTCATTCTAGCGGTTACAGTGGAATCGACAATAATAGTTCTTACTAAATCGCCAACATCAGCTGTTTCACCACCAGTACTATGGATTTGAACGCCCTGATTTTTAAGGTCTGCGATGAGTTCTTCCGTACCTTCTATGATCGCCCCAATAACAGCGCCGGGTATCAAGTTTTTATTTCTCCCAATGGTGGAAGAAAGCAAGATATTTTCTGTTGCGCCTACGCAAATCAAATCATCGAGATTCATAACCAAGGCGTCTTGAGCAATGCCCTTCCACACACTAAGATCGCCTGTAGTTTTCCAATACATATAGGCTAGAGCACTCTTTGTTCCTGCACCATCAGCGTGCATGATCAGACAATACTCGGGATCATTGGTTAAATAATCGGGGACAATTTTACAGAATGCTTTTGGAAAGAGGCCTTTGTCTACATTTTTAATAGCCACGTGGACCTCGGATTTCGTAGCAGAAACACCGCGCTGATCATAGCGAGATTGAGTTGATTTAGACATACATTTGTGCGCTTGTGCAAAGGTAACATAATAAATGAAAACGCCCGATGGGAAATGAATCTCCATCGGGCGTTTGAGAAAAAAGTAAGCTTACTTGGTAAAGAGTAATTCGCGGTATTTGGTCAATGGCCAAATTTCATCATCGATGAGCAACTCTAGCTTATCACAGTGATATCTAATGGTATCAAAGTAAGGCTTGACTTTGTTGCAGTATGTTTCCGCTTTGACTTGCACATCCTCAATAGTATTGGCCGCTTTTCTTTTATTGATCAAATCTGTCACCCCAGAATTGATTGCAGCTACCCTAGCAGAAATGTCCTCAATTAAGGTTAATTGCTCTGCTGCATACTTTTTGAATCCTGCGCCGTAAATGTCTTTCAAACCTTTTACGTTCTCGATTAAAGTGTTTTGATATTTCAGAGCTGTTGGTATTACATGATTGCGCGCAATATCGCCCAGTACTCTGGCCTCAATTTGGACTCTCAGGGTGTATTCTTCAATTTCTATTTCGTGACGCGCCTCAATTTCAGTTTTATTCATCACACCAAGTGATTCGTAGAGCGCTATAGTCGCAGGAGCAATTTCCACCTTCAACGCCTCAGGCGTAGTTTTGTTATTACTTAACCCGCGTTTTTTGGCTTCTTTTTCCCAAGCATCGCCATAGCCATTACCCTCAAATAAAATGCGCTCGGAAGACTTGATATACTCACGCAAGACGTTAAAAATTGCGTCGTCTTTCTTCATGTCTTTTTTGGTAATTAACGCGTCTACATCGGCCTTAAACACCTTTAATTGGTTGGCTATAATAGTATTCAACACAGTCATTGGCTTGGCGCAATTGGCCAAAGAGCCAACCGCACGAAACTCAAACTTATTTCCAGTGAAGGCAAAGGGAGAAGTTCTGTTTCGGTCAGTGTTGTCCAGCAAAATTTCTGGAATTTTACCCACCACATTGAGTTTCAGTTCGGTCTTTTCCTCAGGCGAAAGCTTGCCCTTGGTCACCTCTTTCAAACCTTGTAACACGCTTGTCAATTGTGATCCAATGAATACTGAGATAATTGCAGGTGGCGCTTCGTTTGCTCCCAAACGATGATCATTACTAGCTGATGCTATTGAAGAACGGACAAGCTCTTCATTATCATTTACTGCTTTAATAGTATTGACAAAGAAGGTCAAAAACTGCAAATTGCTCATTGGTGTTTTACCTGGGCTCAATAAATTAACCCCAGTATCTGTGCTTAAACTCCAGTTGTTGTGTTTTCCCGAACCATTTACTCCCGCAAACGGTTTTTCGTGCATGAGCACTTTAAAATTATGTCGAGAACCAACACGATCCATAATATCCATTATTAGGGAATTATGATCCACGGCCAAGTTAGCCTCTTCATAAATAGGCGCCAATTCGAACTGATTTGGCGCGACTTCGTTATGTCTTGTCTTTACCGGAATACCCAACTTCATGCACTCCATTTCCAAATCCATCATAAAAGACATTACCCGAGCAGGGATACTGCCAAAATAGTGGTCATCGAGTTGTTGACCTTTGGCCGGGGCATGACCTAACAGGGTACGACCCGTTAAAACGATATCTGGTCTGGTTGCTGCCAAGGTACTGTCAACTAGAAAATATTCTTGTTCCCATCCTAGGGAGGCATTGACCTTCTTGACGTTCTTGTCAAAATATTTTACAACATCTACAGCCGCGTGATCTACCGCTTGTAATGCTCTTAAAAGAGGTGTTTTATAATCCAAAGCCTCACCAGTGTAGGCCACAAATACCGTTGGAATACAAAGTGTTGTTCCATAGATAAATGCTGGAGATGTAGGGTCCCATGCTGTATAGCCTCGAGCTTCAAAGGTGTTTCTAATACCTCCATTTGGAAAACTAGAAGCATCTGGTTCTTGTTGTACCAACTGTCCACCTCCAAATTTTTCGACCGACATACCCCCTTCAATAGTTTCAAAAAAGGCGTCATGCTTTTCAGCTGTCGCACCGGTTAAAGGCTGAAACCAATGGGTATAATGTGTCGCCCCCTTGGACATGGCCCAGTCTTTCATCGAGGAAGCAATTTGATCAGCGATGTTACGGTCTATTTTAGAACCGGTTTCTACAGCTGACATGACTGCGCTGTAGGCATCTTTTGTTAGGGACTGACGCATCGTGTTTTGGTTAAACACATTTTGACCGAAAAGGTCAGAACGACGTTCGGTTTCAGTAATTTTTACAGGCGTACGCGTTAAACTCTGTTTAATCGCATCAAAGCGCATTGAAGACATATTTTTTGATTTAAATGAGGGACAAATGTAAATTATTTAATTTATTTTTAATGATACCCCCCTAAAAAAATAGGGATAGTGTTAATAAATCAATTAAAATGTTGATATAAAGGAAAAAATTAGGGGGTATTGAAGGTTAAATACATAAAAATAAGATATGCCACGAATAAAACCAATCCTTTTGACCTGGTAACAAACATGCGTTTGGGTAAAAGAAGCATTAGAGCTACTGCGACAGCATAGGCTAGCATCCAAATGAGATTGACATTTAAGGCCTCTGCCTCAGTCACTTGAATTGGAATAATCATGGCCGTAAGACCCAAAACAGCACCGATATTAAAAATATTGGATCCAATCAAATTTCCTAACGAAATAGCCTTCTCTTTTTTAGCAACCGATATCAAGGATGTCGCTAATTCGGGGACGCTCGTTCCAATAGCAACTACAGATACCGAAATAACAGTTTCACTCACATTAAATGCTTCGGCCAAGTCAATAGCTCCTGTTACAAGAAATTCTGAGCCCACATAAAGCGCCGCACCTCCAATGACTAAACACATTATTAATTTGAATAGCGAAACCTCAGCAAGAACAATCTGATCCACTTCTTCTAAGTCGGGATTTGATTTTGTTCGCAGTAGAAATAGAACAAAGGCTACTAAAGCAGTAAACAAGATTAAACCTTCAAGACGTGATATCATTCCATCATTCTGAATGAAGTAATAGAGAACAAACGAAAAAATCATCATTGTTGGCCAATTTAATCTGAAAAAAGACCGATCGACGGCAATCAAACCAACCATACCGGTTAGCCCAAGAACTAAACCTATATTAGCAATATTTGAACCCACAACATTGTTGATGGCAATGGCTGAAGCACCATCCAAAGCTGCGTTTAGGCTCACCAATAGTTCCGGTGCTGACGTAGCGAAAGACACTACGGTCATCCCGATGACCATTTTAGACAAATTCAACCGAAAGGACAGTGCGACAGACCCTCTCACAAGAAAATCTCCCCCTACCGACAACAACGTCAACCCTAGTAAAACAAATATTACGCTCATATTGGGAGCAAAAGTAGTACAATATATTTCAAAACATTACTTTTGAGGATGAAGAAAATTATCTTTCAAATTTTAGCTAGAGTCAACAAACTGCTCCTTCCAAGTCTCAGCAAAAGAGGGCTTGATTTGTCAAAGGCTTCTAAACTTCAACTGATGCTGTTTGGATGGAGACTCTTTGTGACCAAGAGATCGCTCAACTAATACTGCTTCCGCGATAAATAATCTCCTTAGTTTTTGCTATTGCTCCAAAAGCGGTTATATTTGCACCCTTATCAGGCCTCGTGGCGCAACTGAATAGCGCACTTGATTACGGCTCAAGAGGTTACAGGTTTGAATCCTGTCGAGGTCACTTCTTTTAAAAGCGAATTTTTACCTTTCGCCAAATTCAAAAGCCATAAGCCCCTATTGCAGGGGCTTTTTTAATGTCCCATTTTTTGAAAAAAAGCAAGATCAAATAGCTTTTTTACGGCATCCAATTATAGGCAATTGCACAGCAATCTTATTTTAGGCCTGTTTTCCCTTACTTTGAAAGCACATGTTTTTGTCACCTTGATTTTAAATTGATCGAATAATGGCATAACAGGCAACTCAACTATAGCAGATGGAGGCATTATTATTTTAATCTTCTATCGATGATTCGATCATAATAGTCTTTGATAAAAGCCTTGCACTCTAATTCTATAATATCCATCTCACTGTTGCGCTTTTCGATGAGATTATTTTCAAGACCCAAGTCACTATTGCGGTAAAAGCCAACAGCTTTGCTGCCGTCAAAAATACAAATGTAATTGCCGCTTGTGTAGCGGAAATAAGGCCCGTCGGCATTCAGTACAAAAGGTTTGGCTTCGGTGTCCAACAAACTTCTACCCCAACTACGAAAGGGCTTCTCGTAACCCGTCAATTCGGCAATAGTTGGGTAAATATCTATTTGTTGTGCCAAGCTAGTATCCTTTCCGACAAAAGTTCCTTTTGGTGAATAAATCAAAATGGGTACGGCAAATCGGTTTATAGGCTTGAGGTATTCCTCATAGTGAATCGTGTTAGTGTGGTCGGCAGTGATAATAAAAATGGTATCTTCAAACCATGGCTCTTTGGCAGCGGCGTCAAAAAAGGTTTTAAAAGCGTAATCAGTATAGCCCACACACTGATGCATGGGATTAAAACCCATAGGAAACTTTCCTTCGTAAGCCTTTGGAACGATATACGGGTCGTGTGAGCTGACAGTAAAAATAGTCGCAAAAAACGGACTGTCTTTCTGATCGAGGGTATTTTTGACAAATCCAAAAAACGGTTCATCCCAAATACCCCAAAAGCCATCGAATTGAGAATCATCATTGAACTCGATTTTACCATAGTAATGGTCAAACCCCAGAATATTTGAAAATCCAAGAAACCCCATTGAGCCATTCGGTGCGCCGTGAAAAAAAGAAGTGTCATAACCTTGTGACTTTAGGATAGAAACCACTGATTCTATGGGCTGATTACCATAGGGCGAAGAGGTGAAAGCGTCTTGGAAAGAGGGTATTCCAGCCAAAACAGAGGACATACCATGTATGGACTTTCTTCCATTGCCAAAGGCATTGGGAAAAATCAAACTATGGGAAGACAAAGAATCTAAAAAGGGTGTAAAACTCTGGTAATCAGTTATATTTTTACCTTCATTGAAGGCGCCCATATACTCCCTCCCCATGCTTTCAGTTATAAAAACAACCACATTGGGTAGATTTTCAACACCATAGGAATACTGTTTGATGGGATTTACCAAAGAATCAACTAGAGCAGTGTCCATGGTATAGGATACTTTCTTAAAGGTCTTTTTATTAAAAGTTCTAATGATAGTGAAAGGGGTGTTGAGAATGAGATCAGCATGTTGCATTTTGGTGATATGTCGATTGGCATCAATTAAATTAATTGGACGCGTACTCTTTCTGAAATCGCCACGTATACCTCCAATCATTAATGTGGCCACGACAAAAAAAGAAATGACCGAGCTCAACCCATAATAGAAATATCCCTTAGAATAAGGAGTTTGAGTTACTCTAATTTTTTTATAGAGATAAATCCACAAGCTGGCACAAAGGATGAATAAGGCTAAAACATGCCAATAAGTTCCCAAAAATCTCAGGAGCATACTCAGTTTATTCGCTTCGTTCTTAACCACATCCCACTCTGAAACAGTGGTCCGACTGAAGGTGTACTTGTAATAAATAAAATCTATGAAATTGGCAGCATAGCCAATCAAATTTGGTATGAAATAAACATAGAACAACATGGATTGATACCTCGGACGGGGGTTAATCCACAAAGGCAACATAGACAATACCACAAATAATCCGTTCAGATAAAAAATAGCTGTGGTGTCAAAGGTCAGACCGTAATAACAGAGTTGTAAAAACTCATAGACAGAATTGACGTCCAACAAGTCGCTGTTGTAAACAAAGAAAAAAAATCGACTGATAAAATAAAAGACATAGGCCAACAAAAGCCTATAAATCATCGATTGGTATTCGCTCGTTCTAAAAAATTGCATCATAGTCCTTTCTGCTTCTAGCCCACAAAAGTATGAAAGTATGAGGATTCTAAGTTGTGATAGCAAAAGCTTCTACCATTAGCTGAAAGAACCTGTAAAGACATCCTTAACTTACTCAAGATAAATCTTAGTGATGGCCAACTCATGACTCCCATTGATCTGTTCAGCTGTCATGCCAGGTCCTAACGAAATTTGAATGAATTCAGCTCTTAAAAGATCGAATTGGTCCTGA
>JAURRA010000026.1 GCA_030835825.1 Flavobacteriaceae bacterium
AGTCTCACAGGTGTCATTATCTGGCGCTTGTGCATATGCAGTGAAAGAGATAGAGGAAACAGCCCAAAAAAGGAGGGCAAAAAGGCTAATTTTTTTCATAATAAAGTAATCTAATTGTTATTCTAGCGTTGAAGGTAATTCTTTTTCATAAAATAGTATAGTATTTAATTGGTTTTTCCCGTTAAAAAATAAAAAACAAAAGTTTTAGAAAGCAATTGGTGTTTTTTTATCTGAAAACCCAAAAAGAAGAGACTTCTCGAATTACTTTTGCACCATGTTAGAACCGCAAGCAAAAGATTTAGAGCAAACTATTTTGGTTGGCCTTATTACTTCCGAACAAGATGCCGACAAGTCGAATGAATATTTAGATGAATTAGAATTTTTGACTCAAACAGCAGGAGGCGCAGTGATCAAAAGATTTACCCAAAAGATGGATCGTCCAAACGCTACGACTTTTGTTGGTACTGGTAAGGTAGAATTCATTAAAAATTTTATAGAAAATAACGATATTACTACTGCTATTTTTGATGATGAGTTGACCGCCGCACAGGAGAGAAATTTAAGTAAAATTTTAAATTGCAAAGTCTTAGATCGTACTAATCTCATTTTGGATATTTTTGCACAGCGGGCCAAAACGAGCTATGCCAGGACTCAGGTTGAACTGGCGCAATGTGAGTATTTACTCCCCAGACTAAGAGGGATGTGGACTCACTTGGAGCGTCAAAAAGGAGGTATTGGAATGAGAGGGCCTGGAGAAACAGAAATTGAAACAGATCGCCGTATTGTCAGAGACCGCATTGGATTGCTTAAAGCCAAACTCAAAACCATTGACAAGCAAATGGCAGTGCAGCGGGGCAATAGGGGTAAAATGGTCAGAGTAGCCTTGGTTGGATATACCAATGTGGGAAAATCGACCTTGATGAACAGTGTGAGTAAGTCAGAAGTTTTTGCCGAAAACAAGTTGTTCGCTACACTAGATACTACAGTTCGTAAGGTAGTGGTTAAAAATTTGCCTTTTTTGTTGAGTGATACTGTAGGTTTTATCCGAAAACTTCCCACGCAGTTGGTGGAGTCTTTTAAAAGCACTTTGGACGAGGTTCGTGAAGCAGACTTTTTAATTCATGTGGTGGATTTGTCACACCCTAACTTTCAGGACCATATGGATTCTGTGAATACTATTTTAACAGATATTGGATGTGATGACAAGCCTTCATTGGTGGTCTTTAATAAAATTGACAACTATAAACCCGAGCCCTTTGACGATACAGATTTAACCGTTGAGAGAAACTCAAAACACTTCAGCTTGACGGAGTTGCAAAGCAGTTGGATGGCACGAATGGCAACTCCGGCAGTCTTTGTGTCTGTTACGGAACAAATCAATATGGAACAGTTGAAGGAAGCGCTATACCAAGCAGTTAAGCAAATTCATATTACCCGATTTCCCTACAACCACTTTTTGTATCCCGATGATTTAGAAAGTCTTGTTTAAAAAAGAAAATTCACGCCTAAACCAAAAATCTCTCTGATTTGTAATCCAGCGAAGGCATTGTCGTCATAGATCAATTGCCCCATAATGGAGGTGTCGAGATACTTGTTAATTTTTAGACCGATGTTCAAACTATAATCCACATCGACATTTTGAAAATTATCCAAATAATTTGAGAATAAGTGTAAAATTTGTTCCACCGTAATATTTTCAGCAGCCTCAAATTTCAGGTAGCCAGATCCTGTAAATCCGAGTTCATAACGTGAAGTTTCGCCTTGTTTTACCCCAAAATAATTTTCTCGAGTAGCTGTAAATCTTTTGCTGACCAAAGTGACTCTCGAAGTAGCGGGAGCCAGGTTAAAATTAAAGTTGGCGTTTTTTTTCCATTGAAAACCAGGTCCAGAGGATAATATTGCCGGAGACAAGAAATCGGTGAACTCTGTCCGTATAGTTTCTCCTTCACTATTTTTAGAATATTTATAACCAATGGTTAACTGAGTTTTAAAATTAAAAAAGGAAGAAATGTACCAATTACCTTCACCTTTTTTTCCTACAATCGAATAGATTTCGATTCTATCATCCGTTTTCTTTTCAAACGTATCGTCTTGGATTTTAATCAGACCATATGCCGCAAGCAACTTGGTATCCCAATGCCACAGACCCTTGCTATAATTGATGTCATAATTGACTAAGGCGGTTCCGGACAGATTACTTTCTCCCCCAGCTGTCCAATTTGTAAATGAGGATTGATTAAAAATAAAGTTGAACTTCCCCGATGTCTTCCAGGGACTATTAATAAGGCTGTCGGCATCTGTAATTTGCCCCCATCCCGCAAAAGATAAAAGGATTATAAGTAAAGTTATTTTTCTCATGTCAAAAAAGAGATTAGCATTTTACATGCTTTTAAAGGTAATTATTTTTTTTTCTTAAAAAGTGGGACACTTGAGCAAGCCTCACCATACATTACGGATTTGGCAACTGGTTTGAGATTGGCAATCAAATGGACAAAAGCCGTTTGAGGAATAGGCTTATTCGAACATCCTTTGATGATAATAGGCTTGTCGCGATATACAGAATAATCTATACTTTGGACGATATCTTGAAAAATAGCGGTATCCAAAGTTGCGATACTCCCAAAAGACATTTTTAAGACAAAGGGGGCCAAATAGGAAGCGACCAGCATGGAGGCCCAGGCTGGAACAATGGCTTCAGAGCTACAAAATATGGCTACATAGGAATTTTGAAAAACCGACCAGTCTTTTTGTTTTAGGGCTTCGCGAAACGACTGCTCTCTTAGGATTAATCCTTCCTCGAGCCATTCCGCCATATCGATTTGAACCCGCGGGATGTCATTATAATAATCTTCCAAATCAATGGTAACTAGGGGGCTGTTAGCAACTCTATTTACGATGGATCTGGCCATAAAACTATAACAATCCCAATTCTAATTTTGCCACTTCACTCATCAGATCCTGCGTCCAAGGAGGGTCAAATGTGATTTCTACTTCCGCACTTTTGACCATATTTATTGACTTGATTTTTTCTTCAACTTCCAAAGGCAGTGTTTCTGCGACTGGACAATTTGGTGTAGTTAAGGTCATTAAAACTTTGACATCGGCATCTTCATTGACAAACACGTCATAAATAAGGCCTAGTTCGTATATATCTACGGGGATTTCTGGGTCGAAAATAGTCTTCAACACCCGAACAACCTGCTCACCTAATGTTTGAGTGTCTATTTGTGATTCGCTCATGAGTTTTGTTTTGATTGATATGCCAAGGCATAGTACTTCATTTGATTTATCATACTGGCTAGTCCGTTCGCTCGGGTTGGGGACAAATGTTCTTTGAGACCTATTTCGTCTATGAAATTGGTGTTGGCCGCTAAAATGCTAGTAGGAGAATGGTTGGAAAATACCCGTATCAATATGGCAATAATACCTTTAGTTATAATGGCTTCACTATCCGCTGTGAACACAATTTTGTTATTTTTCATATCAGCTTTGAGCCATAATTTACTCTGGCAACCTTTGATTAAAAGGTTGTCATTCTTGTCCTCAGAATTTATCAAAGGTAATGATTTGCCTAATTCTATCATGTATTCATAACGTTGCATCCAGTCGTCGAATAGGCCAAACTCTTCAACTATCTCATTTTGTATGTCTTGAATGCTACTCATTATTGTGTTAAAATTTTAGTCCTCGTTGTTTTAAGTCAGCATCATTGTTGCTTTTTTCAACGCAGCAACGAATAGATCAATTTCCGTTCGGGTGTTATAAAAGGCGAAACTAGCTCTTACTGTCCCAGGGATGCCATAGAAGTCCATAATGGGCTGAGTACAATGTTGTCCTGTTCTGACAGCGATACCCATTTTGTCTAATAAGACTCCAATATCATAGGGATGAATGTCTCCTATGTTAAAAGAGATTACAGCTGTTTTGTTTTCGGTCGTTCCATAGATTTTGAGTCCTTCAAGCTTTGACAAGGCAGAACTTGCATACTGTAAAAGTTCATTTTCGTATTGAGCGATGCGATCTAGGCCAATTTGATTGAGATAATCTACTGCCGCCCCAAAAGCAATTCCTCCAGCGATATTGGGAGTACCTGCTTCAAACTTATGAGGCAGTTCTGCATAGGTAGTCTGTTCAAAGGTCACTTCTGAAATCATTTCGCCACCACCTTGATAGGGGGGTAGTTTTTCTAGGAGTTCAGTTTTGCCATACAGCATGCCAACTCCTGTTGGGCCACACATCTTGTGTGCCGATGCGACATAAAAATCAACGTCAAGTGCTTGAACATCTACTTGGATATGGCTGCAGGCTTGAGCGCCATCTACCAGAACATTAGCTCCCACTTGATGAGCTGCAGTAATAATTTGTTCAATAGGATTAATTGTCCCTAAAGTATTTGAAACGTGATTGACGAATACCAACTTTGTCTTATTGTTTAACAATTTTGAATAAGCTGACATATCTAAGGTCCCATCTTGGGTCATTGGAATGACTTGTAGCTGAGCGCCAGTTCTTTCGCATAGCATTTGCCATGGGACTATATTGCTGTGATGTTCCAAAGCAGAAACCAAAATCTCATCATCTTTTGTTAGAAATGGAGTAAAACCTGAGGCTACCAGGTTGATGGCATGGGTAGTCCCCGAGGTCATTATGATATCTGCAGCTTTTGGCGCATTGAAGTGTGTTTGTAAGGTGCGTCGGGCCTTTTCGTAGGCATCCGTCGCTTCTTGACTCAAGGCATGTACACCTCGATGAATATTGGCGTTGTAATTTTGATAGTAGTGAACAATAGCATCTATGACCTGCTGAGGCTTTTGAGAGGTAGCTGCATTGTCAAAATAAATCAAAGGACAACCATTGACTTGTCTGCTGAGAATGGGAAAGTCTGATCTTATTTTATTGACATCAAAGGAGGTGTTTGATGTGCTCATAAATTGAATCCAATATTAACGCCCAATTTGTTGGCGATGAGTTTGTTGATACGCTGCTTCAATTCTGGAATTTTGACCGTTTCCAGTACATTGTTTGCGAAAGCATAAGTCAATAAGGCCTGGGCTTCTTTTTTAGGAATTCCTCGAGTCCTCATATAAAATAAGGCGTCTTCGTCTAATTGACCGACAGTGCAACCGTGGGAACATTTGACATCGTCGGCAAATATTTCCAATTGTGGTTTAGTATTAATAGTGGCTTTGTCACTAATTAAAATATTGTTGTTGGCCTGAAAAGCATTGGTTTTTTGAGCTAGTTTGTCGACAATAATCCGGCCGTTAAATACACCTGTAGATTGGTCTCCAAAAATCCCTTTATAATCCTGATGGCTTTCACAATTCGGGGAGTTGTGGTTGACCAAAGTGCTGTGGTCTACATGTTGTTTCTCGCCAATAATGGTAATGCCTTTTAAAGTCGATTCTACATGCTCACCATTTTGAGAGAAATTCAAGTTATTGCGGATCAATTTTCCTCCAAAGGAAAAAGTATGGACACTACAATTACTTTCAGTCTCTTGATTGATGAAGGTATGGTCGATAAGAGAAGCGTCCTCAAAGTCGTTTTGGACTTTGTAATAATCAATTTGACTGCGTTTTTCCCCAAAAATTTCAGTGACAACATTCGTAAACACTGGATGACTACTCAAACTTTGGTACCTCTCAATAATCTGAACATGGGCGTTTTCATCGGCAATTATAAGATTTCTTGGCTGTAATAACAAGGCAGAATCATTGCCTGTAGAAAAGTGAATAATTTGAATAGGTTTCTCCACAGATTTGTGCTTCGGGATATAGACAAAGGCGCCCTCACTGGCAAAGGCTGTATTGAGGGAAACCATACTTTCGCTATTGGCCGCTTTATTGAAGTAATTTTCAATGATAGCTCTAAATCTTGGTTTGGTAAGAGCTGCGGACAATAAACAAATGTCCATACCATCATGAGTGGTTTGTGACAAATGGGCCGAATATACGCCGTCGATAAAAACGATCGCATAACTATCTAAATCGTGTAGGAAGTATTTTTTAACCTGATTAAAATCAACAGCTATGTCTCCTTTGGGCTCCAAGACATAATCCCTATTAACTATCTTATTGAGCGAGGTGTATTTCCAAGCCTCTTGTTTTTTACTGGGAAAACCGTATTGTTCGAAAACCTTAATAGCATCGCCGCGCAAATCGTTGATATGCTCTGCTACCTCTACACTGCTGTCGAGTCCCCAAAATGATGATAATAGTTTTTCTTTTAATTCCATTTATTAAACGGTTACATCAGATTTGATCCAATCATAGCCTTTCGCCTCCAATTCTAGCGCCAGTTCTTTGCCTCCCGACTTCACAATGCGACCATTATACAGGACATGAACAAAGTCTGGTACGATATAGTCTAATAACCTTTGATAATGGGTGATGACCACTATGGCGTTATCCGCATTTTTTAAGGTATTAACACCATCGGCAACAATTCTCATGGCGTCTATATCCAAACCTGAATCAGTCTCGTCGAGTATGGCTAATTTGGGTTCGAGCATGGCCATTTGAAAAATCTCATTCCGCTTTTTTTCACCACCAGAAAATCCGTCGTTGAGAGAACGGGATAAAAACTTGCGATCAATTTCTAACAGTTCAGATTTTTCTTTTATTTTTTTGAGCATTTCGTTTGCTGGCATGTCTTCTAAGCCTTTGCCTTTTCTACTTTCATTGATGGCTGTTTTAATGAAATTGGTCACCGAAACCCCCGGAATTTCAACAGGATATTGAAAGGATAAAAATATACCCAAATGTGCCCGCTCTTCTGCCGAAAGCTCTTCTAGCGGTTGGCCTGACAATTCAATGGCGCCTTTAGTGACTTCGTAGTCTTCTCGCCCTGCAATTACTGATGCCAGGGTGCTCTTTCCAGAACCATTTGGTCCCATAATCGCATGGACCTCGCCAGCCTTAATTTCTAAATTGATACCACGTAAAATATCCTTTTCGTCAATACTAGCGTGTAAATCTTTGATTTTTAACATTTTATATAAATATAAATTATCCTACTGATCCTTCCAGACTGATTTCTAATAGTTTTTGAGCCTCAACGGCAAATTCCATGGGGAGTTTATTAAGTACCTCCTTGCTAAATCCATTTACGATTAGTGCAATAGCTTTTTCTGTGGCAATCCCCCTTTGGTTACAATAAAAAATTTGATCCTCTCCAATCTTACTTGTTGTAGCTTCATGCTCAATCTTGGCCGAATTGTTTTTGGCTTCGATATAGGGGAATGTATGCGCGCCACATTCGTTGCCCATGAGCAGACTATCACACTGAGAAAAATTCCTAGTGTGGTCGGCGCGCGAACTTATTTGAACGAGACCCCGATAACTGTTCTGGGATTTCCCAGCCGAAATGCCCTTTGAAATGATGGTCGATTTGGTGTGTTTGCCCAAATGAATCATTTTGGTTCCTGTGTCGGCTTGTTGGAAATTGTTCGTTACGGCTATGGAATAGAACTCACCAACCGAATAGTCCCCTTTGAGAATACATGAGGGGTATTTCCATGTAACAGCACTGCCAGTCTCTACCTGAGTCCAAGAAATTTTCGCGCGTTTTTCGCAAAGACCTCTTTTGGTTACAAAATTGAATACACCTCCTTGACCTGCGGCATTTCCTGGAAACCAGTTTTGTACGGTGCTGTATTTGATCTCGGCATCGTCCAAGGCAATGAGTTCTACAACCGCTGCGTGCAATTGATTTTCATCTCTACTGGGGGCTGTACAGCCTTCGAGATAGCTGACATAACTCTCTTGATCGGCAATGACTAAAGTTCGCTCAAATTGACCTGTTCCTGCTTGATTGATTCTAAAATAAGTAGACAATTCCATGGGACATCTTACCCCTTTTGGAATATAACAAAATGAACCATCACTAAAGACTGCGCTATTCAGAGCGGCATAAAAATTATCTGTTCTAGGGACTACACTCCCAATATATTTTTTGACTAACTCGGGATGTTCTTGAATAGCCTCACTGATGGAGCAGAAAATAATTCCTTTTTCTGACAATGTTTTTTTGAAAGTAGTGGCCACGGAAACCGAATCTACGACCACGTCCATGGCGACACCGCTCAATTTTTTTTGTTCATCCAATGAAATTCCCAACTTTTCAAACGTCGCTAGTAATTCCGGATCTACCTCATCCAGAGAATTGTATTTGGGCTTGTTATTTGGCGCGGAGTAATATGAAATCGCTTGGAAGTCGGGTTTGGTATAATTGACATTTGCCCAGTCGGGCTCTGTCATGCCTTGCCACATTTTAAACGCTTCTAGACGCCAATCGGTCATCCAGTCGGGCTCTCCCTTTTTCTTGGATATGGTTCTCACAACCTCCTCGTTGAGTCCCACAGGAATAGTGTCGGAAGCTATATCAGTATAAAATCCATACTCGTATTCTTTGGTTTTGAGTTCTTCTCTTAAATCGTCTTCTGTATACTTACTCATAAATCTTGTTTATAAAGAGAAACTTTCTCCGCAACCGCAGGTGCGATTGGCATTGGGGTTATTAAACACAAATCCTTTGCCGTTCAAGCCACCTGAGTATTCTAAGGTGGTGCCTACCAGATATAAAAAACTTTTTTTGTCAACAATGATTTTCACGCCATTATCCTCAAACAACTTATCGTCTTGTTGAGTGGTGTTGTCAAAATTCAATTCGTAGGACAAACCAGAGCAACCGCCGCTTTTGACACCTACCCTCACAAAATCGCGGGCAGCATCAAAACCTTCCTCGCTCATTAGTTGCGCCACTTTGGACTTTGCAGTTTCAGATACTTTGATCACAATTCTAATTTAGAATAGTTAAAAATAGATTGCAAATATACAACAATCGCAGTCTTTTTAAGCCTTTTTTCGAATGTTATTGAGATAGAATTACAGGATAATTGTGTTAATTCAATTGATATTATTTTTTAACACCCCTAAATGAGATGAACAATAAATAAATCGCCACGCGATTGGCTAAAACTCCATATTAGAATATCTTTGCGCTCGAATTGATTTGTCATCAGAGATATTTTCCATGAAGCAAGTACGAACATTCAAACCCTTTTTGACCGCTGACCTTTCGTCAGTGGGTAAAAGCGTCATGGAATTGACTAAAATGAGGCTATCCATTAGCGTTGTATTTTCGTCAATAGCGGGATATATGCTGGGTGTTTCGGTCATCGACTATACTGTAGTGGCATGGTTAGCACTTGGCGGGTATTGTATGGTTGGCGCGTCTAATGTGTTCAATCAAATCATTGAAAGGGATTTGGATGCTCTGATGAAGCGGACAATGAACAGACCTATTCCGTCGGGTAAGGTGTCTGTGAATTCTGCTTTTTTGATGGGCTGCTTGTTGACTGCGGCAGGATTGATAATTCTATACAACATCAATCCAAAAACAGCCATGTTTGGTGCTATTTCTATTTTTTTATATACCAGTGCCTATACGCCTTTAAAAACCAAAACACCACTCTCAGTTTTTGTGGGAGCCATTCCTGGGGCCATTCCTTTTATGTTGGGATGGGTGGCAGCAACCAATGATTTTGATATCGAACCTGGCACGTTATTCTTAATACAATTCTTTTGGCAATTTCCTCATTTTTGGGCGATTGGCTGGTTTTTGGACGAGGATTATAAAAGGGCAGGATTCAAAATGCTTCCAACATCTAAGCCCGACAAGGCTACTGCGGCTCAAATCATATTTTATTCCATTTGGACTGTCATTGTCTCCCTATTGCCGGCATTTGGTATAACGGGTCGACTTCATTTAAGTCTAACAGCAGCCATTTTAGTTTTTTTGATAGGTGTTGTAATGATTTATTTTGCTGTACAATTATTCATTCAAAAAACTACTGTTGCTGCGCGATCGCTAATGTTGGTTAGTGTTCTTTATATCACATTGCTACAAATAATATACGTGGCTGATAAACTTATTTAATATATGGATTTAACTCAAGGAAGTACACAAGAAAAACAAAGCCGAGCCAGTAAAATGATGGTCATAGTGGGAATTATTTCTTTAGTCATGACTTTCGGAGGATTGACCAGTGCTTTTATTGTCAGTAGTTCTCGGATTGATTGGCTTAAAGAATTGGTTTTGCCCAATGCTTTTTTCTGGAGTACGGCGCTCATTTTGCTGAGTAGTTTTTGTCTAATTATGGGTCGCAGATCCGTGAAAAAAGGCCTTAAATACCAAGCCTCCCTTTTTATAGCTGTCACTCTAGTGATGGGTATTGCTTTTTTGATCAGTCAGTTTGTTGGATTTCAGCAAATTGTCGAATCGGGTTATAATTTTACCGGCCCAACTAGTAATATCACCATGTCCTATATTTATGTCATAACCGTATTGCATATACTGCATGTTGTAGCGGGTTTAATAGCGTTGTTGGTTGTATTGATAATGAATCAAAAAGGCGCTTATTCTCCATCCTCAATGACGGGTTTTGATATGGCTGCCATTTTCTGGCATTTTGTCGATTTGCTATGGATATATCTGTTCATTTTTTTCGTGACATTTTAATTTTTTTATTGTCAATTCGAAGCCGTTTAAAATTTTGACAGAATTTCACCTTTAATCCCGCTTTCATTACCGTTTAAAATCATTATTTTTGCAACAAATTAAATCTACATAAAATGAGTTCAACACTCGCAAGCACAGGAACAGAAGGAAAAACTTGGGGCGGAGGAAGTGCACCATTAAAGGCTTCTTATGGTAAAATGATGATGTGGTTTTTCATTGTTTCGGATGCCTTAACCTTCTCTGGATTTCTTGCCGCCTATGGTTTTTCTCGATTTAAATATATCGAATCATGGCCTATTGCAGATGAGGTATTTACTCACGTGCCTTTTGTTCACGGTCAAGAATTGCCCATGATTTATGTGGCGTTTATGACTTTTGTACTAATCATGTCGTCAGTAACTATGGTATTGGCTGTTGATGCTGGACATCATATGAAAAAGGCAAAAGTTACTTGGTATTTGTTTTTAACCATCATTGGGGGTTTGATTTTTGTTGGCTCCCAAGCCTGGGAATGGGCAACTTTCATCAAGGGAGATTATGGGGCTGTGCAAACTAAGGGAGGTCAAATTTTACAGTTTGTAGATGCTGACAGCGGACAACGTTTGGCTTTACGTGATTTTGCAAAACCTATTGAAAGCGAAAGAGAGCAGCATTTGGCTAAAAATGGTATTTGGTTTGAAGGCGAGGGTGCTCACACAACTTTCAATTTACAGGAGGTTATTGCCGGGATGGAGGCTCATCCAAATGTTTTAGTGCGTACTCAAACCTTGGATGCAGCGGGTCAGAAAACATTGTTGAATCGGGAGTCGTCTTTAACGCAAATCAAAACCAATGGCAAACAGGTTGTAGAAGGTGCTAACCTAAAAGTGAATGAATATGGATCGCCCTTGTTTGCAGACTTTTTCTTTTTTATTACCGGCTTTCACGGCTTTCACGTTTTTTCGGGCGTTGTCATCAATATCATTATCTTTTTCAATGTCATTCTTGGTACTTATGAGCGCAGAAAAAACTATGAGATGGTCGAAAAAGTTGGACTGTATTGGCACTTTGTAGATTTGGTTTGGGTATTTGTATTTACTTTTTTCTATCTGGTTTAAATATATCTATTAATAAAGACTATGGGAGCTCACGAACATAAATTGGCAATTTTCAGGGGACTGATTAAATTCAAAAGTAATACTCAAAAAATTTGGGGTGTTTTGATATTTCTAACCATTGTAACAGCGGTTGAAGTTGTTCTTGGGATTTACAAACCACCCGTTTTGATGACGGCTTTAATGTCTCCTTTTGACGGTGGTTTTGGTGCTACATTGGCCAATGTATTTCTCTCACCTTTTATTTTTTTGAAACCACTTAATCTTATTTTTATTCTTTTGACCCTTGTTAAAGCTTACTATATCACTTGGGATTTCATGCACATGCGAGATGAAACCACAGCTTTGAGACGCATGGTGGTTTGGACCGCAGTATTCTTGGTCGCTTACTTGATTTTTATTTTACTTCAAGAGGGAGGCTATATCGAGAGCATCTATAGTTCGGGCTATATCAGAAGAGATTTTTAATCAGTGTCTCTGTGTTATGACTCAAGGGACTTATTTATTTCTAATAGCAACTCCATTAGTGGTTTTGATAAAACATTTTGATTGTGACATCCTTTGATAAGCTTAGAAAACCAATCATTCTTAGTTTATTGTTTTTCCTTCCAGTTGCTTTCCTTCTCTTTCTCTACCCGTCTGTGCACAACTATACGCCACTTGAAGTGGTTAATCAGGATGTTGTAGAACTCGATCGTTTTAGATCCATTGACGGTGAAGAGGTCATTCTTCAAGACCGATTAACCGTTTTAGCAATTTATAGTTATTCGCCTCTGGACCAATCAACAGCAGCTTTAAATCTCAAAGAATTGATTTATGATAAATTTAAAGGCTTTAAAAAATTTCAAGTCGTTGTTGTTGCGCCCAATGCTGCTGAAGATGAATTGAGACAACTCAAGGAAGAATTGTACTCCTACAGTGATCTAAAGTATTGGCAATTTGCCCTAGGAGACATCCAAAGCATCAATCAACTGGGTAACAGTTTATTGACTTCTGCAACCCATGAAAGCTCGGCCTTCAACCAGGCCTACATCATCGATAAGCAATTGAACCAACGCGGGAGATTTGATGACCGATCCAAAAACGAACTTAAAAAAAATATAACACCCTACGGACTATATAGTTATGACTGTACAGAGGTGGCCGATTTAAAAAATAAAATGAGTGAAGATTTACGCATTTTGTTTACAGAATACCGTCAAAAGCGCAAAGGCACTTTTGAGTCGGATGACAGAAGAAACGACAATTTAAAATCAGATGGCGAGGAAAACTAACTATTCCTATGTTGGGATCACTTTTATTTTATTGGTTTTTGGCATCATTTTCGTTCCGCGAATTGTTGAACGTCTATCTTCGACAGATGTCATTAGGGAGGAAAGTCGAAGTCAGCATATAGGATTACAGCGTCAAGATCAGAAAGCTTTGTCTTTTATCCTTATGAATGGCGAGAAAAGAAAAGTTCCAGACTTTACCTTTATCAATCAAAGAGGGGAAACAGTATCTAATAAAGATTATTTGGGAAAGGTCTATGTTTTAGAATTTTTCTTTAGCACTTGCCCGACCATTTGTCCGATTATGAATAGAAATTTGGTAACGATTCAAAATCAATTTCCCGAGCGACAAGATTTTGGAATAGCTTCTATTACCATAAATCCATCTTATGACACTCCTGAGGTCCTTCAAAGCTATGCCGATAATTATGGTGTTGTCAATCCCAATTGGCATTTTCTAACTGGTGATAAGCAAGCCATTTATGAACTGGCTAATGTTGGATTCAATTTGTTTGTTGCTGAAGATCAAGAAGCGGCAGGCGGGTTTGAACACTCTGGCAATTTTGCCTTAATCGATAAGGCGGGTTATATTCGCTCCAGATTAGATGATTTTGGCAACCCAAAAATATATTATTATGGCTTGAATGCCGATCCAGAGGACGAAACTGGTCAAAAAGAGGAAATTTCTATACTGATACAAGACATTCATAAATTATTAAATGAGCATGACAACAACTAACAATCAAAAAAAATTCAATAATATAATCATTGCAGTTTCTATAGCCATTCCCCTGGTCGTTGTGGTGCTATTTAATGTGAAGCTGCCCAACGTGGCGCCCTTAAATTTTTTACCTCCGGTATATGCAACAATAAATGGACTTACCGCAGTTCTTTTGATAGCGGCATTGGTAGCTATTAAAAACGGTAAACGCCAAGTCCATCAAAGATTGATGCAATTGGCATTGGTCTGTTCTGTTTTGTTTTTAGGGATGTATGTGGCTTATCATATGACCAGTGAATCAACGCCGTACGGCGGTGAGGGGATGCTGCGATTTGTCTATTTCTTCATATTGATTTCTCATATTTTGCTGTCAATTGCTGTGATACCTCTAGTCTTGTTTACCTATCTGCGCGCCTGGAATCAGGACTTTGAAGGACATAAAAAACTGGCACGGATAACTTTACCTATATGGTTGTATGTGGCAGTTACTGGTGTTGTAGTTTATCTTATGATTGCTCCGTTTTACAGTTAGATGAATGTTAAAATTAAAATAATACTCTTTATTCTATTGTTGTCAATGACTAATATTGCACAATCACAGTGTGCTATGTGTCGCGCGGTGCTAGAGAGCGAAGAAGGTAAAGGAACAGCCGAAGGTATTAATGACGGAATCCTCTACTTGATGGCTATTCCTTATGTGGTGGTTGGGGGAATAGGGTTTTATATTTTTAAATTGTATCGCGGAAAAAAGAATAATAATTAAAATAGACTGTAACAATTGGTCAGAGTAGTAGTCTAACAATGGCCGGTTGTTTCACTAAACAAAATTTATCATCATGTTATCAATAAAAAATCTACACAAGTCCTACCCCATTGGAGACTCTGAGCTTCATGTTCTAAAAGGGATTAATCTTGAGGTAGAGCAGGGCGAAATGGTCGCGATAATGGGTTCATCGGGATCTGGTAAATCTACATTGCTCAATATTATCGGCATTTTAGATGAGGCTGATTCTGGGACCTACACTTTGGATGATGTTCCCATCAAAAATTTAAATGAGAAAAAGGCTGCCGTATATCGCAACAAATTTTTAGGTTTTGTATTCCAATCTTTCAATCTTATCAATTACAAGAATGCTTTGGAAAATGTTGCTTTGCCGTTGTACTATCAAGGTATGCCTCGTAAAGAACGATTGAAGCACGCCCGTTTTCATCTAGAAAAAGTGGGATTACTCTCATGGGCTAACCATTTACCTAGTGAGCTTTCGGGAGGTCAAAAGCAACGCGTTGCCATTGCTCGCGCCCTAGCGGCCGAACCAAAATTGTTGCTGGCAGATGAGCCGACAGGAGCTTTAGACTCGACTACTTCTCATGAAATTATGGCTTTTTTACAAGAATTGAATGATGAAGGTAAAACCCTGCTTATTGTGACCCATGAAGAAGAGATTGCGGCCATGACCAAGCGGGTCATTCGTTTGAAAGATGGCGTAATTACGGAAGACAAAAAAATCACTCAACAAAGAGTAATAGCCCATGTTTGATATTGATCTATGGCGTGAGATCTTTCAAAGTATCTCCAAAAATAAGTTGCGCTCTGTACTTTCAGGATTCACGGTGACTTTTGCAATACTGCTCTTTACCATTCTTTTCGGAATTGCAAATGGCTTGAATAATACCTTCAAAGAGGCTTTTGTAGACGATGCTGCCAACTCCATTTTCTTGTTGTCAGGAAGAACATCAAAAGCATACAAGGGACTGCAAGCAGGTAGAAGAATACAATTCAAGAACGAGGATTTTGACTATGTCGGCGAATCATTCGATTCAAATATTGAATTTATGTCGGCTAGGGTTTATAAAAACTTACAGGCCTCCTATCGTAACGAGCGGAATGGTTACAGCGTGCGTGGAGTACATCCAGATCATCAGTTTTTGGAAAGGACCAAAATCAAAGAAGGGAGATATCTCAATCAAAGAGATATGCAGGAAGGAACCAAAGTAGCTGTTATTGGGAGATTGGTGGAAAAGGATTTGTTTTTGAAAGAACCAGCATTGGGTAAATTTATCAACTTGAGTGGGGTACAGTATAAAGTTGTAGGGGTCTTTACAGATGACGGTGGTGACAATGAAGAAAGGCTCATTTATCTACCTATTACCACAGCTCAGAAGGTCTATGGCAATAACGATTACGTCGACCAAATCAATTTGACTTATAATCCCGAAATGAATTATGATGAGGCCATTGCGTTTGGGAATCGAATTCAAAAGGATTTAAAAAAACGATTTTCTGTTAATCCCTCTGATCAAAATGCTATCCGTGTTCGCAACTATGCCAATGGAAATAAAGGTGTTGATCAAATGAATACTGTTTTGGGAATCATTATTTTTTTAGTAGGAATGGGAACCCTAATCGCTGGAATTGTTGGTATTAGTAATATCATGATATTCATTGTCAAGGAACGAACCAAAGAAATTGGAATTCGCAAGGCCCTAGGAGCGGCGCCAAAGTCTATCGTTAGGATCATCCTCTTGGAATCCATACTCATCACTACCATTGCGGGATATTTAGGATTGCTTTTAGGCGTGGGTGTACTCGAACTCATCGGCTCTAGCTTAGAGGATTTTTTCATCAAAGACCCGGGCGTAAGTCAGAGCTTGGTAATTTCGGCAACCATAACACTTATTTTGGCAGGTGCTTTAGCTGGTTATGTTCCAGCAAAAAAAGCAGCTCATATCAAACCTATTGTAGCTTTAAGAGACGAATAATATGCTAAAGTTTTTATTTGAACGCGATACCTGGCAAGAAGTGCTAGACAGTATGAGCAAGAACAAGCTCAGAACTGGGATCACAATGATTGGTGTTTGGTGGGGTATTCTATTACTGATTGCTCTTTTAGGCTGTGCCAAGGGAATGGAAAATTCATTCAATAAATTTTTTGGTGATTTTGCCACCAACAGTGTGTTTATTTGGGGTCAAAATACCAGCAGGCCATTCCAAGGTTTTCAAGAAGGGCGACGCGTTGAATTGACGCTCTCGGATGCCAAGCGCATTGAGGAAAATATCCCTGGTATTGAGTTTGTTGTACCTAGAAACCAAAACCAAGCCCAAGTGATTCGAGGAACGCAGTCTGCTAATTTCTCAATCGCAGGAGATTTTCCACTACTCGACTTGGTGCAGAAAAAGAAATTGATTCACGGGAGATTTCTCAACAGCAGTGATATTGAGGACAAACGGAAAGTCGCGGTCATTACTATTGATACCTACGAACAGTTATTTGAAAAAGACGAGCAGGCAGTTGGCGAAATAATCAAAATCAATAACAGTAATTTTACCGTAATTGGAGTGATTGAAGAAGATCAGTTTGGCAACTCAAATGTCCATATTCCTTTTTCTACATTTCAGCAGATGTATAATTATGGTGAACGGATAGGATGGTTGATGGTAACTGGAAAAACGGATTATAGCATCAAACAAATTGAATCCGACACGAAATTATTACTGAGAAACATGAATAATATTCACCCCAAAGACCAGCGAGCTTTTGGAAGTTTCAACCTGGGGAAAGAATTTGGCAAACTCACAGGCTTTTTAAAGGGCATGCAATTTTTAACTTGGTTCGTAGGCATCGCTACACTGATTGCGGGTGTATTTGCCATAGGAAATATATTACTCATCACCGTTAAAGAGCGCACCAAAGAGATTGGTGTACGCCGCGCCTTAGGAGCCACACCATTTGAGATTAAAAGGCAAATCGTTACAGAAGCCGTTTTTCTAACTATGATTTCGGGCTTGTTAGGCATCATTACTGGTGGATGGATTTTGATAGCTATTGATGCCTTGTTTGGTCAAGGTATCGACGCCACCTTAGTCAACGCCTCGGTTCCGATTTCGGTAGTTTTTGTGGCGCTTTTGATACTGGTAGCCTTAGGAACATTTATTGGCCTGATACCAGCTTTTAAAGCCACGAGCGTAAGACCCATACAAGCATTAAGAGAAGAATAACAATTAAAAGACAATTAACCTCTATATAAACATGAAGAAATCAGTAAAAATTATAATAGTATCAGTACTTCTTGTACTATTAATCGTTGTTTTGAAATATTTCAAAGATTCTAACGCGGCAGATGTACAAGAATTTGCTACTGAGACGCCGTTTTATGCCCCAATTAATTATAAGGTTGTAGCTACTGGCAAGTTGAATCCCGAAGAAGAAATCGAACTCAAGCCTCAAATATCGGGTATTGTAGATCGTATTGTAGTCGAAGAAGGTGATATAGTGAGCAAAGGTGATCTTATTGCAACTATTCGAGTGGTTCCTAATGAGCAAGCCTTAGTGAGCGCCAATTCAAGAATTAAAAGCAATAAATTGGCTTTGGATAATGCCCAGACCATTTACGATAGAAACAAAACATTATATGAAAAAGGCGTGATCTCTCGCCAAGATTTTGAAAATACTGAATTGTCACTGAACCAAGCTATGGAGGCTTATGCTCAGTCTCAGAACGATTTTCAAATTATCAAAAGAGGATCGGTTTCTGGCGGAAGTGGTGCCAATACCAGTATTGTTGCTCAAATCTCTGGAACTATTCTCGAAATCCCTGTTCGCGAAGGTGATCAAGTAATTGAGAGTAATAATTTCAATGCAGGAACCACCATCGCTACAATTGCCGACATGAGTAAAATGATATTTGAAGGCAAGGTGGATGAGTCCGAAATTGGCAAGCTCAGCGAGGGAAGAGAAATCACTGTTGTTCTCGGCGCCATCGATCAAGAAGAGTTTCCAGCAAAATTAACTTTTTTGGCACCCAAAGGGGTTGAGGAAAATGGCGCTGTACAATTCACCATCAAAGCCGATGTGATCATCGAACAAACTGTAAAAATTAGAGCTGGATACAGCGCCAATGCCAAAATTGATATCGCAAGCCGCGATAGTGTCATGTGTGTCCGTGAGGCCTTGCTTCAGTTTAATCGAATTACCGATCAGCCCTTCGTGGAAATTCGTAATGAATCGGGACGATTTATTAAAAAGAATGTGGAATTGGGCTTGTCTGACGGTATCAATGTAGAAATATTGGATGGTATAGAAGAAACAGATCAAATTAAAGTGTGGAACCAGGCTTCGGAGGAAGATGAAAAAGAAGACGAATCAAATGAATAAGCTCAGAAATTTAACCTATCTCATTGTATTAATTAGCGTTTCGACTGCTGTTCAAGGACAAAACCGAAAATGGACGCTTAGAGAATGTGTAGAAATGGCGTTGGAAAACAACATATCCATTAAACAAAACATTAATAACATAAAGTCTAATGAACAAGATGTGAAAGCGGCCAAAGGCGAGTTTTTACCCTCTTTAGGGGCGAGCCTCAGTCAATCGGCTAATTTTGGATCTGCCGAATTATTCTCAGGAAATTTTGTCGATAGACAGTTCTTTTCAACCAATGGTTCCTTATCACTGAACCAAACTGTTTTTAATGGATTTCGAACGCTTAATGGGTTCAAACAATCGCAACTTAATTTAGAGCGCAACGAATTTGAATTGCGTCGCCTTCAAGATGATGTCGCTCTGAACGTGGCCAACGCCTATCTGAGCGTATTGTTCAATATGGAGAATCTAGAGACAGCGAAATCGCAATATGGATTTTCGCAAACACAATTAGTGCGTGTTCAAAATTTAGTGGAGTCTGGCGTTCAGCCTTTGTCCAACCTCTATGATGCTCAGGCCAATTTGAGTGGAGATTTACAGAGTTTAACCGTTGCTCAAAACAACCATAAAATTGCACTTCTTACCCTTGCGCAATTGATTCAAGTGCCAGCTGAAGGTTTTGATGTTGAAGTGATTCAGGTCGAAGATCCTTCTCCTTCCATATTATACGACGACGTCAATCCCATTATACAATACGCGCTGAATAATCGGAATGAAATAAAAATAGCCAATAAAAATCTTGAAATTGCCGACATCAATATTAAGTTGAGCAAGGCCGGGTTTATGCCCACCATAAGCCTAGGCTATGGATTTAATACTGGTGCTAATTTTTCTAATCTTTCTGAGGATTCAAGTTTTTTCCAACAAATCAATGATAACAAAGGTCATGGACTGAACCTTAATGTCAACATCCCCATTTTTTCTAAATTCAGAAATCAAACGGCCTTTACTAAATCCAAGATCCAAAAAGACAATGCCGAGTTAGAATTGGATAAAGCTAAATTGGATTTGGAAGCCAGTGTTCAACGTGCATTTACCGATGCTCAGGCAGCCCTGAGATCATATCAGGCCTCGACCGCATCTGTGGAAGCTAGAGAATTATCCTTTTCAAATGCTCAAGAAAGATACGCCATTGGTGCGCTCAACTCTTTCGAACTGGAGCAGTCGCGATTGGCACTTATCAATGCCAAAGCTTTGTTGATTAATGCGAAATACGATTTCATTTTTAAAACTCAAGTTTTAGATTTTTTCTTAGGAAAGGCTATATTTGAGTAAATGGGATTCATTTTAAATTTAGAAACAAGTACGAAAAACTGCTCAGTGGGAGTGTCAGATCGTGGTAGGTTATTAGCGATCAGAGAACTCAACGAAGTGGGCTATTCTCATGCCGAAAAACTACAGCCTTTTATTGAGGCCGTGCTGATAGAGTCTAAAATTGAATTGAAGGACTTGGATGCGGTAGCTATAAGTCAAGGCCCCGGGTCCTACACGGGATTACGTATAGGCACCTCCCTAGCCAAGGGGCTTTGTTATGCTCTAGAAATTCCTTTGATTGCAACGCCTACCTTGAAGGCTCAGGCCATGCAATTAACCGCTGTTCAAGGCAGTATTGTCTCTGTTATTGACGCAAGAAGAATGGAAGTTTACCAAGCCATTTTTGATTCTGATTTCAACGAATTATCTCAGGTTGAAAGTCATATTATTGAGGAGAATTCCTACGAGGCTCTATTGGCCCAGGGACCGGTATTTTTTATTGGCGATGCTACCGAAAAAATAAGTGAAATCATTGATCATCCTTTGGCAATATTCTGTCATAATCACTGGCCTTCAGCTATGCAAATGGCTCCTTTGTCCTTCGAAAAATTCCAAATAGGGGACTATGAAGACTTAGCCTATTTCGAACCCTTTTATCTTAAGGATTTTGTCAGTATGAATCCGCCGAAATTGGGGTCTATCCGTTGATTGCAATGACTCGAGATACCTTATCTTTCAGCATTTCTTGAAGTAGTGATTCAATGCCGTTTTTTAAGGTCATTGTGGACGATGGGCAGCCGCTACAGGCACCTTGTAGAATGACCTGAACCTCTTTGGTATCCGCATTATAAGAAGAAAACTGAATGTTCCCTCCATCCCCAGCAACAGCGGGCTTGATATATTCGTCGAGAATACTGACTATTGAAGCAGACACATCATCTAACACCTCTGGAATAGACTCATCCTTGGCAGTGCCAAATGCTTCTTGTACTTGTAATTCTTCGAGTATAGGTTTGCCTTCTGCCAGATAGCTCCTTATGAATTCCCTGACTTCTAAAGTGACCTCATTCCAGTCGGCGACGTCGTACTTGGTGATAGAAACAAAATTTTCATCGAAAAAAACGGATTTTACGAAAGGCAAATGAAAAAGAGCAGTAGCCAAGGGTGCCGATCTGGCCTCGTCTATGGATTTGAATTCGACAGTGTTTTCGACTAATTTTTTGTTGGCCACAAATTTTAGCACCGCTGGATTGGGAGTACTTTCGGCATAAACAGTTACTGGCGCAGGTTTGTTTGGGGCAGCCTTAATGACCTCAATCCCTCTTTCTATAGCCGATGCGATGAACTCGGCAATGTCGTTCTCTACCTCTTCCCAAGTCACGATATCAAAGCGTTCAATGGCAATAAAATTTAATGAAACATAAACCTTTTTAACAAAGGGAAAATGAAAGAGTTCTGCAACCAAGGGCGCATTGATAGCTTCATCAATATTGGAGAATTCTAAGCTTTGATGTTGAGTTAAAAATTCCTCTCCTTCAAATTTTTGAATTTTAGGATTGCTGGTTTTAACAATTTTAATGGGCATACTTATTATGTTTTTTACAAAGTTAGCCTTATTATCCTCCCATTAAATAGAATTGGTATGAAAATTATGCTCAATTTAAAGCTGTTATTTCTCTAACTGACGAACCGGAAATATTTATTTGAATTAGACCCATCTACTCATGAAAAATTACTCCAAGGCATTCTTGTATCTGCCTATTTTGAGTTTTTTCTTTTCTTCCCATCCAGAGGGGGTCTTGAATTCTGCCATTATAGGGTCATCTGATTTAGACCCCTGTCAAGATATTGTTGCCATTCTCCAAAGTTCTTCCCCTGCGGTCAATGCCGATGGTCAAATCAGAGTTTGTGTTGGAGAATCTGTGACCTTGAACGGTAGTGCCACTTTTTCTGACAATGGACCTTGGACTACCGACACACTATTCACAGGGCTCAGCGAAGGCATCCATGAGATATGGGCCAGAGACATCATTGGCTGTGGACAGACCAGGGTAGAGTTGCTGGTGATAGGCTACCCACCATTTTTCACACCCAATGGAGATGGCTACAACGACACTTGGAATATTTTCAGTCTATCTGATCAATTGGAGTCAAAAATTTATATATTTGAAAGATAAGGCAAACTGCTCAAAGAGATAAGACCGCAGAGTAGAGGATGGGATGGGACGTATAATGGCCTATTGATGCCTTCGAGTGATTACTGGTTTACAGTAAATTACACTGATCCTAAATCGAACACGGTCAAAGAGTACAGGGCACATTTTTCACTAAAACGTTTTTAAGGCTGATGAAGCATTTAAAATATTTTGCTGTACTATGTTTTTTTTCTTCCGTTGTTTTGCATGGGCAGAACTTAACCGTTGATCAGACCACCTATACCGTCGAGCAATTGATAAGGGATGTGTTGATTAATTCGGTTTGCGCACAAGTGAGTAACATTTCATTTTCTACTGGATCAAACACTTACGGAGATGATAATGGCATCGGATATTTTTCCGAGCCTACTGGAGTCTTTCCTTTTGCAGAAGGCCTGATTATGGCTTCTGGCAATGCTTTAATTGCAGATGGTCCAAACAATCAAATTAATGCTGGCTCAGGGAACTCGCCTTGGTTAGGAGATTCGGAGTTAGATATGCTTTCAGGATCTAACACTTTTAACGCAACCATTATAGAATTTGATTTTGTGCCTTATGTGGATGAAATCAGTTTCGAATTTTTAATGGCATCGGAAGAGTATGGTGATGATACTTTTGAATGCTCCTATTCAGATATTTTTGCTTTTATTTTGACACACCCCAACGGTTCAAAGTCCAATTTGGCTGTCATACCTGGCACAACTATTCCTGTTACGGTTCGCAATGTGCATCCTGCAAACAGTGTTTGTTCGGCTCAAAATGAACAATATTTCTCTCAATATGTCGCTTCAGGGGCTGGTCCGATTGAATATAACGGATTCACCACTTCAATGACGGCGAAATCACCAGTACTTGCTGGACAAAGTTATCACATCAAACTTGGCGTTGCCGATGCTGGAGATAGTCAATATGATACTGCTGTTTTCTTGAAAGCCGGTAGCTTTAACTTAGATGTTAATTTGGGACAAGATTTATTGACCTCCACTGGTACGGCAGAATGCGACGGCGACATAGTCACTCTTAACACCAATAGTTCTTCGGGGACTCATGTTTGGTATAAAGACGGAGTGGTTATTGCTGGCGAAACAAGTAGTACCTTGAATGTGACCCAACCAGGAGTCTATAAGGTTGAGTTGAGTTATACTCAGAACTGTCAGGTAGAAGATGAGATTACGATTGAATTTTTCACTTCGCCACAGGCCAATCCGCCTCAAGATTTGTTTCTTTGTTCTAGTATAGGAACAGCAGAATTTAATTTGGAAAATAACAATGCCAACATTTTAGGTGCTCAAGATTCAACTCAATATATAATTTCTTATCATTCCAGTCTAACTGATGCGGAAAATGACACAGGACATTTGTCCTCAACCAATTTTACTAACACAACGAATCCTCAAACCATTTACGCACGAATCGAAGATCTTAACGGCAAATGTTTTGACACTGCTGATTTCCAAATAAGTACATCGCCAATACAATGGACAACTGCTGTACCAGATTTTTACGTTTGCGATGATGATTATGATGGCAAAGCCTTTTTTCAGTTGACTTCAATGGATGCCCAAGTGATCAGTCATAGCGACGTGTCTAGCACTAACGTTTCTGTAACCTACTTTCGCAGTTATGCCGATGCAATTAGTGGTAATGGTCCTATTTCCAGTCCTTTTCAAAATGAAACTCCTAATGAACAAGAAATTTTTGCCTTGCTGGTCAATAATGACCTCACCTCCTGCACTGGCATTACCTCTTTTAAAATAAAAGTCAATCCTCTCCCGACAGTTGTAACGATGACCTCAATGTCGTTGTGCGATGACGATTACGATGCCCAGATGATGTTTGATTTGAGCGCCAAGAGTGCCGAGGCGATGAACGGACAGATAGGGGTTAGCATCAGCTACCACGATTCACAGGCCAATGCGGACAGTGGGGCCAGTCCATTGCCGACAATGTATTTGAGTTCCACTCAAACGATTTATGTTCGTTTGGAGGATGACCTCACTGGCTGTTATGTTACCATGCCACTAGATTTGATTGTTTTTGACAATCCTGTTATACCTGAGATTTCTAATTATGAGTTGTGTGATTACAACGGATCTGGAGATTGGCAGGAGACCTTTGATTTAACGGCAAAGACATCAGAGATTGCCAATGGTCAGGATGTTAGTGTGACCTATCACACGACGTCTGCAGCGGCAGATGGAGGAACGGATGCTATCACGGTCATCGACAATACGAGTAATCCTCAAACGATCTATTTCAGATCTCAGGATAATACAACGGGATGTTATAGTATTGGAAGTTTTGATCTTGTGGTCAATGGACTTCCTGAGTTACAGAACACAACATTGGTGCAGTGTGATGAAGATGGCACCCCAGATGGTTTTACGATTTACAACCTCCACGAAGCCGATCAGAACATTACCGTAGGAGGGAATACCACAGGCTTTACCTACAGCTATTATTTGAGTCAAACAGATGCAGAGAGTGGCAACAATGTACTAACGCCATCACCCTTTACCAATACGGTGAATCCACAGACGCTATATGTCAGGGTAGAGAATGATGCCACAAGCTGTGTGTCATATGCTACAGTAACATTAGATGTAACAGCTACAGATATTGGTAACGCAGGGCTTGAGACATGTGATGACGACTATGATGGTTTTGCGGAATTTACCCTTAGCGATGCTAATGGGGACATATTACAAAACCTGCCCGAGGGATTAGAAGTTGCATTTTATAAGACTTTAGAAGACGCCCAACTCGAGCAGAATCAGTTACCAGATCAATATACCAATGAGACTCCCAATTCCCAAGTGATTTATATACGTGTGGAGAATAATAACGACTGTTTTGGTATAGCCAACATGACCATTACGGTTAATCCTTTACCGGCATATAACGCTGTGGCAGATCAAGAGTTGTGTAGCGTTACACCAGATCAGAATACTGTAGATTTGAGTGTATACACAAACACGATATTAGGCAGTCAAAACGCCTCAGACTACACCATTACCTATTATGACTCACAGGCCGATGCTGACAGTGGGCAGAATCCTATCACTGGAGCCTTCACGACCCAGAGCAATCCTGACACGGTTTATGTTCGTGTAGAGAACAATGCCACGCATTGTTATATTACCTCAATTAACTTTGACCTAATGTATTACCCTAAACCTGATTTTGTTGCGCCAACTGACTATGAGGTTTGTGACACAGTACCTATAGACAACAGCGAGACCTTTGATTTGAGCAGTAAGATAGGAGAAATCACAGCGGGCGACACACAAACTACAGTCAGTTTTCATTTGACACAGGCTGCTGCGGAAAGCGGTACTGATGCTTTGTCAACCAGCTATGCCAATATTGAAAACCCACAAACACTCCATGTTCGCATTGAGGATGAGAATACCGCCACCACCGGTTGTTATTCATTAACCACCTTAGAATTAATAGTAAATCAGGCGCCGGCTGCTGTAAGTCCTGATGCGTTGGTTTATTGCGATGCTGACAATGATGGTTTTGGTTTATTTACCTTGACCGATGCAGATTC
>JAURRA010000027.1 GCA_030835825.1 Flavobacteriaceae bacterium
AGGTGCAAACATCTTATACAATTGCTCTTGAGCTCTCTTGTCCTTTTTTCGGACAAGTTCAATCAAACGATCATAACGCAGATTCAGATTGATGATTTTCAAAATTCTAGTGTTTTACTCTATTTGTATAGACGCTCAAAGGTCTAAAATGGTTGCACAACATGACATAAATTCTAATCTTTATTTCCAGATTTAACTTTTTGAAGTGTATAATTCATTAGATTTGTCGCGTGATGAAAGCTAAAAATATTTTTGTGCCAAAAGCCCTATTTGGGATTTTACTCACACTTTGTCTCTTGGCCCCTAGCCTACTGGAACTCGGACATCTCGCAGTTCACAAAAAACATCAGCTGTGCCAAAGCGAGTCTGTAGCGCATTTTCACGACGGCAATGACAATTGCGAGCTGATTAAATTTCATCTTAATCAAAAATACCAATCACTTAGTCACATTGAAGACGAAGACATTGTTCCCATATTTGACCATCTCTTCACACCATTCAAGGCAAGTTTTTTTTCTTTTAGTAAAGTTTATCGACTCAAAAGAGGACCTCCATATTTAGTTTAAATTATGTCTTAAGGATTGCACCCCTGCAATCTGTTTTATTCATTTTTAAACTAAATTTTATGAAATTCTCAATATTTAATACGCTTTTATTATTTACAGTAGTATCAATGGGTCAAACCTTTTCTGCCAAGGTTGTCGATAAGGAAACTAACGCGCCCATTCCAATGGTTACCGTTTATTCGGTGGAACAACAGACAGGAAGCATTACCGATGACCAGGGTGAATTTGTTTTAACTAACGTTCCTCAAACCATAGTTTTACAATTTACATTCGTGGGCTATGAAACCCTATTAGTCAGAGTTAACAGCTCAGAAGACAATAAGGTATTCTATCTTCAACAAGGTCATTTAGACTTGGACGAAATCGTCTTGTCAGTGCCTCAAAGCCGTCTTGGCAATGACAATACTATAGCCATTGAACAGCGGAGCATACAAATGCTTCAAGCCTCAAATCCTATTAATTTAGCTACTGCTATAGCCAACATACCAGGAGTCAGCCAAATTACCACCGGAAGCGGACTAGGCAAGCCTGTGATTCGGGGCTTATCAGGAAGCAGAATTGTAACTTACACACAGGGAATCAGATTAGAAAACCAACAATGGGGTGCAGAACACGGCCTTGGCGTTGGAGATATAGGTATTGAAAGCGTGGAGGTGATAAAAGGACCAGCGTCCTTGCTCTATGGTGCCGATGCTTTAGGTGGTGTGCTCTACTTCGTTGATGAGCGCTATGCTAAAATAAATAACACTAACTTTTCAGCAAGCAGTCAATATTTCTCAAATACTATGGGAACAAACAATGAACTGGGCGCAAAAATAAACAAAGGCAAATTGAAATTCAATCTTTTTGCCGGGCTTAAATCACATTTAGATTACATGACACCATTGGCGTCCAGAGCTTTCAACACCCGCTTTGAAGAGGAGAATTTAAAAGCGGCATACGGCTTTGAATCTAACAAATGGATTGGAAATTTGAGATATAGCTATTTGAAAAATAAATTTGGGATTACCGAAGAAGATCTCACTCTAGATACATCCACTGAAAGAGGATTTGATGTCCCTTTCCAAACCATAGTGAATCACAATCTAAGCTGGGACAACACCCTATATCTAGGAGACGGAAAAGTCAAAGGAGTGCTGGGCTATACATCAAATCAAAGACAAGAATTTGAAGAAACAATTGTAGCTCCAGCACTTGACATGGATTTGAACAGTTTTACTTATAACCTAAAATGGTTTTTACCAAACAAAGGCCGCATCATCGATTGGATTGTTGGAGCGCAAGGGCTCATTCAAAAAAATACCAATAGTGGTGAAGAACTATTAATTCCGGATGCCAGCACAAAAGATATCGGTATGTTTGTTGTAGCGAGTGCTGCTCGCGACCAATGGTATTTCCAAGGAGGACTTCGATTTGATGAAAGACAGATTCAGGCTGACTCATATATGGAAGCGGGAGAGGTTCTATTTAACAACTATGAAAATCAATTCGATGCTGTGAACTTTGCTTTTGGTTTAGCCTATGAACTCAATCAAAGTAAAGTGAAATTAAATATTTCATCTGGATTTAGAGCTCCAAATACTTCTGAATTGCTCTCTAATGGGGTACATGAAGGAACCAATCAATATGTGGTTGGAAACAGTGCCTTAGAATCAGAAGCTGCAACACAAATTGACATGGCTTTTGATTTTAATTCAACCCATTTTGACTTCAGTTTTCAACCCTTTTATAATAACATTAAAAACTACATCTACTTATCTCCTTCAAATACTATCATTGAAGGCTCACCAAGATTTGATTATACCCAATCCGATGCAATTCTGTACGGTGGAGAATTGGGATTTCACTATCACCCGCACCAAATTCATTGGCTACACTTAGAAAGTGATGTAAGCATGGTATTAGCCGAAAATGGTGATGGAGACCCACTGCCGTTAATTCCTGCCAATAGATGGCGATCTACGGCAATGGCGGAATGGACAAATCAATTCCTAAATAGTGTTTTCATAACATATCAATATACTGCTAGTCAAAATAGGGCTGGACTATTTGAAACAAGCAGCCCTTCCTATGGTCTCATGGATGTCGGACTCTCGTTGTCAATTCATAAAAATGTAACTGCGTCATTAGGCGTAACCAATTTGTTTGACACTAATTATATTGACCATTTGTCCCGCCTGAAATCACTTGAGGTGCCCAATATCGGGAGAAACATCACGGCCAAGGTAATCTGGGAATTAGATTAAATTTTCATTTAGAACTGACTAACACCATGGACATATGATAATCGAAGAAAATCCAAAAATTCAAGTACTTCTTGTCTGTGGGCATCATTCGATTTCAAGCAGTCGGTATAATCATTTTCGGTTACTGTAATAGCGAAGTACCAACTTCCAGACCTGGTCGAATATTGATCGCGAAAGAGCGCTTCTTTATCTTTGGCATGTCGAACTAGGTCTGCGAAGATGGGTATGAGATTTACAGTTTTGGTAGATTTCTCAACTTCATATATGGTAAAATTGTGGATTCTTCCTTTAATGGTTACTGTTACATTCCATTGAAAATTGTCGAAATTACTTTTGAACCTACTCTCAATAAAATAGTAAAAATCATTTGCTCCTTTTGGATCATGGAAGACAAAGGCATAGCGTTTAGGCAATTTCCTTTGAAATTTCTTAGCTACTAGTAATTTGTACGTGTCAATTTTGGGTGCTTTTTGTATGGATATGCAAGAGCTCATAATAACAGGGAACAAAAAAATCAATACATATTTCATAGCGCATTTTTTTAATGCGTTTCAAACATCATGCCGATTATCATGGCAGTACTCTGCAAAATATGGATCATTTGCCGCTGTGTGAATAGAAAAAATGGTACATAAAATTAACTACAATTAAAAATGGAAACGGCTAAAACAGGATTGATAGTACCCCGAGGATACAAAATAGGCCTGACTAATCAATTTTTTGAATATTCGATCTTGGAATCAAAAAAATCATTTTTTAACTTTACGTTACATTTAGGTCCCAAGTCTATTTATCAGTTGAATAAGCTAAATCAATTCAAATGAAAATAACTCTAAAGCGTTTGGCTTATGTTTTGGAGTATACACAGCATTCATTCAATTAAACACTCAAGACTACAGGCGATTTAAATGTTGTCGAAACAGTTGAACATAGACTCTAAATAAGAAAGTAAACACAGGTTAAGCCGAAAACTGTATAGAGTAGGCGTTATAAATAATTTAAGTAGAGTCATGTCTTTAATTAAATGGAAAACCAATGAATTGTTTCCCAGCTTTGATTCCCTTTGGGACTATTCGATGAACAGAGATTTTTTTTCTAATGGTTTACAACTTGGAACAACAATTCCCGCGGCAAATACCACTGAAACGGATACTTGCTTTCAGTTAGAGCTTGCGATACCAGGACTTAAAAAGGAAGATTTCACGATTGATTTGGACCAAAACGTTTTGACCATTTCATCTGAACAAAAGGAGGAAAAAGAGAGCAAGGAAGAAGAAAAAGTCACAAGGCGAGAGTTCAGCTATTCTGCTATTAAAAGGAGTTTTCAACTCCCAGAAAACGTGAACAAAGAAGAGATTTCAGCAGCATATGTCGATGGGCTATTAAAAGTAACATTGCCTAAATTGGAAACACCAAAATTGGAAAGCAGAAAACAGATTGATATTAAATAGATTGGATATAAGAACCATCTACAGTTGGTCGTCCTTATGATCCACATTCCATTATTTCGATGCAATCCACAAAAAAACCCTCACGGATGTGAGGGTTTAGTTTTAAAGAAAGGCGGTGACCTACTCTCCCACGAGACGCAGTACCATCGGCGCTAATGGGCTTAACTACTCTGTTCGG